>NZ_JACHIU010000001.1:4990672-5304914 GCF_014207705.1 Sphaerisporangium rubeum
AGACGACGGAGACCTCCGTCGACGCGGCGTCGTACTTCGCCGCCGGGTTCACCGCGCTGCGCGCCAACGTCGAGCAGGCGCTCACCGGCAAACCGCTCGCCGTACGGCTGGCGCTGACCTGCCTGTTCGCCGGGGGCCACCTGCTGGTGGAGGACGTCCCCGGTGTCGGCAAGACGACGCTGGCCAAGGCGATCGCGGCGTCGGTGGACGCGAGCTGGCACCGCATCCAGTTCACCCCCGACCTGCTGCCGTCCGACATCACCGGCACCATGGTGTACGACCAGCGGCAGAGCACGTTCGAGTTCCGGCCCGGCCCGGTGTTCGCGCACATCGTGCTCGCCGACGAGATCAACCGCGCGTCGCCGAAGACGCAGTCCGCGCTGCTCGAGGTCATGGAGGAGCGGCAGGTCACGGTCGAGGGCCGCAGCCACCTGGTGCCGTCGCCGTTCCTCGTCGTCGCCACGCAGAACCCCGTGGACCTGGAAGGCACCTACCGGCTGCCTGAGGCGCAGCTCGACCGGTTCCTGCTGCGCATCGCGGTCGGCTACCCCGACGTCACGGCCGAACGCGACGTCCTGCTCGGCCGGGCCCGCGCGGGAGGCGCGCCGGCGCTGCGGCCGGTGGCCAAGGTGGAGCAGGTCCGCTGGATGATCGAGTACGTCTCACGGATCCACGTCGGGGACGCCGTCGCCGAGTACGTGGCCCGCCTCGCCGAAGCGACCCGCAGCCACCCCGGCCTGCGTCTCGGCCTGAGCCCTCGCGGCAGCCTCGCCATGGTCCGCGCCGCGCAGGCGTGGGCCGCCGGTGAGGGCCGCGGTTTCGTCACCCCCGACGACGTCCGGGCCGTCGCCGAGCCGGTGGCCGCGCACCGCCTCCTGCTCGACCCCCAGGCCGAGATCGAGGGCCAGACCTCCGCCGGCATCCTGAGCGACCTGCTCGTCACCGTCCCCGCGCCGGTCCCCGCCGCTCTGCGATGACCGCTCCCCCGCCGCGCGAGCCACAGCTCACCGGTTCCGGCTCCGGTCCCCGCCGCCGTCCGGCGACCCTTCCCTCGCCGCGTGGGCCTCGGCTCACCGGTTCCGGCGTCGCTGCGGCCATCGCCGGCGTCGTCCTCGTGGCGTCGGGCTCGGCGACCGGCTACCCGGCACTGGCGGGGCTCGGCGCGTGCGCGCTCACGCTCGTGCTCGGCGCCGTGCTGCTGGTGTCTCCTCCGGTACGGCTGGAGGGGAGCCGCACGGTGACACCGGGACGGGTGACCGTGGACACCGGCGCCACCGGACACCTCGTCGTGCGGAACACCGGCAGGCTGTCCACCGGCCGCGCCACCGCGTCCGACGGCCGCGCCACCGCGTCCGACGGCCACGCCGCCGCGTCCGACGGCCACGCCGCCGCGGATGACCGCCGCGCCACCGCACCCGGCAGCGGCCCCACGATGTCCGGCGGCGGCGCGCGCTCCGGCGTGCTCGTCCCACCGCTCGCACCCGGCGCCGAGGCGCGCGTCGAGTACGCCATCCCCACTCCGCGCCGCGGCCTGGTGACGGTCGGCCCGCTGACCCTCGACCGGCGCGACCCCCTCGGCCTGGCCCGCCGCACCGACCACCTGGCCCCCGCCACCGTCCTGTGGGTGCGGCCCCGCGTCCACCCCTTGGCCGCGCCACCGGCCGGCCTGGCCCCCGGGCAGGAGATCCGGCGCGACCGCGCCGCCGAGAGCGCGAGCGCGTACGACGGGCTGCGCGAGTACCGCGCCGGTGACGACCCGCGCCGCATCCACTGGCCGTCCACGGCGCGCACCGGCCAACTGGTCGTCCGCAGGCCGGTCGAAGGCACCGGCCCCGGCGCCGCCGTCGTCCTCGACACCCGGACGGCCGCGTTGTCCCCTGCCGCCTTCGAGGACGCCGTCGAGGTCGCCGCGTCGGTGATGACCGCCGCAGGTCCCGGCGACGGAGCCGTCACGCTGCACATACTCGGCGAAGATCCCGCCGCCGCGCTCCGCGCCGGCGCGCGCGGCCCCGTGGACCGGCTCACCCTGGCGGAGCAGGCCGACTCCGGCGTCGCGTCGCTGCGGTCCCTGGTGCGCGGCACCGGGCCGAGTGGAGCGTTGATCCTGATCACCGGGACCGATCCGGAGGTGCCGCCGCTGCTCGCGTCGGGACGGCGGTCGTCCGGCCGCGCCGTGCTGGTACGGCTGGCCCCGGACGAGACGTCCACCACGGTGCGGGACGGCGCCGGCCTGACCGTGATCAGCGCCACGTCCGCACGCACGGCCGTGTCCGCGCTCGGCCGGTTCGGCGGTGGCGGACGATGAGGCGTGCCGGGGACACATGGTGAACGCAGTGAACGCGGTGAACGCGGTGAACATGGTGAACGCGGAGACAGGCGGGGGGAAGAACGGCGGAGCAGGCGGGGGCCGGGTCGTCGGTGTCGCGCTGGCGACGTCGCTCGGGCTGGCACCCATGGTCGCGTTCGCGGGGGTGTTCGGACGCACGCCGGGTGAGGCGCTCGGTGACGCGCGGTACGTGCTTCCCGTCGCGGGGGCCGCGGTGGTGGCCGGAGTGATCTGCCTGGTGGCCGGGGCCGTGCCACGGCTCGCGCCGGTCACGCGGCTCACGCTGGGGCTCGCGGGACTTGTGGCGTACGTCGCGCTGGTGCTGCCTTCGCGGGCCTTCGAAGGACCTCGGCTGCTGGTGACGTCGGTGCCGCCGCTCGACCCCTCCGGCGCGGAGCTCGCGACGGTGGCCTTCGTGAGCGGAGCGGCGGCGCTCGCGGCGGCGGAGTCGGTGCTGCGCGGCAAAAGCGCGGTATGGGCCATGGCCGTGCCGGTGGCGGGGGTCGCCGCCGGGCTGGCGGTGGCGGGGTCCGCAGGAACGGCCGGATGGCTCGCGCCGGCGCTGGCGGCCGTGTGTGCCGCGCTTCTCGCGCTGCGGGCCCGGCCGGCGGGTGGAGTCCTGCGGGCCGTGGTGGCGGTGCCGTTGGTCGGGGCCGGGGTGGCGGCCGGACTGCTCGGGCCGGCGCTGGTGGCCGTGTTGCCGGGTCGCGCGGAACCGGCGGACGCGCGTGAGCTGGTGCCGCAGGCCGTGCGGCCCCGGCAGGGGGTCAGCCCGTTGTCGCAGTTCCCGGCCATCCGCAGCGGCAAGCTGCCGGTGCGGCTGCGGGTGACGACGACCGGACGGGAACGGCTGCGGTACGCGACGCTGGCGCGGTTCGACGGGACGTACTGGACCAGTGACGCGACGTTCTGGCGGGCCGGCACGCGTCTTCCCGGCGCTCCGGACGGCGGCACGGACGCGCGGACGGTGGACACGCGGGTGCGGCTCGTCGAGGCCGGGCCGGTCGGCATGGTGGTGAGCGCGGGACGGCCGGTGGAGGTCTCGGTGCCGGGACTCGGGGTGGACCCCGGCACCGGTGACGTGGCGCTGCCTGACGACCGGCCCCCGCCTGGCGAGTACACCGTGCGGGGCTCGGTCCCCGTGGTGGACGCAGCCGCGCTCGCCGCGGACCGGCCGGTGACCGTGCCGGGGACCGACCGGGCCGTCGCGGCGGTCGCCGACGAGGCGCGCGGGATCGCCGGGGACCGGCACGACCTCGCCGCGCTGCGCCGCCTCGCCGGTCACTTCGCCGGCGGCAGGTTCCGGTCGGAGTCGGGGCCGCAGGCTCCTGGCGGACACGGGATCTTCCAGATCCGGCGGCTCCTTGAGACCCGTGCCGGGACGGCCGAGCAGTACGCGTCGGCGTTCGCGGCCATGGCGAGGTCTCTCGGGTACGACGTCCGCGTGGTGGTGGGGTTCACCCTCGGCCGGCCGGCGGCCGGTGGCGGACGGACGGTGACGGGTCAGCAGATCGACGCCTGGGTGGAGGTGCGGTTCGCCGAGTCGGGGTGGGTGCCGTTCCATCCGGCTCCCACGCGGGACGGCGAGACACCGGAGCGGGAGACCGCCGAGGAGTCCGAATCCGAGCCCTCGGCCGCGTCGGACAAGGACGCCGACCCGTCCACACCCGGTCAGGGCCGGAAGGCGACCGGCCCCGCCGGTACGTCCTCCCCGGCGGTGCCGCTGACGCTCATGGTGGCCGTGCTGCTGGCGCTGCTGGCTTGCGTGCCGCTGCTGAAACCGGCGCTCCGCGTGCGCAGACGCCGCGCGCGGGACCCGGTGCGGCGTGTCACCGGAGCCTGGCGCGACACCATGGAACGTCTCGCCGACGCGGGACTTCGCGTCCCCGCCTCGGCCACCACCGGCGAGGCCCGCACCCGCGCGTCGGCGGGCTTTCCGACCCTCACCGAGCCGCTCGGAGCCCTCGCCGGCATCGTGGACCACACGATGTACGGCCCCGCGCCGGCTGGCCCGGCCGACGCGGACCGCGCCTGGGAACTCGCCGACACCGTACGCGACCGCCTGCGCCGCACCCTGCCTCGCGGCCGGAGGTTGTCGGCCGCGCTCCGGCCGCCGCGCCACCGGCTGTCACCGCGACTCCGCCGTCGCTGACGTCCGTCACGGTCCCCGCGCGATGGGTAACCCTTCCCATTTCGCCGGGGCCGCGGCGCTCCTAGGGTCGCTGCCATGAGCGCGAACCTGATCGCGGGACAGCCCGCGGTTCTCAGTGATGTCGCGGCCGTGCTCGGGGAGGCGGCCGCCGGGCTGCCTGTCACGCGAGGAGCGGCCGTGTCGGTGGGGGACGGGGCCGCGGACGCGGCCGTCCACGAGTTCGGCAGCCGGTGGTCGGAGCATCTGCACGACCTCGGCCAGGTCATGGCGGTCACCGCACGGCAGGCACGCCTGACGGCGATCGCGTTCCGGCTGGCAGGGGGGTGACGGCACATGGACGAGGACGCGGGGATGCCTGACGCGGTGCGGCGTGCCTCCGGCGACGCCGGGGCTCGCGCGTACGCGCTGGACGGGACCGGCCGGTCGATCGCGGCGGTCCGCGGCGGCCTGTTCGGCGGGCCTTCGGCGTTCACCGGGCCCTGCGCGGACCGGTTCCAGGGCACGCTGGACGGGCTCGGCGCGCGGGTGCTCGCGGCCCGCACCGCGCACGAGGAGATCGCGGACGCCTTGCGCAGGACCGTGGCGCCGATCCAGGAGGAACAGCGGACGCGCAGGGAACTGCGGCGTGCCGAGGAGCGGCTCGGCGAGGCCGAGCGCGCGCTCGCCACGGTGCGGACGTCCGGGCCGGATGACGTGGCGGACCCGGCGGCGGTGGCACGGGCCGAGCGCGACGTCGAGCAGGCCCGCGAGGAGGTGCGGCGAGCGCGGCGGCGGCACGAGGAGGCCGAGCAGGAGAGGCGCAGGGTCGTCCGTGAGCTGACGGTGGCCTGCCGTACCGGCACGGTCTTCGGCCCGCTGCCGGCGGCCCCCGGTGTGTCGGCCGGCGCGACGGCCGCGGCGCTGACCACGCTGCTCGGGCCGCGGCTGATGGACGAGCGTTCCGTCAAGAATCCCAACTCGCTCGGCCGCAAGGCGGGTGGCCGTGGGGTCACACCGCAGGAGATCCGGCGGTTACAACGGAACGGAGCGTCCCCCAGGGAGGCGATGCTCTCGCTGCTGTACTTCAGGGCCAACAAGTCAGGGGCCGTACGCGATGGGAAAGGCTGGGCTCTTGGATTCCGCGAGTACGACGTGACCGCCACCGTGGGCCGGGTCGGTGAACGGACCGGGGCACGGTTCGACGCACGAACGGCGGCCTACCTGTTGAGGCTCAACCCTGAGGCGAACGTGAAAGCCGGTCCTGTCCGCGCCAAGGCCGCGTTGGACGCCAGGATCCTTGGGGCCGAGGCGTCCACCGCGAACGAGTTGAGCTTCGGCAAGAAGGGTGGCCGGCTGGCTGCCGGCGGTGAACTCTTCGCAGGCGCGAGGACAGGCGTACCTGTAGAGGTCGAACTCGGGCCCGTGAAAGCCGTCGCCAAGCCTGAAGGCTGGCTCGGCGCCGGTTTGGCGGGTAACTTCGACGCCGAATTCCATGACGGAAAGCTCAAGATCAAGGGTGCGGCGGGCCTGGCGGCCGGCCTCGGCGCCAAGGTCGCAGGTGGCGCCGAGATCGACGTCGCCAAGCTGGCCCGTGATCTCGGCGACGGCGTCGCCGACAACGCCAAGAAACTCGTGAGGGCCTTTCCGTGAACGTCACGACGCACGTCTCCACCGGCATCGAAGCCGCCACCGAAGACCACACCGAAGACCGCGCCGAAGACCGCGCCGGAGACCGCGCCGGAGACCGCGAGAAGCGTGGCTGGACCGCGGTCCCATGGCCGAACATCGCCTCCCCCGGTCTCAGTCCCTTCCGCATCGAACTGCCGGACCGATGGACCGCGATCGAACCCCCTGGTGCGCTCATCGCGTTCCTCGGACCGGAGAACGGCGGCTTCCGGCCGAGTGTCGTGGTGTACGGGGAGCGGCTGCCGCAAGAGGTCACGCTCGCCGAGGCCGCTGAGGGGCTGCTGTGGGACACCGGGGCCGACAGCGCCACCGGGCCGCTGGCCGACGAGGACTTCCCCTTGCACGCGATCCGGGAGGCCGTCGTCAGCGTGGACGGCATGGAACTGCGTGAACTGGCCGTGGCGACCGAGGCCGGTGACATGTCGTCAGGCGGGCTGCGCAGCGTATTCACGCTGCTCGCCACGCATCTGGTGTCGCGGACGGCGGCGGACGAGCCGGTGCTCGTGGACATCCTCTCGTCGTTCGCCTGCGAGCGTGCGCCGGCAGGCAAGGACGGTGCGCGTACGGTCAAGGACTGATCACCGGGTCGCAATACGAATTAGGTGCGCCACCACACGTAATCCGGCCGGAACGGTGTACGCGAGAAGAGCGGCACCAGGCCGTTGTTCAACGGGAGGAGCACCGTTGTCCTTGAAGTTCAGACGCCTTGTGTCCGTACTGGCCGCCGCGGGGGCCGCCGTCATGATCGCGACGGGTCCCGCCGCGGCGTTCGCGCCGCCGTACGATGATCTGCCCACGGGGCCGTACCCACAGCCCGCGGACGTGGACGTTCCCAAGCGCGGGTGTGCGGCGACCTTGTCCGATCCGACGAACGCGACCGGGAGCATCCCGGCGATCCAGGTGATCTACGCCTGGCATGACGGCGGCGGGAACAACTACGCGGCCCATGTGGAGAAGATCGCCAAGATCGTGGACCGGATGGACTGGGCTCTCGACGAGTCCACCAACTATGACCAGCACATCAACTTCAGTTGCCGCTCGGGGTACGACACCAGCACGTACTCGGGGTACGCGCAGGCGCTCGTGGTGCCTGAGAAGATCGAGAACGGGGTGATCGGCGGGAAGACGTTGACAGGCGTCGTCGCGGCGGACCTCGCGGCGGCGGGGTACGACGTGCCGAACCGCAGGTATCTGGTGTTCGAGGACTTCAACGGGACGGCGGAAGCGATGTACGACACCCTGGCCAACGGCGGCACCGGCAGCGGCATCGGTGTGGCCGTCTCCGGCGGGTGGGGCGGCAACATGTTGCACGAGTTGCTGCACCTCGGACACGCGGACTACGTGGACCACTCCAAGGTCACCGAGACGCCGGACGTGCTCAGCTACCCGGACGTGATGTCGAATCCGTCCTTCGACTGGCAGCTCGACCACAACTTCAACAATTACTACGACCCCAGCGAGACCACCGCGACCTTCTACACCGACAACTACTCCGACACCCGCAAGGTCAACGTGGCGACGTGGCCGTTCTTCACCACGCCGACCTGCTGTGACGTCGGCTACAGCAACGACCTGCTGACCGCGCAGGAACGCACGATCGAGGCCGAGGCGCCGTACGGCTACCCGTCGGGGTTCGGCACGTCCGGCGGCGGGTGGATGCAGGTGACGCCGCCGGGACCGGACGCGGCCACATCGGCGCGGTACTACGACGGCCGGCGGTCGCTCACCATGAACGTCCAGTCGCACGCCGACGGGTTCGTGTCGGTGACCCGTAAGCCGGCGGTGACGGCGGGACAGCGGTACAAGTTCTGGGCCTGGCTGACCACCTCGACGTCCGGCAACATCAGGCTGCGCCTGTCCTGGTACAACTCCTCGAACACGCTGCTGTCCACCAGCGACAGCTCGCTGTACGGGCTGACGTCGAGCTGGGCCGAGTACTCGGTCTCCGCGGTCGCGCCGGCGAACGCGGCCTCCGTACAGCTCTCGGTGATGAGTCCGTCGGGCCAGACCTTCGCCTACCAACTGGACGCGCTCCAGCTCAACCACTGCAACAACGGCAAGACCACCGACGGCTGCCGCCTTCCCGGCTGACCCGCCGACCGGCCTGTCCGGCCCTCCCGGCCGGACAGGCCCCGGCGCGCCGGTCAGGCGATCCGGCGGCATCCGCGTGGGATGTTCCGCTCCGCAACCGTGCACCCATGAGCAAGCACAGTGCGCACAAGGTCAACGTGAAATCGTCGAACCGAAGTACGAATTAGGTGCGCCACCAG
This sequence comes from Sphaerisporangium rubeum, assembly GCF_014207705.1. Classification (NCBI taxonomy): domain Bacteria; kingdom Bacillati; phylum Actinomycetota; class Actinomycetes; order Streptosporangiales; family Streptosporangiaceae; genus Sphaerisporangium; species Sphaerisporangium rubeum. The sequence goes on from NZ_JACHIU010000001.1 coordinate 4,999,086, forward strand.
AAACCCGGCCTGAACGGTTGTCCGCGAAGCGGCACCGGGCCGTTGTTCAACAAGAGGAGCACCCTTGTCACTGCAGCTCAAGCGCCTCGTGTCCGCGCTGGTCGCGGCCGGTGCCGCCGTGGTCCTCGCGGCAGGCCCGGCAGCGGCGTTCGCACCGCCGTACGATCCGGAACCTTATGGGCCGTACGCGCAGCCGGTGGACGCGAGCGTTCCCAAACGGGGCTGTACGACGACACTGTCCAATCCGAAGGTCACGACCGGAAGCATCCCGGCGATCCAGGTGATCTACGCCTGGCATGACGGCGGCGGCAACAACTACGCCACGCACGTGCAGAACATCGCCAAGATCGTGGACAGGATGGACTGGTCGCTCGACGAGTCGACCAACTACGACCAGCACCTCAACCTGAGTTGCCGCACCGGGTACGACACCAGCACGTACGCGGGGTACGCGCAGGCACTCGTGGTGCCTGAGAAAATCGAGAACGGCGTGATCGGCGGAGAGACACCGGTCGGTGTCATCACGGCCGATCTCACCGCCGCCGGGTACGACACCTCCAACCGCAGGTACATCGTGTTCGAGGACTTCGACGGCACGGCGACCGCCTCCTACGACCCTGTGAGCGGCCTCGGCGCGGCGACCGTCGACGGCTGGGCCAGTGGCAGCATGCTGCACGAGTTGGTGCACCTGGGCCACCCGAACTACGTGGACCACTCCAAGGTCACCGAGACGCCGAACGTCCTCAGCTACCCGGAGCTGATGTCGAACCCGTACTACGACTGGCTGCTCGACCACAACTTCAACACCTACTACGACCCGAGCGAGACCGGCGCGACCTTCTACACGAGCAACTATCCCGACACCCGCAAGGTCAACGTGGCCGCCTGGCCCTACTTCACCACGCCGACCTGCTGTGACGTCGGCTACAGCAACGACCTGCTGACCGCGCAGGAACGCACGATCGAGGCCGACTCGCCGAGCGCGACACCGTCGGGCTTCAGTGTGTCCGGTGGCGGGTGGATGCAGGTCACCCCATCGGGACCGGACTCCAGCACGTCGGCCAGGTACTACGACGGCCGGCGGTCGCTCACCATGAACGTCCAGTCGCACGCCAACGGCTTCGTGTCGGTGACACGCAAGCCGGCGGTGACAGCCGGACAGCGGTACAAGTTCTGGGCCTGGCTGACCACGGCCACATCCGGAAACGTCAGGCTGCGCCTGTCCTGGTACAACTCCTCCGGCACCTTGCTCTCCACCAGCGACAGCTCGCTCTACGGTCTGACGTCGAGCTGGGCCGAGTACTCGGTCTCGGCGATCGCACCGGCCAACGCGACCTCCGTACAACTGTCGGTGATGAGCCCGTCCGGCCAGACCTTCGCCTACCGGCTCGACGCTCTGCAGCTCAACCACTGCAACAACGGCAAGACCACCGACGGCTGCCGCCTTCCCGGCTGACCCGCCGACCGGCCCGTCCGGCTCCTCGCGGCCGGACGGGCCACCCGCGCCTCGGAAATTCCGCTCCGCAACCGTGCACCGATGAGCAAGCACAGTGCGCGCATGGTCAACGAAAAAATCGTCGGATCAAAGTACCAATTAGGTGCGCCACCAGAAATCCGGCCGAACGGTGTCCGCGAAGCGACACCGGGCCGTTGTTCAACGGGAGGAGCACCCTTGTCACTGCAGCTCAACCGCCTCGTGTCCGCGCTGGTCGCGGCCGGTGCCGCCGTGGTCCTCGCGGCGAGTCCCGCCGCGGCGTTCGCGCCGCCGTACGACCCCGAACCCACCGGGCCGTACGCGCAGCCCACGGACGCGAACGTTCCCAAGCGGGGCTGTGCGACGACACTGTCGGATCCGACGAACGCGTCCGGGAGCAACCCGGCGATCCAGGTGATCTACGCCTGGCACGACGGCGGTGGCAACAACTACGCCACGCACGTGCAGAACATCGCCAAGATCGTGGACAGGATGGACTGGTCGCTCGACGAGTCGACCAACTACGACCAGCACCTCAACCTGAGTTGCCGCACCGGGTACGACACCAGCACGTACGCGGGGTACGCGCAGGCACTCGTGGTGCCTGAGAAAATCGAGAACGGCGTGATCGGCGGCGAGACCCCGGTCGGTGTCATCACGGCGGACCTCGCCGCCGCCGGGTACGACACCTCCAACCGCAGGTACGTCGTGTTCGAGGACTTCGACGGCACGGCGAACGCCTACTACGATCCGCTGAACAGCATCGGTGTGGCGACGGCCGACGGCTGGGCCAGCGGCACCGTGCTGCACGAGCTGCTGCACCTGGGCCACCCGAACTACGTGGACCACTCCAAGGTCACCGAGACGCCGAACGTCCTCAGCTACCCGGACGTGATGTCGAACCCGTACTACGACTGGCTGCTCGACCACAACTTCAACACCTACTACGACCCGAGCGAGACCGGCGCGACCTTCTACACGAGCAACTATCCCGACACCCGCAAGGTCAACGTGGCCGCCTGGCCCTACTTCACCACGCCGACCTGCTGTGACGTCGGCTACAGCAACGACCTGCTCACGGCACAGGAACGCACGATCGAGGCCGACGCGCCGTACGCCACGCCGAGCGGCTTCACCGCCTCAGGCGGCGGCTGGATGCAGGTCACCCCGCCGGGACCGGACGCCGCCACCTCGGCGCGGTACTACGACGGCCGGCGGTCGCTCACCATGAACGTCCAGTCGCACGCCAACGGCTTCGTGTCGGTCACGCGTAAGCCGGCGGTGACGGCGGGACAGCGGTACAGGTTCTGGGCCTGGCTGACGACCTCGACCTCCGGGAACGTCAGACTGCGCCTGTCCTGGTACAACTCCTCCGGCACCTTGCTGTCCACCAGCGACAGCTCGCTCTACGGCCTCACGACGAGCTGGGCCGAATACTCGGTCTCGGCGATCGCACCCACCAACGCCGCCACCGTACAACTCTCGGTGATGAGCCCCTCCGGCCAGACCTTCGCCTACCAACTCGACGCACTCCAGCTCAACCACTGCAACAACGGCAAGACCACCGACGGCTGCCGCCTTCCCGGCTGACCCGCCGACCGGCCCGTCCGGCCCCTCGCGGCCGGACGGGCACCGCCTCCCTCAGGTCGCGTGGCGGGCCACGAGGTACGGGAAGGCGGGGGTGGACACCATGGTCCGCAGGCGGCGCAGCGCCTGCGGACCCGGTGTCCGTTCCGCGGCGGCCAGGACGTCACGCATGGATCGCGAGCCGTCGGCCAGGGCCACCACGTCGTGGAACTCGCCGGGGTCTCCCCCGGCCCGCGCCGGCCGTTCCAGGGGCCGGTAGCCGCCGGACGGGCCGAGGATCCACACGTCCTCTTCGCTTTCGACGCGGGTCATGACGGTGTCGAGGAACGCGCGGTCCCTGGCGGCTTCCTGGCTGCGCGGCAGCGGGTTGCCGGCGCGGCGCGCGTAGAACCACAGCAACGGTGAGCGGTCGAAGAGCAGCAGGTTGCACACCTGCCAGCGGACCTGGTCGTCCAGGTCCTCCAGCCGTTCGCGCAGCCGGTCGTCGGCGAGCGGCACCTCCCACATGTACGTGCCGAGCGCGCGGCCGAGGGGGCTGACACACGGCGCCTCCAGCGCGAGACCGGCCCCGGCGGCCAGGTCGCCGAGCGCGGCGACGGAGTACGTCCGCTCGCAGGGGTTCAGCCAGGTGTCGGCGAACTGCACGTCCGGGTCGTCCTTCTCGGCGCGCAGCCGCTCCGCCAGGAGGCCCTCGCCTTGGAACGCGGCGGCGAGCCGTTTGGCGTACCAGATGTCCTGCGGCCGGCCGATGAGCCGGGTGGCCTCCTGGAACGCGGTGAACTCGCGGCGATGGAAGTCGTTGTACACCATCAGTTCCAGCACGCCGGCCGGTTTGAGGGCCGCCGCGAGCGACCGCAGCAGCGCGCCGGGGTCGGGGTTGTGGTGGATGACGCCGGTGCAGGCGACGTAGTCGAACTCGTCGCGGTACGGGGCCCCGGCGATGCCTTCCTCGCGCAGCTCCAGGTTGGGTGCGCCGACCTGCTCGGCGGCGGCGGCGCACATGCGCAGCGACTCCTCCGACACGTCGCTGCCGACGACGGTGGCCTCGGGGTGGCGCAACGCCGTGATGAGGGCCTGGTTCACGCCGCAGCCCGGCACCCAGATCCGCGCGTCGCGCGGCATCCTGGTGTGGGTGAAGTCGCCGAGTTCCTGCGAGATCAGCGCGGCGTACAGGCCGGGGTCGTGGGGCCGCGCGAGGCGGGTGACGTGCCACGGGTAGGGGAACTCCGAGTAGAAGTCCCCGATGACCCGCTCGTGCTCGGTCCCCGCGGTCTCAGCGGTACGCATCGTGCGCCTCCCGTACGGTGCGCGGACGCATGTCGGTCCACACCTGGTCGATGTGGCGCAGGCACTCCTCCTCGGTACCGGCGGCGCCTTCGGCGTGCCAGCCGGCGGGGGGTTCGCGGTCGGCGGGCCAGATCGAGTACTGGCCCTCGTCGTTGATGACGACGATCATGTCTGGTCTCCTCGTCGGTGCGTCAGGACGTCGCGCAGCGCCGCGGCGGCGGATGTCACGGCCGGCGGCCGCATCATGCTCAGGTGGTCGCCGTCCACCTCGCGGCAGTGGAAGGGACCGGTGGCGAGGCGCCGCCAGTCGCGCACCAGCTCGTCCCGCCGCGCGGGTCCCGATTCGCGGGACGTCAGCAGGGTCACCGGGCCGTCGTAGGAGCCCGGGTCGTAGGCGCCGAGCAGGTGGAGCTGCCGTTCCCAGATACCGAGAACGTCCTGCGGGAACAGCGAGTAGTCGCGGCAGGTGGACGGCGCGATCCCCATGGCCCTGAACAGGCCGGACCCGATGACGGCGGCGAACTCGGCCTCGCGTTCCTCCTCGGTGGCGAGGCTCAGCCGCGACCTGATGCGCCGCACCTCGCGGACGTGGCCCCGCCAGTGGCCATGGTCCTCCGGGGGGCTCGGGTCGATCAGCACCAGGGAGGTCACGTCCGCTCCGAGTTCGCGCAGCCGTCGCGCGGTCTCGTACGCGATGAGTCCACCGGCCGACCAGCCGGTGATCGCGACGGGCCCGGTGACGGTGCGCGCGATCTCCTCGGCGTAGCGGCCGGTCAGGGCCTCAAGGCTGTCCTCCTCGGCCGCCGCGCCGCCGAGCAGTGAGCTGAGCGTTAGGCCGTACAGGGGGGCCGTGCCGTACAGCTCGGTGATGAGGTGGCGGTAGCAGAACACGGTGCCGCCGAGCGGGTGGACGAACACCATCGGGGTGCCGTCGCCGGCCGGGGACAGGCACGTGAGCGCGCCGCCGGCCTGGCGCGGGCCGCCGTCCGGCGCGGCGGACGCGGCCACGCCGGCGACCGTCGGGGTGCGCAGGAAGTCCTCGAAGGACACCGTGAGGCCGAGGCCGCGGCGCAGGCGGTCGCAGACGCTGAGGACGAGCAGCGAGTTGCCGCCGAGCTCGAAGAAGTTGTCGTGCCTGCCGACGCGGCCGGCCTCCAGGCCGAGCACACCGGCCCAGACCTTCGCGACGTCGAGCTCAGGACCGGTGACCGGTTCGCTTTCCGCGTTCGTCCCGAAGGACGGTTCCGGCAGCGCGGCGCGGTCCACCTTGCCGTTCTCGTTGAGCGGCAGCGCGGGGATCGCGACGACGCACCCCGGCACCAGGTAGGCGGGGAGGACGCGCGCGCAGTGTTCGCGCAGTCCGTCGGCGCGGAGGGTGTCCACGGTGTGACCGTCGGCGGGGACGACGTACGCCACCAGCGCGTCGTGGCCCGCCGGGGTGGGCCGCACGGTCACCAGGGCCTGCCGCACGGACGGATCGCGGCAGAGCACGGCCTCGATCTCGCCGGGTTCGACGCGGTGGCCGCGCACCTTGACCTGGTGGTCGGCGCGGCCGAGGAACTCCAGTTCACCATCCGGCAGCCAGCGGCCGAGGTCGCCGGTGCGGTACATCCTGGCGCCTGGCGGGCCGTGGGGATCGGGCCGGAACGCGGCCGCGGTGGTGGCGGGCCGGCCGGCGTAGCCGCGGACGACGCAGTCGCCGCCGATGTACAGCTCGCCGGGGACGCCGGTGGGGACGGGGTGGCCGTGGCGGTCGAGCACACGGATGGTGGTGTTGGGGATGGGCCGTCCGATGGGGAGCGTGCCGGCGCCGGCGCCGGCGCCTGGGATCTCGTGGACGCAGTCGGCCACCGACGCCTCGGTGGGGCCGTACTCGTTGAGCAGCGGCGTGCCGGGGTCGAGTTCCCGCCATTCGCGCAGGACGCTCGCGGGGAAGGAGTCGGCGCCGACGACGAGCAGCTCGGCGAGGCCGCGTGCCTGCTCCACGGTGAGCTGCCGGGACAGCAGCTGCAGGTGGCCGGGGGTGAGTTTGACGAAGGAGTACGGCGCGGCCGAGGCGAGCACCGCGCCGAGCCGGTCCGGTGTGACGTCCTCGGGGACGACGTGCACGGTCTGGCCGAGCAGCAGCGGGGTGAACAGGTCGGGGACGACCATGTCGAACGCGACCGAGGAGAACAGCGGCGTGCCTCCGTCGCCGTCGCGCGCGTACCGGCGCACGCACCACAGCAGGAAGTTCACCAGGCCCCTGTGCTCGACCAGCACACCTTTCGGCACGCCGGTGGAGCCCGAGGTGTAGATGACGTAGCAGATGTCCCCCGGGCCGGCGGCCGGCGGCGGGCCGGCCGGCTCAAGGCCGGGGTCGGCGGTGACGTCGAGCACCGGCGGCCCGAGAGCGAGCGCGGTGGCCGACAGCTCCTGGTCGCACAGCACCACGGCGGCGCCGCTGTCGCGGACCAGGAAGCGGGCCCGTTCCAGCGGGAACGACGGGTCGACGGGGACGTACGCGCCGCCGGCCTTCCACACCGCGAGGAACGCCACGACCAGGTCCGGTGAGCGGCGCATGAGCACCGCGACCCGGCTCTCCGGCCCGACGCCGCGTTCGCGCAGGCGGCACGCGAGCGCGTTGGCCCGGCCGTCCAGCTCGGCGTAGGTGAGACTCGTGGCCTCGGCGGAGAGCTGACGCACGGCGACGGCGTCCGGCGTGCGCGCGGCCTGTCGTCCGATCAGGTCGTGCGCGCACACGTCAGGCAGCTCGGCCTTCCCGCCGTCAGGCAGCAGCTCGGTGACCCTGGTCTCCTCCTCGGGGGACATGACGGCGAGGTCGCGCAGGGGGACGCCGGGCCGTGAGGTCGCGTCGCGCAGCAGCGCCACGTAGCCGTCGCCGATCGCGGCGGCCATGACGGGGTCGCAGGCGGCCGTGCGGTAGGTGAGGACGCCGCGCATGCCGCCGGCCGTCGGCCGCATCGCGAGCATCAGGTCGGTCTTGGCGGCGGGGTGATCGACGCCGAACACCTCGCTCGCGAGGCCGCGCGCCGCCATCGGGGACTCGGCCTCGTGGTCCACCTCGAAGAACACGTTGAACAGCGGGTTGCGCGCGGTGGAGCGCGTGCCGGCGCGCACGGCGTCCAGGACGTTCTCGAAGGGGGCCGCGCGGTGTTCCAGCGCCTGGAGCAGCGTCTCCCTGGTGGCCGCCACGGCGCCGGTGAAGTCGCGGATGCCGCTGAGGTCCTCGCGCAGCACGACGGTGGTGAACATGGGGCCGATCACGTCGTAGGACTCGATCGTCTCCCTGGTCGCCATCGTCGTGCCGACGCAGACGTCGTCGGTGCCGCACAGCCGGCCCATCAGGGTGGTGAACGCGGCGAGCAGCACGGCGTACCGGGTCGCGCCGGTGCGCGCGGCCAGCTCGTCCACCTCGTCCAGCAGGTCCGGCGGCACGGGGAAGCCGTGGATCGCGGCTTCCTGTCCGGGACGGGGACCCGGCAGCGGCGGCGGCAGCGGCAGGGGTGCGGCGCCGCGCAGCCGTCCGCGCCAGTAGGCGAGGTCGGCTGCCAGCCGGTCGCGCGGCGGCTCGGCGTGGTCCCAGTACGGCGGAGGCGGCGGCTCGGCGGGGATCGGCGCACCGGACAGGCGCAGCGCGTAGCCCCGGCTCCACTCCTCCAGCAGCAGCTTGACCGACCAGCCGTCGCAGACCGCGTGGTGCAGCGTGAGCACCAGCACGTGCTCGCCGGGAAGCGTCCGCAGCAGCAGGACCCGCAGCAGCGGCCCGTTCTCCAGGTCGAACGGCACCGCGGCGGCGTGCTCGGCGCGGTGCCGCGCCTCCTCGCGCGCCTGGTCCACCGGCAGGCCCGTCAGGTCGGCCGTCTCGATCGGCACCGAGGCGGCGGGGTCCACCAGCAGGTCCAGCCGGTCGCCGGCCACGGCGAAGCGCGCACGCAGGATGTCGTGCCGTGCGACCAGCGCGTCGAGGGACTCTTGGAGGGCCTGGACGTCGAGGGGGCCGGCGAGGCGGCTGGCCGAGCAGACGGTGAACCGTGCGCCGCCTGGGTCGAGCCGTGAGGTCAGCCACATGCCTCTCTGGACGGCCGACGCCTCGGCCGTCACCGAGCCGGCCGGTGTGGTGACCGGCATGGTGGCCGGCATGGTGGCCGGTGTGATCTCCGTCGTCATTCCCGTGTGCCTTCCGCGAGAACGCAGCCGAGCAGCACCTCGGCGCCGTTGATCAGGTCGGCGGCGTCGGTCCACTCCCCCGCCGCGTGGCTGACACCGCCGCGGCTCGGCACGAAGATCATGCCGATGGGGGCCAGGCGGGCCATCCACTGCGCGTCGTGGCCCGCGCCGCTCGGCAGCGTCCGATGGCTCAGTCCGAGGTCGCGGGCCACCTCCTCGATGCGGCGTCGCCGCTCGGCGTCGCACGGCGCGGGTGCGACGTGCTGCCGGGGCTCCACGTCGATGGACGTGCCGCTGCCCGCGGCGATCACGGCGGCCTCCGAACGCAGGCGGCGCACCGCGGCCTCCAGCGCGTGCGCCGACACGTCACGCAGGTCCACGGTGAGGCGGACCTCGCCGGGGATGACGTTCCACGTCCCCGGCCGCACCGCGCAGGCCCCGGTGGTGGCGACCCGCACGAGGCCCTGCTCCCCCGCCATGGCGGACACGGCGAGCACGACCCGCGCGGCGGCGACCAGCGCGTCCTTGCGCAGTTCCATGGGGGTGGTGCCGCCGTGGTTGGTCTCGCCGCGCACGGTGACGTCCACCGAGCAGCGGCCCGAGATGCCTTCGACGACGCCGATGCGCAGTCCCTCCGCTTCGAGCACCGGGCCCTGTTCGACGTGCAGCTCCAGGTAGGCGGCGATGGACCCGGCGGCCCAGCGGGCCTGGCCGATGTGCGAGCTGTGGCCGCCGGCGGCGTCCACGAGCGCGCCGAGCGTCCTGCCGTCCCGCGCGACCGTGCTCAGCTCCGCCGGGTCGACCTCGCCTGCGACGGCGCGTGAGCCGAACATGGGACGGGCCCCGGCGGTGCCTTCCTCGTCGCTGAACGCCACCACCTTGACGGGGTGGTCGAGCATGATGCGGTGCTCGTTCAGGGTGCGGACCACCTCGACGGCGGCGAGGACGCCGTAGGCGCCGTCGAACGCGCCGCCGCCGGGAACGGTGTCCAGGTGCGAGCCGAGCACGAGCGCGCCGAGGCCGGGACGGCGGCCGGGGTAGCCGCCGATCAGGTTGGCCGCGGGGTCGACCCGCACACGCATGCCGGCCTCGCGCATCAGTCCGGCGACGAGTTCCCTGCCGCGTACGTCGGCCTCGCCGAACGCGAGGCGCGAGAGACCCCCTCCCGGCAGCGCGCCGATCTGGCGCAGCCGGTCGAGGGTGTCGAGCAGCCGGGTGCCGTCGACACGGGCCCGCAGGCCTGAGGTGACGGTCATGCCGGCGTCCTGACCGGGTGCCGCCAGCCGGCGGGGTCGGCGGCGCGGCCGTGCTGAGAGTCGATCATGAGCTGGTGCACGGCCCGGCTGACCGGTCCTGGGGTGCCGTCGCCGATGGCCCAGGTGCTCTCGCCGTCGGTCACCGAGCCGACGGCGGTGACCACGGTGGCCGTGCCGGAGGCGAACGTCTCGGTGATCTCCCCGGACGCGCACTCCTCGCGCCAGCGTTCCGGGGACATCCGTTCGTGCCGCACCGTGTACCCGAGGCGCGCGGCGAGAGCGAGCACCGTGTCGCGGGTGACGCCGGGGAGGAAGCTGCCGGTGAGCTCGGGGGTCACGACAACCGCCTCGGAGCCGGTGCCGCGCACGAAGAACAGGTTGGCGCTCCCCATCTCCTCGATCCAGCGGCGTTCGGCGGCGTCCAGCCAGACCACCTGGTGGCAGCCGGCCTGGCCCGCCTTGGTCTGCGCGAGCAGCGTGGGTGCGTAGTTGCCTGCGTACTTGACGTCGCCGGTGCCGCCGGGGAACGCGCGGGGGAAGTCGCGGCACACCCACACCGACAGGCTCTCGATGTCCTCGCCGAAGTAGTTGCCGATGATCATCGCGATGGCCACGAACGTGAATTCGCGCGCCGGCCGTGGCACGAGGTTCTCCTCGGAGGCGAACATGAAGGGCCGCAGGTACAGCCGCCAGCCCGGCTGGTCCGACATGGCCCCGTGGTCGGCCGCCACCAGCGTCTCAAGGGCCCGCACGAAGTGCTCCTCCGGCAGCGGCGGCATGGACAGGCGCCGGGCCGAGCGCTGGAAGCGGCGCGCGTGGTCACGGGGCCGGAAGATCGCGACCGTGCCGTCCTGCTGCCGGTGCGCCGCGAGGCCCTCGATGATGGACTGGCCGGTGTGCAGCACGGCCGTCGCCGGCGGCAGCGACAGGTCGGTGCGCGGGCCGAGGACGGGGCCGGTCCAGCCCTCGTCCACCGTCCAGCGCATCGTCACCATGTGCGCGGTGAACCCGCCGATCTGCGCGCCGTCCAGGCCGGTCTCGCCGTGCCTCGCCTCGGCGTCGATGGTCGTCATCAGTGGCTCCTTCAGATGGTGGACACGAAAAGGAAGGAGTCGCGGCGGGTGAACAGCCCCTCCTCCGAAAGCCGGAACAGCTCGGCGAAGCGGTGCGCGATCTGCCTGCCGTCGTCGAGCGCGCCTTCGAAGGCGCCTTCGACCGCGACGTCGCGGTCGCTGACGATGATCCGCGACAGGGTGTGCGCACCGCTGCTGATGGTGCGTTCCTCGGTGTAGAAACGCTCGATGCCGTCACGGCCCACCAGCACGTCGCAGCCGGGACGGTGGTACACGGCGTCCTTGTCGAACAGCGCGGCGAGGCCCGCGAAGTCGCGTTCGTCGATCAGCTCGTACAGCCTGCGCACCTGGTCGCGCTGGTCCCGCGTGGTCATGGACGTCCTCCTGTGGAGCGGTTGACGGCGGACAGCACGGCCTTGAACGAAGCCGCTCTGGCGGTGGTGTCGACGGCGGCACCCCACAGCACGTGGCCGTCGACCATGCATTCGGCGTACACGGCGATGCGCGCGTCCGCGCCGGCGCCGACGGTGTGCTCCACCATGTCGAGCACCCGCACGTCGCGGCCGAGCGCGCCGAGAGCGGCGGCGAACGCCGCCATGAGGCCCTCGCCGCTGCCTTCGATGTCGCGGATGTGGCCGTTGGTCTGCACGTCGGCGCCGACGACGTCCACCCGCGTGCCGTTCTCCACGCGCGTCGAGGCGCGCGAGGTGAGCAGCCGCAGGCCGCGCCGGTCGAGGTACTCCGCCGCGAAGATGTCCCAGATCCTCGCGGCGTCCACCTCGCTGCCGTCGGCGTCGGTGTGCGCCTGCACGACGCCGGAGAACTCGATCTGCAGGCGCCGCGGCAGGTCGAGGCCGTGCGCGGTGCGCAGCAGGTACGCCATACCGCCTTTGCCTGACTGGCTGTTGACGCGGATCACGGCCTCGAAGGACCTGCCGATGTCGCGTGGGTCGAGCGGCAGGTACGGCACCTCCCACGGGTGGTCCTCAAGCGCGACCCCGGCCGTGCGTGCCTGCCGCTGCAGGGCCAGCACGCCTTTGTTGATGGCGTCCTGGTGCGAGCCGGAGAACGACGTGTGCACGAGGTCGCCGGCGTACGGATGGCGCGGGTGCACGGGGATCCGGTTGAGGTGCTCGACGGTGCGGCGGATCTCGTCCATGTCGCCGAAGTCGATACCGGGGTCGATGCCCTGCGAGTACAGGTTCATGCCGAGGGTGACCAGGCACACGTTGCCGGTGCGCTCACCGTTGCCGAACAGGCAGCCCTCGATGCGGTCGGCCCCCGCCATGTAGCCGAGCTCGGCGGCGGCGACCCCGGTGCCGCGGTCGTTGTGCGGGTGCAGGGACAGGATGATCGAGTCGCGGTACCGCAGGTTTCGGTGCATGTACTCGATCTGGTCGGCGTAGACGTTCGGCGTGGCCATCTCGACGGTGGCCGGCAGGTTGATGATGCTCTTGTGGCCGGGGGCCGGCTGCCACACCTCGTTGACGGCGTCGCAGATCTCCACCGCGTAGTCCAGCTCGGTGCCGGTGAACGACTCCGGGCTGTACTGGAAGGTGATCTCGGTGTCCCCCATGGTGTCGGCGAGCTTGCGGCACATCAGCGCGCCGTTCACCGCGATGGAGGTCACGCCGTCGCGGTCCATGCCGAACACCACGCGGCGCTGCAAGGTGGATGTGGAGTTGAGCACGTGGATGATCGCCTTGCGCGCGCCGCGCACCGAGTCGAAGGTCCGCTCGATGAGTTCCTGCCGCGCCGGGGTGAGCACCTGGATCGCCACGCCGTCCGGGATGGCGTCCTGCTCGATGATCTGGCGGACGAACTCGTAGTCCGACCGGGACGCCGACGGGAAGCCGACCTCGATCTCCTTGTAGCCCATGCGCACCAGCAGGTCGAAGAACCGCCGTTTCTCCGCCGGGTTCATCGGCTCGATCAGCGCCTGGTTGCCGTCGCGCAGGTCCACCGAGCACCACCGCGGCGCCTCGGTGATCACCCGGCCGGGCCACGTGCGGTCCGGAAGGTCTACCGGAGGGAAAGGCGCGTACCTGTTGTGCTTCATCTCAACTCCTTCGCCGGTGGCGGATCGTGCACGGGGTGGGGCGGCGGCGGCGTTCGTAGGCGTCGATGTCGGGCTCGTGCAGGAGGGTCATGCCGATGAGGTCACGTCCGGCGAGCAGGCGTTCCCGTACGGCGGGGTCGAGGGTGAACGGCACCCGCAGTCCGGGTGCCGTGATCTGCAGCCGGCGCAGGTCGACCGTGATCTCGGTGGCGGGGTCCCGCTCTATCGCCGACCACAGCAGTTCCACGAACCGGGGAGAGGCGGTGACGGTGAGCAGGCCGTTCACCAGCGCATTGGCGCGGAAGATGTCGCCGAACCTCGGCGCGATCACCACGCGGAACCCCGAGTCGTACAGGGCCCAGACGGCCGCCTCACGCGAGGAGCCGGAGCCGAAGTTGTCGCCTGCCACCAGCACCGTGGCGTCCTTGTGGCACGGCAGGCCGAGCACGAATCCCGGGTCGGCGCGCCAGTCGCCGAACAGGCCGGCCGCGAAGCCGTCCCTGGTGACGCCGGTGAAGAACCGCGCCGGGATGATCTGGTCGGTGTCGACGTCGCGGCGGCGGAGCGGGACCCCTGTCCCGGTGTGCACGATGAACTTCGACATGGATGCCTCACAGGTCGTCGGGTGCGGCCAGCCGGCCGCGTACGGCGGTCGCCGCGGCCACCGCCGGCGACACCAGGTGGGTGCGTGCGCCGGAACCCTGCCGGCCCTCGAAGTTGCGGTTGGTCGTGGACGCGGCCCGCTGGCCGGGAAGCAGCCGGTCGCCGAGGCCGATGCACATCGAGCAGCCCGGCAGCGCGCGGAAGTCGGCGCCGGCCTCGGCGAACACCCGGTCCAGGCCCTCCTCGACGGCCTGCCTCCTGACCTTGGCCGACCCCGGCACCACGACGGTCTCGACGGCGGTCCTGCGGCCCCTCAGCACGTCGGCGGCGACACGCAGGTCCTCGATGCGCGAGTTGGTGCACGAGCCGACGAACACGACGTCCACCGCGATGTCGCGCATCGCGACACCGGGCCGCAGGTCCATGTACCGCAAGGCGCGCTCGGCGGCGGCGCGGCGGTCGTCGCCGAACGCCGCCGGGTCCGGCACACTGGCGTCGATGGGGACGCACTGGCCGGGGTTGGTGCCCCACGACACGTGCGGCCGCAGGTCACCGGCGTCGTACCGCAGTTCGGTGTCGAACACCGCGTCCTCGTCGGTGCGGAGCGACCGCCAGTACGCCTCGTCGTCCCGCGTCACGCCGTCCAGGTGGCGGAAGGTGACGTCGTCCGGCGCGACCATGCCGGCCCGCGCACCCATCTCGACCGCCATGTTGCACAGCGTCAGCCGGCCCTCCATGGACAGCCCGGTGACGGCGTCGCCGCGGAACTCCACGACGTGGCCCTGACCGGCGGCGGTACCCGCCTCGGTGATGAGGGCCAGCACCAGGTCCTTGGCGGTCACCCCGGCCGGCAGGCTCCCTGTCACGGTGACCGCCATGTCCTTCGGCCGCGCCATGGGGAGTGTCTGGGTGGCGAGTACGTGCTCCACCTGGCTGGTGCCGATACCGAAGGCCAGTGCGCCGTACGCGCCGAGCGTGGTGGTGTGCGAGTCGCAGCACACGATCGTCATGCCGGGCCGCACCAGGCCGAGCTCAGGCGCGATGACGTGCACGATGCCCTGGGTTCGCTGACCGAGACGGTGCAGCGGGATGCCGAACTCGGCGCAGTTGTCCGCCATCAGCGTCCGGTACCTGCGGGTCACCGGGTCACCACCTGACCCCGCGACCGTCGGTGTCGTGTGGTCCTCGGTGCCGACGGTGAGATCGGGACGGCGCACCCGGCGGCCGGCCCGGCGCAGACCGGCGAACGCCTCGGGGGTGTTCACCTCGTGCAGCAGTTGCAGGTCGATGTAGAGCAGGTCGTCGCCTGTGGAGCCGTGCCGCACGACGTGCGACCGCCACACCTTCCGCGCCAGAGTCTCGCCGGCCACGCCGTCACCTCGGATTCCCGCTTTCCGTGATATTCGACGACAATGCAACGGCATTTCACCTGACCTGGTCTACGGCCGATGAATTGAAATGACTCCACCCCGGGTTGAACCGTTGTGCACCGGCGGACGATGACAGGCACAGGGGGTGCGGGCCGATATTTGAACCATGCAGCCATTCCATGTGTTCAGCGACGCGGAGCGTGACGAGCTCCGCGGTGTTCTCGGCGCCGTCGCCGGGAACCCCTACGACGGTTACGAGGATTTCGCTCGCGCGGTGGCCGCGGCCCCCGCGCCGGCGTTCTTCGCCGACATCTGCCGGCGGATCAGGCGGGAACGGGACGAAGGGATCTCCGACACCCACGTCCTGCGCGACTGCCCCATGGACGACGACGTGCCTGAGCTGGAGCTCGACGACCCGGTGGCCGACAAGTACCGCAAGAAGCGGACGTTCGTCGGCGAGGCGTTCCTCCAGATGTTCTCCCACCTGGCCGGCACCCCGCTGATGGCGTACGGCAGCCGCAACAACGGCGACTTCTTCACCGACGTGATCGCGATCAACCGGTACAGCGGCATGCAGACCGGATTCAGCGACAGCGAGCTGGTGTTCCACAACGACCGCACCGCGCACTGGGCCCGCGCCGACTACATCGCGCTGCTCGGCATGCGGTGTCCCGAGGAGGAGGTCATCTACACGACCTTCGTCAGCGGCCGTTCCCTGCTGGCCTGTCTCACCGAGGAGCAGCAGGAGGCGCTGCGCAAGCCGGACTTCTACACGCCGTTCGACGTGTTCTCGCGGGACACCAACCTCCGCCAGCAGATCTCGGAGGACCACCCGATTCTGGAGAACGACCACAGCTTCCGCTACGTCGAGACGCACACCACCGTCACCCCCGGGGCCCCCGCGGCGGCCAAGGACGCGCTCATCGCGATGAAGAACGCGCTGTGGCGCGCCGACAAACAGCGGCACCGGCTGATGAGAGGCGACCTGCTGCTGTTCGCCAATCAGGACGGGCTGCACAGCAGGGACCGCATCGAGATCCTCGACGCCGACCGCGCGCGCACGCGGTGGCTGCTGAAGACGTACTCCTTCCGCGACCAGGAGGCCCGCGACAGGTACGCGGGCCGCTGGCTCGGCGGCGTCCCCGGCAGGATCGCCGACTGACCGGACCCGCGGACACCTCGGCCCGGCCGTCCGGCCGGGCCGATGGCGTGCCGTGAGCCGATGCGCGCGCGGCGTGCCGTGACCCGCGTCCACGTCTGTGGCGTGTACGCGGGTCACGGCACGACCGAGTGGGGCACGGCCGTGGTGGCCGTGCCCCACTCGGGGGACTGTCAGGCCGCGCCGAGCATGCCGGCGGCGAGGCGTGACTCGATGTGGTCGAGTGCCTCGTCCACGGTGGCGGAGACGTGGAACAGCGGCGGGCCGCCGCGGGTGAAGCCGCGGCGGTGGATGTCGGCGAACAGCGCGAACAGGTTGTCGAAGATCCCGTCCACGTTGAGCAGCGTGATGGGTTTGGGGCATTCACCCAGGTAGGACAGGGACACCACTTCGAGTATCTCGTCCAGGGTGCCGTAGCCGCCGGGGAGCGCGATGAAGGCGTCCGCCTGGTCGATCATCAGGCGTTTGCGCTCGAACATGTCCTCGGTCACGACGAGCCGCTGGCCGGGTTCCAGCAACGGCCGCTCGATCTCCAGCAGGGACGGGGGGATGATCCCCGTCACCTCCGCTCCCGCGCGCAGCGCGCCTCGGGCCAGCGAACCCATCAGGCCGACCCCACCGGCGCCGTACACCAGGCGGTGGCCCCGCAGTCCGAGCGCGGCGCCGACCGCCTCGGCGACCGGCGGTCCGAGCGGCGACAGGCCGGGACGCGCGCCGCAGAACACGCAGATGGACAGCTTCCTGGCCGCAGGCGTCCCCGGAGTGACGGGAGGCGGCATGGTCGTCTCGCTCATGACCCCCCGGCCCTCAGTGCGTCCGCGCGCCGACCGGGACGAGCTCGGCGGCGAGGCGGCGCTCCAGCACCGTGATGTCCTCGCAGTCGGCTCCCGGCCGCTCGGTGATGTGCCTGCGGTACAGCTCCTCCAGCTTGTCGTCGCTCACCTCGACCCCGATGCGGGACAGGATGTGGCGCAGCACGGCGCGGCCGGAGTGCCTGGCGATGAGCATGGAGCGCTCGCGGCCGAACAGCGCGGGTTCGACGAACTCGTAGGTGCTCGGGTCGCGCAGCATGCCCTGCTGGTGCATGCCGGCGGCGGTGCCGAACGCGAACTCCCCGAAAATGGCCTTGTTGCGTGGCTGCGCCATGCCGATGACCTGCCGCAACTGCGTGTAGATGGCGTACATGCCGCCGGGGTCGACATCGGTGTAGAGGCCGTACCGGTCACCCTTGTAGTGCAGCAGGGCCACCAGTTCCTCCATGGCGGTGTTCCCGGCGCGCTCGCCGATGCCGCCGATCGTGGTCTGCACACCGTCGGCGCCGCCTTGCAGGCCGGCCACGGTGTTGGCCAGCGACAGCCCGAAGTCCTCGTGGCAGTGGGTGAACAGCTGCACAGGCGGCGGGGCCCAGACCCGCATCTTCTCGGTGAGCGCGCGGTACTCGTCCGGCGTCATGCACCCGGTGGTGTCGGCGGCCCCGACACACGTGGCGCCTTCGGCGACGGCGGCGCGGACCAGCGCGCGCAGCAACTCGTCACTGCCGCGTGAGGCGTCCTCGAGGCCGAGGGACACCGACTCGACGCCGAGCGAGACGGCGTGCCGCACGGTATCGGCGACCTCGGCGATCGCCTCCTCGGGGGTGATGCCGCGCTTGCGCTCGATGTGCAGCTCACTGGCGGTGGCCAGTACCTGCACCTGGTGATTGCGGGTGCCGCCGGCCGCCACCGCGATGTCCACGTCCCTACGCACGGCCCGGCAGAACGTGACGAAACGGGCTGTGGTCAGGTGCCGGGAGATGAGCCGCGTGGCCTCGGCCTCAGCGGGTGACGAGGCCGGGAAGCCCGTCTCGATGGCGTCGACGCCGACGGCCTCCAGGGCCAGCGCCAAAGCGAGCTTCTGCCTCGGGTCCATGGAGTTCCCCGGCGCCTGCTCACCGTCACGCAGGCTCGTGTCATGAACGAACACCCGCCGCTTTTTCATGGGTCGTTCCTTCCTGTGCAAAAAGGAGAATGAAATATGTATCCACTTTTCCGGCCGCGAGGTCAATCATTCACCGATGCATTTTCTTCCACCTCGGGTGGAGGGCGATTTCGAGCGCTGTGAAGCCGCCGGTTTTCTTCCGGGTGGTTCTGCCGGTCACGAGGCGGGACCGTGCCTAACGTTGCCGTGTCACCGGCGAACGGGAGCGAGTCGATGAATTCCCCTCTGCGTGCCCCAGGTCTGCCCGAGGCCGCCATACGCGCACGGGCCAGGAACGGCATGGCGTGCGCCTTCCCGCCTGTCGAGGACTACGGCCGCGCCGTCTTCGGCGGCACCTCCCCCGCGTCCGCCGACGCGCTGGACACGATACGGCTGCTTCCGCCGGTCTTCATGGACGAGCGACTGGAGAAGCTCATCGAGCTCGGCAGGGAGCCGCTGTACAGCGACGTCTCCATGGCCTGCGACATCGGAGGGCTGCGGTCGGCGCTGCCGCTCTTCGTCTCGGCGTTCGGCTCCACGCACGCCGCGCGCGGCGACCTCGCGCTCGCGGTGGGACGGCAGGCCGGCCGGCTCGGCATCCCCATGGTGCTCGGCGAGAACGTCGTGCCGGTCGTCGGGTACGGCCGCATGGAACGCGACGCCGCGCCGCGGTCGCTGCTCGCGCGGATCCGCGCGTACGCCGATGAGGCCGCCGATGGTCTCGGCGGGGTCGTCGTGCAGCAGAGCACCGAGGACGCCGACGCCGAGGTGTGGAACCTCGTGTACACCGACCCCTCGGCGCGGCCCCTGCTGGAGAGCGGCCGGCTGGCGTTCGAGCTCAAGGTCGGCCAGGGGGCCAAGCCGGGGCTCGGCGGCATGACCGTGGTGCCGCAGGACGCCGCGGCGGCCCTGCGTGAGCAGTTCGCGCTGGACCGCGCGTTCGGCGAGCTGTACCTGCGCAGCGCCAGCCCCGGCACGTACACCGAGGAGATCCTGCGCCAGCAGGTGCACCTCATGCGCAACAACTTCCCGAGGGCCAGGATCTGGGTGAAGCTGCACCCCGGCAGGGACGTCGCGCACGCCGCGACCGTGGCGTGGGAGGCCGGGAGCGACTCGGTCACCGTGGACGGCGCGGAAGGCGGCACCGGCTGGGCTCCCGCCGCGTTCCTCGACCACGTCGGCCTGCCGCTGGCGGACTGCCTGCGGGCCGTCGGCCGCCGCCGTGACTGCCTGCTGGTCAGCGGCCGCATGTGGGAGGGCACCAGAGCCGTCAAGTGCCTCGCTCTCGGCGCGCGCGCCGTCGGCCTCGGCCGCGCGGCCCTGCTCGCCGCCGACGAGGACCCCGAGTCCGGCCTGCTGAGGCTGGTCGAGTGCCTGACGCTCGAGATGCGGCTCCTCATCAGCGCTCTCGGCAAGTACGACCCCGCGGCTCTGCGTGGCGAGGACATCGGCGAGCCCATGAGCGTGGAAGGAGAGATGTATGACCGGCCCCTTCGAGGATGACGGCGCCGCCTTCCCGCGCGGAGGGCTGCGGCCCCTCCCCGAGATGCTCGCGGAGCGCGCAGGCGACGAGCGGCCGGCGATCGTGTGCGGGGACGAGGTGCTGACGTACGCGCGGACCGAGGCACGGGTCAACAGGCTGGCGAACTTCCTGCGTGCGCGCGGCGTACGGCGCGGTGACCTCGTCGGGGTGCTGCTGGAACGAGGGACGGCGCTGCCGGTCGCGTTGCTCGCGGTGCTGAAGGCCGGTGCGGCGTACGTGCCGCTGAACCCCCGGGACCCAGGGCCGCGGATCGGGCTGATCCTGGAGGACGCGCGGCCCGCGGTCGTGCTGACCGAAGGGCCGCCGCGCGGGCTGCCACCGGGGATGCCGTGGCTGGACGTCGCCGACCCGGCGATCGGCGCGATGCCTGCCACGCCTCCCGAGGCGCGGGTGACGCTCGGGGACCTCGCGTATGTGATCTTCACGAGCGGGTCCACCGGCCGGCCGAAGGGGGTCGCGGTGCCGCACGGCGCGCTGGTCAACTTCCTGGTGTCCATGGCCGCGCGGCCGGGAATGCCGGCCTTCGGCGTGCTGGTCGCGGTGACCACGCCTTCGTTCGACATCGCGGCGCTTGAGCTCTTCCTTCCGCTGACCACCGGCGGGACGGTGGTGGTCGCGGACTCGGCCACCACCGTGGACGGCGCGCGGCTGCGCGCGCTGCTGGCGCGCTCGGGTGCCACGCACATGCAGGCCACCCCCGCCACCTGGCGGCTGCTGCGCGGCGCACCCGAGCTGGCCGGGCTCACGGCCCTGGTCGGCGGGGAGGCGGTCACGCCGGACGTCGCCGGGTTCCTGCTCGGCGGCGGAGCGACGGTGTGGAACATGTACGGGCCGACGGAGACGACCATCTGGTCCACCGTACGTCCCCTCGGGCCCGGCGACCTCGGCCGCTCGGGGCCGATGCCGATCGGCCGGCCGATCCGCGACACCACCTGCCACGTCCTGGACGGCTCGGGCCTGCCGGTGCCGGACGGCGAGCCAGGTGAGCTGTACATCGGCGGCGGCGGTCTGGCCCGCGGCTACCACGGCCGGGCCGGCCTGACGGCGTCCCGCTTCGTCCCCGACCCCTTCGGCCCGCCAGGCGCGCGGCTGTACCGCACCGGCGACCTCGCGCGGTTCCTGCCGTGCGGCGACCTCGAGTACCTCGGCCGCACCGACCACCAGGTCAAGATCCGCGGCCACCGCGTCGAGACCGGCGAGATCGAGGCCCACCTCGCGGCCCACCCGTCGGTGGACCAGGCCGTCGTCACCGCGCACGACTTCGGCCCCGCCGACCGCAGACTGGTCGCCTACGTGACCCCCGCGACCGTCCGCACCGGCGACACGACCTCCGGCGAGACGGCGTCCTCGCGCACCGATACCGGCGCGGACCCGGACCCGGCGCTCCTTCGGACTCACCTCGCCGAGCGCCTCCCCGCCTACATGGTCCCCGGCATCTATCTGGTGCTTCCCGAGTTCCCCCTCACCCCGAACAGGAAGGTCGACAGGAAGGCGCTCCCCGAGCCCGTCTTCCCCGCGGCGTCCCCCGAGGAGGAGCCGCTCGACGCACGCGCACAGGTGCTCACCGCGGTGGTGGCCGAGGTGCTCGGGGTGGCCGCCGTCGCGGCGGGGGACAACTTCATCGGCCGCGGCGGGGACAGCGTGTCCGCGCTGACCGTCGTACGCAGGGCACGCGAGGCGGGGCTGAACCTGACCGCCGAGGACGTGCTCGCCGGCGACGACTTCGCCGCGACGGCGCGGCGCGCGCTCCCCGTCGACGACGATCCCGCCGGGGAGGCGGCGGCCGTGCCGCTGGTGTCCCTCAGCCAGGCGGAGCTCGACGAGATCGAATCCCTGCTGTGATTCCGACGTCTGGAGACCCGACCATGTCACGCTCACCCGTCGAGGACGTCCTGCCGCTGTCACCGCTGCAGGAGGGCCTGCTGTTCCACGCGCTGTTCGACCGCGAGTCCCGCAGGCTGTACGTCGCGCAGTTCGTCACGCCGCTGCACGGCCCGCTGGACGCCGCGCGGCTGCGCGCCGCCGCCGAGGCGCTGCTCGAACGTCACCCCAATCTGCGTGTGGTGTTCCGGCACCGCAGGTCAGGCGAGCCGCTGCAGGTGGTCCGCAGGGACGCGCCGCTCGACTGGACCGAGGCCGGCGCGAACGCGGGGGACGCGGCCGCGGTGATCGACGCGGACTGGCGACGCGGGATGGACGTGGAAGGCGCGGCGCTGATCCGTTTCCTCCTGGTCAAGGAGGGGCCGCTGAGGCACAGGCTGGTCGTCACCGCGCACCACTGCGTGATCGACGGCTGGTCGACGGCGTTGCTGTTCCAGGAACTGTTCGACCTGTACGCCGGTGAGCGGCTGCCGCCTGCGCCGTCGTTCCGCGACTACCTCACCTGGGTGGCGCGGCAGGACAAGATCCGGGCCCAGCTCGGCTGGCGCGGGGACATGGCCGGCGCGGAACCCACGTACGTGGCCCCTGGAGCGCCGCGCGGCGAGGCCGACCCCCGTACGGTGACCGTCCGGCTGCCGGCGGGGCTGACGCGTGAGCTGTCGGCGCGGGCCCGTGAGTGCGGCGTCACCGTCAACACGGTGGTGCAGACCGCGTGGGCCATCCTGCTCGGCCACATGACCGGCCGCGACGACGTGGTGTTCGGCACGACGGTGAGCGGCCGGCCGGCCGACCTGCCGGGTGCGGACACCATGGTCGGCATGCTGATCAACACGGTGCCGGTACGGGCCGAGCTGCGGCCGGACGACACCGTGCGGGACGTCATGGAACGCGTGCAGGAGCAGCGGTTCCGGTTGCTCGCTCACGACTACCTCGGGCTGACCGACATCCACCGGGCCATCGGCGCGGACCGGCCGCTGTTCGACACCACGGTCGCCATGGACAACTACCCGATGAGCGATTACGCGTTCGACCTGCGGGTCGAGGGGTTGCGCGCCGACGGCGTCACCGTGCGGGAGACCTCGCACTACGCGGTGACACTGGTCGCCGTACCGGGTGAGGAGCTGGAGCTCCACATCCACCACCGGCCCGACCTGTTCGGCCGCGCCGACGTCGAGGCGTGGGCCGCGCGCCTGACCCGCCTGTTCGAGCGGTTCGCCGACGACCCCGGCACCCGCCTGAGGCAGATCGCGCCGCTGACCCCCGAGGAGCAGGGACGCCTGCTCGCGGCGGGTACGGGGCCGAGCGCCGCCGCACCTGAGTGCGTGCACCACGCGTTCGAACGCATCGCCTCGCGCCTGCCTGACGTCACCGCGCTGATCTTCGAGGACCGCCGCGTCACGTACGCCGAGCTGAACGAACGCGCCAACCGCCTGGCCCACCACCTCGCCGGGCTCGGCGTGCGGCCCGGCGCCTGGGCCGGTGTGCAATTCGAGCGGGGCCCCGACCTCGTCGTGGCGATCCTCGCGGTGCTCAAGGCCGGTGGCGCGTACGTACTGCTCGACACGTCTTTCCCTCCGGAGCGGCGCCGGGAGATCCTCGGCAGGGCCGGCGCGGAGGTGCTCGTCACCGGCGCGGACCTCGCGGAGCGACTCGGCGCCGAGGGGGTCGTGGTCGTGCGGTGCGACACCGACGCGGCGGCCGTCGCGGCCCACTCCCCCGCCGGCCCCCGCTCCGGCGTGACCCCCGAGGACGCCGCGTGCGTGCTGTTCACCTCCGGGTCGCAGGGCAGCCCCAAGGGGGTCGTGGCGCCGCACCGCGCGATCACGGCCACGCTCGCCGGACAGGACTTCATGGAACTGCGTGAGGGTGAGGTGACACTCCAGTGCTCCCCCGTGTCGTGGGACGCGTTCGCCGCCGAGCTGTTCGGGCCGCTGACCACCGGCGGCACGTGCGTGCTCCAGCCGGGCCCGGTGCCGGAGCCCGAGGTGATCGCCAGGCTGATGGCCGCGCACGACGTGACCACCGCGCACTTCTCGGCGAGCCTGCTCAACTTCCTGCTCGACGAGCACCCCGGCCTGCTGTCCCGCACGCGGCAGCTCCTCACCGGCGGTGAGGCCGCCTCGATGCCGCACATGCGCAAGGCGCTGCGCGACTACCCCGGCCTGCGGATCGTCAACTGCTACTCGCCGCTCGAATGCATGATGGTCAGCGTGTGGCACCGGGCCGCGCCGCAGGACCTGGCACGGCCGTCGCTGCCGCTCGGCCGGCCGACGGCAGGCAAACGGCTGTACGTGCTCGACGCGAACCTGCGGCTGGTACCGCCGGGGTTCATCGGCGAGCTGTACATCGCGGGAGCGGGGCTGGCGCACGGCTATCTCGGCCGGCCGGCGCTGACCGCCGAGCGATTCGCCGCCGACCCGTTCGGCGGGCCGGGTGAGCGCATGTACCGCACCGGGGACATGGTGCGGTGGACGCGTGACGGGCTGCTGGAGTTCGTCGGCAGGGACGACGCGCAGTTCAAGCTGCGGGGGTTCCGCATCGAGCCCGCGGAGGTCGAGGCGGCGATCACCGCACACGACGGGGTCGCGGACGCGAGGGTCATGGTGCGCGAGGACCGGCCGGGTGACCAGCGGCTCGTGGCGTACGTCATCCCCACCGACCCACGTGCCTTCGACGTCACCGCGCTGCGGGGCCACCTCACGGTCTTCCTGCCGGACTACCTGCGTCCCGCGGCATTCGTCGGGCTGGAGCACTTCCCCGTCACGCCGAACGGCAAGCTGGACCGCCGGGCCCTGCCGGTGCCTGACTACGGCGTCACCGGTGGCGAGGCGGCGCGCGACGACCGTGAGGAGATGCTGTGCGCGTTGTTCGCCGACGTGCTCGGCGTCGAGGACGTCGGCATCCATGACGACTTCTTCCGGCTCGGCGGCCACTCGCTGCTCGCGCTGCGGCTGATCGGCCGGCTGCGGGCCTCACTCGGCGTCGACATGGGGATCGCCACCTTGTTCCGCCACCCCACCGTGGCGGCCCTCGCCGAGCAGCTCGGCCGTGAGCACGCGCCGGATCCCGCCTGACCCGCCGGCACCGGCACTCATGCATGACGACGGAAGAGAGGTCCCGGAGTCCGGGACCCCTCTTCCGTCGTGCGAACGTTCCGAGCTGTCCTCCGGCGGAGATTTTTCGCTTTCGTCCTGCCAACGCTCCGCGCGCCGTCCCCTCACCGGACGAGGCGTGGCCGTCTGTCCTCTTCGACACCGCAGCCGAGCGCGGCTTGCATCAGCAGGACGGCCTCCAGGCGGTTGCGCGCGCCGAGCTTGGTGAGCGAGTGCGACACGTGGCTCTTGACGGTGGCCGGGGAGATCGCGAGGGACCTGGACACCTCGGCGGTGGACAGGCCGTCGGCGAGCAGCGCGAGGACCTCGCGCTCACGCTCGGTCAGCTCGTCCATGCGGTGGTCGAAGACCGAGCCGCCGTTCATCACCGTCGCGGGCACGCACAGCTCGATGAGGTCGGGTGAGAGCACCACGTACCCGGAGGCGGCGGCCACGACGGCGGCGCACAGGTTCGCCACGGCCCAGTCCTTGTTCAGGCAGCCGGCCGCCCCCACGGCGAACGCGGCGTCGAGCCGGTGCTTGCTCCAGTCGACGCCGATGAGCAGCGTGCGCACCCCCGCCTCGGCGAGCGTGCGCGCGAGCAGCACGTGGTTCTCCTTCGGCCCGGAGACCAGCACCGCGAGGTCGCCGCGCCGCACGTGCCACCCCGGTGTCGCGCCACGGCCGTCGGTCGCGGCGATCAGCGTGATGTCCGGCGATGCGCTGAGTGTGCCGCCGAGCACGTGACGCGAGATGGGGTCGTTGTCCACCAGCACCACCCGAGGCGCGTCCACCGGCGCGGCCGCGGACGACGCGGCCGGGACGAAGGTCTCCCGCAGTGTGCTCACGGAGACACCATCCCGGGGACCTTCGGATAAGCGGTGGCCTGCCAGACGTACTCGGCACCCGCGAGGTACCGGGTGAAGCGCTCGACCCCGAGCCCGAAGCCGGCGCTCGGTGGCACCCCTTTGCGCACCTCCTCCATGTACCAGGCGTACTTGGAGGGGTTCTCGCCGGTCTCCCGGCAGCGGGTGATCAGCGTCGCGTAGTCCCGCTCGCGTTCACCGCCGCTGATGACCTCGCCGTACCCCTCCGGCATGAGCAGGTCGAACGTCCGCAGCACCCGGGGCCGGTCAGGGTCCTCACGCTCGATGAAGCACCGCGAGCCCTTGGGGTAGTGCGACACGAGCAGCGGTCCGTCCG
This sequence comes from Sphaerisporangium rubeum, assembly GCF_014207705.1. Lineage (NCBI taxonomy): Bacteria > Bacillati > Actinomycetota > Actinomycetes > Streptosporangiales > Streptosporangiaceae > Sphaerisporangium > Sphaerisporangium rubeum. The sequence goes on from NZ_JACHIU010000001.1 coordinate 5,024,799, forward strand.
CGAGTTCGGACAGCAGCCGCTCACCCTGCCAGTCGATCTCGGCGCCGGGCTCCTGCGGGTGGCCGCGGTCGATCAGGGTCCGCACCGCTTCGGTGTGGGAGAGCCGGCCGAACGGCTTGCCGAGCAGCGCCGTGAACGCGGAGGCGTCGCGGCCCAGCACCGCGAGGTCACCGGCGCAGTGCGTGACGACACCCCGCACGATATGCGTGATGAGCTCCTCGGCGAGCGTCATGATCGATTCCAGCGTCGCGTGCGCGACCTCGATGTCGAGCTGGTGGAACTCGGCCAGATGACGCTGCGTGGAGCAGGTCTCAAGCGGCTCCAGCCGCACGTTGGGGGCCACGAACACGATCTTGTCGAAGGCCAGCAGCGACGGCTGCTTGTAGACCCCGGCACTCGTCATCAGTTTGTAGCGGTGACCGTAGTAGTCCACGTCGACCTGCTTGGCGCCGCGGATCCCCGGGTCGGTCACCGGGCCGATCACCGGAGGCAGCAACTCGACGAAGCCCTCGCGGTAGAGGTACTCACGCGCGAAGCCGAGCATGCGGTGCTGGAGGCGCAGGACGGTGCGGGTCTCTTCAGAGGTGAGGTGCTCGCGTGGCGACGGCGGCAGCTTGTTCGCCGCGGCCGTGACGTGGTGTGCCAATTTGGATTACTCCCGTCGTGGAGTGGCGGCCCCTAATTCTGAGAAAAGACTAGGCGCGGTGGAAAGGCGCACCCGGAAGTTTCGACGGAAGAATGCAGGCAGCTTCCACCGCGCACGAACTTCTGCACGACGTTCTCGCCTAGCATCGGCGGCAGGCGCCGGCAAAGGCGCCGATTCGATTTTCACCGGCCGAATGCGGAGGGTGCCCCATGTCTCTTGACGCCGTGGGAGAAGAGTGCGGGATCGTCGGTGTCCGGGCCCCCGGCGCGTCCGTGGCCTGGATGGTGTACGCGGGGTTGCTCGCGTTGCAGCACCGCGGCCAGGAGGCGGCAGGCGTGGCGGTCGGCGACGGATCCCGGCTGAGCCTGGAACGCGGCCTCGGGCTGGTCACCCAGGTGTTCGACGAGGAGCGGCTGGACCGGCTGCCCGGCCTGGTCGGCGTCGGCCACGTGCGCTACCCCACGGCCGGCGGCGCGGCCCTCGCCAACGCGCAGCCCCTGCTCGGCGCCGCCGCCTCAGGTGAACGGTTCGCGCTGGCCCACAACGGCAACCTGCTGCGCATCGGCCGCTTCGGCGGTTCCGCCGACGGGGCCGGCGGCCGGGCTTGCGACCGCGCCGGCCGGGAGCCGGGGAGCGACAGGCGGCGGGACGGCGGGACCGACACCCAGGCCCTGGTGGACCGGCTCGCCACCCGTGAGGGCCCGCTCGTGCAGGGACTGCGTGAGCTGCTGCCGCACGTGTACGGCGCGTACTGCCTGGTGCTCGCGACGCCGTCGGCCCTGTACGCGGCGCGCGACCCGCACGGCTTCCGTCCCCTCTGCCTCGGGGCCACCGCCACCGGCTGGGTGGTGGCGTCGGAGACGGCGGCGCTGGACGCCGTGGGGGCCCGGTTCGTGCGCGAGGTCGAGCCCGGCGAACTGCTCACCATCGACGACGACGGCCTGCGGTCGGAACACTTCGCGGTCGCGCCGCACACGTTGTGCGTGTTCGAGCACGTCTACATCGCGCGGCCCGACTCTCTGATCAGCGGACGCCGCGTGCAGGAGGTGCGGCACGCGTTCGGCGCGGCGCTGGCCCGCGAGGCCGGGGTACCGGCCGACGTGGTCATCCCTGTGCCTGACACGGCGCGGCCCGCCGCGCTCGGCTACGCCGCCGAGAGCGGGGTGCCGTACGCCGAGGGGTTTGTCAGGAACCCCTACCTCGGCCGCACGTTCCTGCGTCCGAGCGACGCGGCGCGCCGTTCCGGGGTCCGCCTGAAGCTCAACCCGGTGCCGGAGGCGGTCGGCGGCAAGCGAGTGGTGGTGGTGGACGACTCGCTGGTGCGCGCCACCTCGATGAAGCACGCGGTCGCGCTGCTGCGCGGCGCCGGCGCGGCCGAGGTGCACGTGCGGCTGGCGTCGTCGACGATCGCGTGGCCGTGCTTCTTCGGCGTGGACATCAGCACGCAGAGCGAGCTGGCGGGCCACTTGATGACGCCTGAGCAGATCGGCGCGTTCGTCGGGGCCGACTCGCTGGCCTTCCTGTCGGTCGAGGCCATGAGCGCGGCGACCGGCGCGGGCCGGTCGCTGTGCCTCGGGTGCTTCACCGGCTCGTATCCCTCTCGCGTGCCTCTTGAACCGGCCCGGCCTGTGGCGTGACCGGCGCCGGCTTCAGCAGGCGCGCGGCGAGCAACCACGCGAGCAGCAGCACCGCCGCCTGGAAGTTCAGCGCCGCGAGCGTCGGCACCAGCCCGGCGAGGACGCCGGCGAGCATCATGCCGAGCGCCTGCTGGCCGTCGGACAGCGCGATGAACGTGCTCATCACCCTGCCGCGCAGCCCCTCAGGCGTCGCCTCCTGCACCAGCGACAGCCACCCCGCCATCAGCCAGATGCCGGGGACCCCCGCCAGGGTGAACAGGCCGATGTAGAAGCCGATCCAGGCGGTCACCAGGGTGAGATTCCAGATGGCCAGGCTGATCAGCGCGAACGACAGCAGCCCGTAGGCGAGGAACTGGTGGGCCTGCAACCGGCGCGCCATCCGGCCGGCGACGGCGCCGCCGAGCAGTCCTCCGATGGCCTGCACGCCGCGCAGCAGCCCCGCCTCCGGCTCGCCGCCGGCGATCAGGTCGGTGACGAACAGCAGGAACAGGATCACGAAGAGTCCTTGTGCCACCGACAGCAGACCGAGGATGAGCGCGACCGACCGCAGCCGCGCCGAGGAGCCGATGGCGCGCAGCCCGGTCGGCAGCTCGCGCCAGAACGCGGGCCCGGAGGTCTCGGCCCCGGGGACCACGGCGTCCTCGGTGACCCGGCGCGCGGCGCCTGAGCCCATGAGCGCGACGAGCACGACAGTCACCACCAGCATGGCGACCGACGTCAGCACGACGCTGGCCATGCCGGTGAACCCCAGCAGGAACCCGCCGACGGGACTGCCGACCAGACGGCCGAGGTTGCTGTTCAGGTTGATGGACGCGTTGGCCCGCACGAGCTGTCCTGAGGGCACCAGCGTCGGCACCACGGCGTTCTTCACCGACTCGAACATGCCGGTGAGGCCGGACTCGGCGGCCATCACGAGGTACACGATCCACAGGTCGCCCTCGCCGGCGACGAGCAGCAGGGGGAGCAGCAGCAGGGCTCTGGTGCCGGCCAGCCACGCCATGAGCGGCGCCGGCCGCCACCGGTCGGCGAAGACGCCGGCCAGCGGCGTGAGGATCAGGCTCGGCAGCAGGCCGAGCATCGCCACGGTGGAGGTGACCAGCGCCGAGCCGGTGAGGGTCAGCGCGTACAACGGCAGCGCGATCAGCAGGGACCACCTGCTGATCTCGGTGAAGAAACTCGCGGCCCAGATGTATAAGAACCGTCGTTGGCGCAGCGGGTGCGCAGGCGTCGTGCTCATGGTCTCAGGCTCCGATCGTGGGGGGCGGCCGACCGGCCGGGGAGCTACTGCTTCCGTGTTCCCCGGATCGGGAAACCATGCATGACGTACATGACGCGCTCGACCCCGGGAGGGGGCGACTGACGGGTCTGCCGCCAGCGCGTGCCGAGCATGGCGTACCGGTCGATCACGGCCTTCAGTTCGGCGTGCATGCGCGCGAGCTCGTCGCTGGTGAGGTCGACGGTGCCGTCGGTCATGAACGCCGCGTCGAGCCAGTCGCCGTCCCAGTCCTTCTCCTCGCTCGCGAACTCCTCGATGAACCTGACCTGCTCGCGGATCGCGCTGCCTTTCACCATGGAGGCGACCGCCGCGGCGTCGGGTGCGTCGAGCACGGTGGAGGCGTCCCACCCCACCCTCTTGCCGCTGAGCTGCCACCAGCGCTCGCGCCGGTCGCGCGCGTACTGCGGCACCTCCTCGATGAAGCCGTACTGGTGCAGCTGGTGGAGGTGGTAGCTGACCTGCGCGATCGGGGAGCTCACCGAGGCGGCGAGCTGGGACACCGACGCCGCTCCGGCGTTTCTGAGGCTGTAGTAGAGGCGGACGCGCATGGGGTGCGCGAAGGCTTTCAGCACGCTGACACCGTCACTTCCCTTGCTCGTCTCCCCGCGGCTCATGCGAGCCGCCGGAGCGGTGGCTGGATGTGCTCTTTCACAATGCTCAAGCCTAGGTCCACTACGATGCGTTACTCAAGCTTTCTTGTTCAATGTTTATTGTGCTGTTATATAGCAGTTTTGCAGCGCTCTCACCTGCATGAATGTAAGATCGCCGCGAGAGCTCCGGGTCGAGCAGCCCGTCGATCTCACCAAAAGTTGCGCAAGGACTCTTGCACAAGTCCGGTGTCATCTCAGATGATGGGCTTCACTGAGCGGTCTTACCGAGACGGTCAGAGGTCATCACGCGGACACCGGGGAGATCGCGGGACTCATCGGCCCGGGTGGCACCGGGCCGGGTCGGCCGGAAGGAGCACCGAGGTGAGCAGCAGTGAATTCCCACGATTACTCGTGCACCACCGGTCGCGGGCCGGCATGACCCAGCAACAATTGGCGGATCTCTCCACCATCAGCACCCGCGCGATCCGCGACATCGAAAAAGGCGAGACCTGTCACCCGAGAAAAGAAACCGTGCGCCTGCTCGCCGAGGCCCTCAGAATTCATGGCCACGAAAGAGACGTATTCGAGCGTTCCGCGCAGCGCGCCGCCGATTTCGGCGTCCTCGGCGACGGGCCTTTCCCGATTCCCTCCCCCGCCGGGCCCATGGACGGCGCCGACCCGAAGGTCGAGTACCGCACCGTCCCCCTCCGCTGCGCCACCACCTCCCCCGTCGACGACCAGTGGGGTGACACCCTGAGCCAGGAGGCCAGGTACGGCTGGCGCCTCGTCACCGTCGACCACGGGGTCGCCTTCATGGAGCGCCGCGTCACCGACGCCTACTCCGGCGGCGGCTTCACCGTCTGACCGCGCCGGCCCTTCAGCCGTTCCTCGGCCGCAGGCCGTCCATCGCGAGGTCGAGCAGGCGCTCGGCCTGGGGACGCTGCTCCGGTGCGCGCGTGGCGAGCGCGACGCCGACGACGCAGGCGAGCAGGTCGTCGGCGCGGACGTCGGCGCGGACACCGCCGTCGGCCACCCCGGCCGCGAGCAGGGACGACAGGGACGCCAGCATCATCTCGCGGCTGCGCTCGCAGGGGTTGCGGCCGGTGTCGACGACGGCGCGCAGCGCGTCGGCCATGCCGTGCTTGGCGCAGGCGTAGTCGATGTAGAGACCCATCCAGGCGCGGATGGCCGCACGCGGCGTCATGGTGGCGAGCAGCACGGGGGCCGCGTCGCACAGGCGCGCGAGCTCGTTGCGGTAGGCGGCCTCGACGAGGGCCTCCCTGGTGGGGAAGTTGCGGTACAGGGTGCCGGCGCCGACGCCGGCCTCCTTGGCGATCTGGTCGAGGTTGGCCTCCAGGCCCCTCTCGGCGAAGACCCGCACGGCGGCGGAGAGGATCTTGTCGCGGTTGCGCCGCGCGTCCGAGCGCAGCGGCCGGTCGGGGTCGAGAGCGTTGACCACGCGAGGCGCTCCTTCCGGGTGCAGGGGCCGATAAGGGTTTGCTAAGTGGAGGCGTGTCCACTTAGCATCGTAGAAGTGGAGGGTTCTCCACTTCCAGTTTAAATCGACCTCGCGCCTTCGCGGTGCCGTTTCGCGCGACCGCACGCCGGGGAAAGGACTGCACGCGTGTCAGCACACACCGACCGCACCGATGGCCACGAGACGCCGGAGGACCGGTCGCCGCCGAGACCCGTCAGCGACAGAGCCGTCGTCGCCACGCTCGCCGCCACCGGCCTGGTGTCGGCGTTCATGATGACCCTGGTCACACCGCTCGTCCCCGAGCTGCCGGCCATCCTCGGCGCGCGGCCGAGTGACGTGCAGTGGGTGCTCACCGTGACGCTGCTGGCCGCCGCCGTCTCCACCCCCATCGCCGGACGCCTCGGCGACCTCTACGGCAAGAAGCGTGTCGTCCTCATCCTGCTCGGGCTGGTCGGGCTGGGCTCGGTCATCGCGATGTTCTCGTCCTCGCTGATCCCGCTGGTCGTCGCGCGGGCCTTGCAGGGCACCGGCATCGGCGTCATCCCGGTCGGCCTCAGCATCCTGCGTGACACGCTGCACCGCGACCGGCTCAGCGGCGGGATCGCGCTGGTCAGCGCCACGCTCGGCGTCGGCGGAGCGGTCGGGCTGCCGTTGTCGGCCTACATCGCGCAGTACCTGGACTGGCACCTGCTCTTCGTGATGTCCGGCCTGCTGAGCGTCGCAGGCGCGCTGCTCGTGTGGCGGGTGGTCCCCTCCGGCGGGCCGCGCGACCACGGATCGTTCGACCTGATCGGCGCGCTCGGGCTCGCCGCCGGACTGGTGGCGCTGCTGCTCGGCGTGTCGGAGGGCAACACCTGGGGCTGGACGAGCCCCGCGACGCTCGGATGCCTCATCGGCGGCGTCGTCGTCTTCGCGATCTGGGGCCTTTACGAGCTGCGCGTCCCGAGTCCACTGATCGACCTGCGGGTGGCCGCGCGCCGGCCCGTGCTGTTCACCAACATCGCCTCGATCACCGTCGGCTTCGGCTTCTTCGGCACCGTGGTGATGTTCCCGCAGATCCTGGAGTCCCCCACCGGCACCGGTGTCGGCCTCGGCCAGAACATGCTGGTCGCCGGCCTGTGCCTCATGCCGTGCGGCCTGGTCATGTGGGCCACCTCGCCGTTCGCGGCACGTCTCACGAGGTCGCGCGGGCCGCGGGTGCCGCTGCTGATCGGCATCATCCTCATCGGGGTCACCTACGCCGTCAGTCTCGTGCTGATGACCGAGGTCTGGCACATGATCCTCACCTCGGTCCTCATCGGCTTCGGCGTCGGGTTCGCCTACGCCGCGATGCCGAACCTGATCATGAGTGCCGTTCCGGCCTCGGAGACCGCCGCGTCCAACGGCCTCAACGCCGTCATGCGGACCTTCGGCTCCACCGTCGCGAGCGCCGTGCTCGGCGCCGTGATGGCCGCGCACACCGTGACGTCCGGCACGGTCACCACGACCAGCGCCGCCGGTTTCCGCGTCACCTTCGTCATCAGTGCCGCCGTCACCGTCGTCGGCGCCGTGTTCACGCTGCTCATCCCCCGCCACCGGCCGCCGTACCGCGACGCGAGCGTCCCGGACGCCGGGGAGGTCCCCTCCGCCGCACCGGTGCGGCCCGCCGCGCGTGCCGCGCTGGTCACCTTCTCCCCCCGCCGCGCCGGCACGGGCCACCGCGGCAGGCACGCCACCGCCAGGCAGTAGCCCGTCACACCAGGTCGCGTGCCTCCTGCGCCTGGCGGCGGGCCTCGGCGGCGCGGCGCTCGGCGCGGGTGTGTTCCCGCTCGGCGGTCTCCAGGCGCCTGGTCAGGGACTCCTGTCGCGCCAGGGTCTCGCGCAGGCGCTCACGCAGGCGGCCGGCCTCCTCGGTGACCTCGGCGCACTCGCGGCGGGCCTCGTCCCGCTCGGCACTCCACTCCGCGAGCGCCTCGGCCGCGGCGTCCGCCTCCGCCTCCGCGGCCCTGGCGCGCTCCTCGCGTCGCCTCCTGCGGCGTTCCTCTTCCCTGGCGCGACGGTCCTCTTCGCGGGTACGGCGGTCCTCGGCGGAGGGCCGGGGCGCCTTGGCGGGGGTCTTCTTCTCCTGCCGCGGCTCAGGCGCGCGGGCCGGGGCCGCGGGGGCGAAGCCGACATGGCGGCGAGGCCGGGAGAGGTGGCCCGCGCGTACCTCGTCCGACACCACCGGGTCCATGGTGGCGGCGTACAGGGTGTCCTCGGCCTCCCGGGCCGCCGGCTCGCGCAGGGGACGACCGGCGGAGGCGGCGAGCGCGGACGCGGTGCGCATCAGCGCGGTGACCAGTCCGGCGCGCCGCTGGTCGAGCCCGGCCACCGGCTCCCCCGCCTCCCAGGCCGACCGCAGTCGCTCACCGAGGTCCAGCAGGTCATCCAGCTCGGGTGGAGAGGCACGGACCAGGTGGTTGACGGCCCAGGCCGAGACGGTGGGCCGGCGCAGGGCCGTGACCTGCTTGGCCAGCACGGGATCGCCGTCGCGCTTGGCCTCGGCGGCCAGACGGGTCCGCGCGGCGGTGAACTCCTCAGGCGCGAGGCCGTAGAGCTCGTCCGCCGCCGTCGCCAGGTCCACACCGGGTCTTTACCCACCCGGCCGCGCCACCGATCGCGCGCATACCCGCGTCCGGTGGGCCCGTGTGTCAGGTGGGTCTGAGGCGGAACAGTTCCTCGGCGACCGAGACGCAGGAGGCGCCGAGTTCGTGGGACGAGAAGGTGTGGAGGTTCTCCTCGGTCTCGATCTCCAGCATGTCCCAGCGCAGGCCGTAGCGCGCGTTGGGTTCCACCCTGATGCGGGTGACGTCGCGCCAGGGGACCAGGTGGCGGGCCTTGAGGCCGGTCACCACGGTCAGGCCGAGGTCGTCGGCGGCCAGGCGGACGGGGGCCAGGGTGTCGCGCACGGCGAAGCCGCCGAGCAGGACGGCGCCGCCGGCGCACAGCAGCATGCCGCGGCGGTCCACTGCCAGCAGCACCACGGCGATCACCGCGAACCCGGCCGCGCCGGCCCATTTGGCAAGGGTGAACTCACGCCGTACCCGCCACTGAACCTCACGCATGCGTGCACGCTACCGCCACACGCGGGCCCGCGACTCCCGCGTCCCGGCCCTGGCGGCGGGGACGCGGGTGGCGACGGCCTACGGCATGTACCTTTCGTCGGGGACGCAGTGCGTCATGGTGAGGCCGGTGACGTCCCTCGCCGGATTCTTGCCGAGGTTCGCCAGGCGGTCCAGCTCCTCGTCGTCGAGGATCTGGCCGGGAAGCGGCTCCAGGTGCGCGACGTCCTCGGGTGACAGGCCGATGCCTTCGCCGACGCGCAGGCCGAGGTCGTTCTCCACCATCAGGAAGTGCCAGACCATGCGCTCCTGGATGGGCCGGGGGCACTGCCGCAGCGCGTCGGTGAAGTTGAACACCAGGTCGTCGCGCTCCCACGGCTCCATCAGCAGGTAGCGCTGGCCGGCCTGCTTGTAGTCGTTGGTCCGCGGCAGGCGCTTGCGGGTGAGCCGGGCATTGATCACGGGGCCCTGCTCGTCGTGGCCGGGGGCGGGGGCCTCACGCGGGCCGCCGAGGATGGACGGCTCGTAGTTGACGTGCGGGGACTCCTCGGCGTTCCCCTGGTCGTAGGCCATGAAGCCGTCCCGCTGGTTGGTGCGGACGTCGGCGTTCTTGGCGCGGTTGACCGGCAGTTGCAGGTAGTTCGGCCCGACGCGGTACCGCTGGGTGTCGCTGTAGGAGAACGTGCGGCCCACCAGCATCTTGTCGTCGGAGAAGTCGAGCCCGTCGACCAGCACACCGGTGCCGAACGCGATCAGCTCGTTGTCGGTGAAGAAGTTGCTCACGTTGCTGTTGAGCACCATGCGTCCCACCAGCCGCGGCGGGAACTGCTCCTCCGGCCAGGTCTTGGTGTCGTCCAGCGGGTCGAAGTCCAGCTCCGGGTGCTCCTCGTCGCTCATGATCTGCACGACCAGCCGCCACTGCGGATGGTCGCCGCGCTCGATGGCCTCCTGCAGGTCCCTGGTGGCGTGCCCGAGATCCCCTGCCTGCACCTTGGCGGCGTCGGCCGCCGTCATGCTGCGGACGTTCTGCTCAGGCAGCCAGTGGTACTTCACCAGGTGGGTCTCGCCGCGCTCGTTCACCCACTTGTAGGTGTTGACGCCGAATCCCTGCATGTGCCGGTAGTCGGAGGGGATGCCGCGCGGGCTGAACAGGTTGACGAGCATGTGCATGCTCTCCGGCGTCTGCGACATGAAGTCGAAGATCCGGGCCGGTTCCTGCCGGAAGGTGACGGGGTCGGGCTTGAGCGCGTGGATGACGTCCGGGAACTTGATCGCGTCGCGGATGAAGAACACCCCGAGGTTGTTGCCGACCAGGTCCCAGTTGCCGTCCTCGGTGTAGAACTTGACGGCGAAGCCCCTCGGGTCGCGCGCGGCCTCGGAGGAGTCGCGTCCGCCGATCACCGTGGAGAAACGCACGGCGACGTCGGTGCGCTTGCCGGGGGTGGCGAACAGCTTGGCCCTGGTGTACCGGGAGATCGGTTCGTCGCCGAGCAGGCCGGTGGCCTCGAAATATCCGAAGGCGGTGATGCCACGCGCGTGCACGACCCGCTCGGGGACGCGCTCACGGTCGAAGTGGCTGATCTTCTCCAGGAAATGGTAGTTCTCCAGCGTCGCGGGGCCTCTGGCGCCGACAGTGCGCTGGTTCTGGTTGTCGTACACCGGGTGTCCCTGCCGGTCGGTCAGCACCGGTCGGTCGTCTCCCCGGCCGGCTCCGTTGTGCGGCGTCGCGGCCATGACGGTTCCTTCCTGCTTACTGGCTGATTGGTCATCCCCTGTCCGTTGATTGGTAGAAGTAACCCCAGAAAGGGGTCAGAAAGGTATATTTTCGGCCGTTGACACCTCTTCCGGACTTCCCCTGGTCACGACCGTCTGCGGACGGCCCGCGGCGGTCTTCGGCCGCCTTCCGCCGGCCCTCCACGGGAACCGACCCCGGTCAAGGCATCGAGAAAGCGTCAGGAACTGGTAGGAAGGGAGGCAACGCCTGCCGTGAAACCCGCAGGTCTGAGGGAGTGATCATGCAGCACGGGGCCGAGCCGCGACCGGGGCTCACCGTCTCATCGCACAAAAGAGACGACGTTATCGTCGTCAGCGCGGAGGGAGACCTCGACTACCGTTCCTCTTTCGCCCTACGGTCAGGGTTGACCACCGCCTGGGACGCACCAGGGGTGGACGCGCTCGTCCTCGACCTGACCGGGGTCGGCTTCTGCGACTCCGTCGGCCTCAGCGAGCTGATCAGCGTGCTGCGGCGCAGCCACGAGACCGGCGTGCCGCTCCGCGTCGCCGGTGTCCACGGCACGTTGCTGCGCATCCTGACGATCACCGGCCTGTACGGGTCGTTCGAGATGTACGACGATCTCGGCACCGCGCTCGGGCTTCCTCCTGGCAGCCTCGGCCCGGGTGGCGGCTCCGGTGGCGGCCCGGATGGCGGCTCGGTCACGCCGGCCGGTGAGACCGCCGACCGGCCCGCGCGCGACATCCCGCCGTCCGCCGTCGAGTGGCGTTCCCTGCCGCCGGACCCCGGAGACCTCGTCCCGGCGACCTGACGGCCGCCGGGCCTGGTGGTCGCCTCAGAACCGGACCTCGTACTCGGGGGAACGACGGCGGCCCGGCTGTCCCGGCTCGGCGACCGGTTCCACCTTGCGGATGTAGCCAGCGCCTTCCAGCAGGTCGAGAGCGGGGACCATCGCGGCGACCGTCTTGAAGCGGCGGGCCATGCGCCGGAACACGTCACGCCGGCGGAACCGCTCGGCTCCGATGCGCCGCAGGCAGTCGAGCAGCGCTCTGGCGTCCTCCGGCAGCGAGTCGTCCGAGCGCGCGGGCTGGAGGATCGGCCTGATCTGCATCCGGGAGGCGCTCTCGTTCCTGATCCTGGAGATCTCCAGGATCAGGTCGTCCAGATCGACCAGCATCCGGGTCGCGGCCCGGAAGCGCTCGAAGTCGTCCTGGATCGTCAGCAGGCGCTCGGTTTCCTCGCGCAAGGCGTCTCGCATGGGTGAATAATGTCATTTCTGGCAATTATGGCAACACCCCCGTGGGAGGACCTGCGTTCAGTCCTCGGTGCGAGCGGCGCCGTCGGTGCCGTCCGTGCCGGCGGGGACCGGTGACGGCGGCTCCAGTGCGTACGCGACGGCGGCCTCGACGTCCATGGCCCGGCCGCGCTGGAAGGCCGCGGTGAAGTCGTCCGCGCCGAGCGCGGAGCGGGCCAGATCCTCGGTCGCCTCGCGGACGTCGTCCGGCGGGGAGATCGACACGCGCAGCCCGAAGCTGAGCTCGATGAGCTCGCTCACGCCGAGCAGACGTGCCGCGCGTTCCATGTCCCGGCTCCTCGCCGCCGCCGCGGCGAGCGCGGAGACGGCCGTCGTCATTCCGAGGCTGTCACCGAGCAGGTGCTTGGCCCGCAGCGACGCGCGGAAGAACCGCGCCGCCGACGCCGCGTCCCCCTCCTCCAGCTCGATGAAGCCGCGCACCCAGTCCCCCGACGACCGCATCCAGATGTCCCCGAGCGAGTCGCACAGGGACCTGTGCCGGCGCAGCCGCGCCATGGCCTCCTCGCGGCGGCCGAGCCTGGCGAGCACGTACGCCTCCCCCACCAGGGCCGTGGCGAGCCCCGCGCCGAGGTCGCCGCCTTCCTCATGGGTCCGGCGGGCCCGCTCGTACATGCCGAGCGCCTCCGGCAGGTACCCCCAGCGCAGCCCCGTGGTGGCACAGCACGCCGTGGCCCAGCCCGCCGACGCGCGGTCCAGCACGGCGAAGGACCGCGACATGCACTCGGTGGCGAGGTCGTTGGCCTGGTCGAGGTCCCCCTGGACGTCGGCCAGCCAGGCCCCCACCCACAGCGCGCGGTTCACCCCCTCCCCCGGCGGCACGTCCGGCAGGTGCGACAGCGCAGCACTCAGATAGCGCCGGCCGTCGCAGACGAACCCGCAGGCGATCCAGAAGTACGCCAGCCGTGCCGCCATCTCGACCCCGCGCGCCTGCTCGGCGGGGTCGGCGAACGAGAAGTCGAGCGCGGCGCGCAGGTTCGGCAGCTCGCGGATCATGCGGTCGTGCCAGTCCATCTGCGACGGCCCGAACCACTCGCGGTCGAACCGCCGCGCGAGCGCCAGGTAGTGGTCGCGGTGCCGCCGCCGTGTCTCGCCTTCCAGCCCGAGCCGCCGCAGCCACTCACCGCCGTACTCACGCACCGTGTCCAGCATCCGGTACCGCACGACCCGGCCCGAAACCACCCTCTGCACGATCGACCGGTCCACCAGCCGCGACAGCACGTCCTCGGCCTCCGGCACCCCACCGGCCGCGGCCGGCCCCGCGCACACCGTTCGCGCCGCCGGCAGGTCGAAGTCCCCGGAGAAGACCGACAGGCGGGCCCACAGCATGCGTTCCTCGGGCTCGCACAGCTCATGGCTCCACCCGATCGCCATCCGCAGCGTCCGGTGCCGCCGCACCGGCGTGCGCGCGAACCCCGACAGCAGCGAGAACCGGTCGTCGATCCGCCCCATGATCTGGTCGAACGACATCGTGCGCAGCCGCGTGGCCGCGAGCTCGATGGCCAGCGGTATGCCGTCCAGCCTGCGGCACAGCAACGCGACCTCCGGCGTCGGCACGAACCCCGGCATCAGCCCGGCCGCACGGTCGGCGAACAACGTCACCGCCTCCGGCTGTCCCCCCGCGCTCCCGTCGGCCGATCCGTCGATCGGCAGCGGCTCGACCTGGTACGCCGACTCCCCCACGGCCCCGAGCACCCGCCGGCTGGTCACCATGACCCGTAGCCCAGGCGTCCCCGAGATCAACTCGTCCACCAGCGGCCCCGCGCTCTCCACCAGATGCTCACAGTTGTCGAGCACGAGCAGCGACCGCCGCACCCCTCCGGCCTCTCTCTCCCCGATCGCCGAACGGATCGCCTCCCTCAGCGACTCGGGCCTCCGCACCGAGGACAACTCCACCAACCGCACACCCCCGGGAAACCGCGCTCTGACCTCACGCACCACCCGAAGAGCAAGCCGCGTCTTCCCGACGCCACCCACCCCCGTCAGCGTGACCAGGCGCGATTCCTCAAGCGCACGCACCACATCGGCGACCTCCCGCCGCCGACCGACAAAACTCGTCGCCTCCACGGGCAGAAAGCCCGCACCCTCACCAGCAGGCACACTCCTCGCCGCCCTACGTCACCCGGCTTCGAATGTTCCGCAATAGTAAGTCACCGCACGTCCGAGGAAAAGATCCCAGATAATCGTTCGGATTCTTTCCGCATCGCGCACTCATCTCTGACCTCGCATGTGGACAGCCGATTTCGGCCGGTGTAAAACCGCGGACACGTCCACGGAGCAGGCATGTAACCGCGTAATCACGCACACCTCCCGGTCCTTCCCGGCACAGGAATTCCCGGCGGGGACCTTCCACTCCACACGTGACCCGATCACGTGCACGCGCGCACGGCCCACGTGAGCGGATCATCAGCCAACAACCGGCACCGGCCCGTTGTGAGATAAGGAATCCGTCCGGATAGGCGCGCCTTTCTTTCCCGGCCACGACCCCTTCTCGCGCGGCACGTCCCGGACCGGCCGCACACCATCAGCCCACCACCGGGGAGTGCGCATGGCCAGCGGCACAGGGGTGACCAGACAATCCGACAAAACCCCACAAATCACCCATATCCCACGCTTGCCGCCTTGCAGGAAATTTCTGAAAACCATTGCATAGGCTGCAAGATCTGAGTAACTTCCGGGCAACGCCTGTGAAATACGACATTGGAGGCCCTGTGATCCGGCCGTCCTGCTCATGGTCCGTCAGATGGTCGAGTGCGCGAGGACGGCGGGGAGTGGCGGCCCTGGTCGTGCTGCTGGCCGGGGTGGGACTGGCCGGTACGGGGCCGGGGGCCGTGGCGGAGGCCGAGGGTGGGAAGGCAGGGGTGGTCGCGCGGGAAGCGGTGGGGCCGCTGGTCTCGGGGACGCGGCGGGACTTCGAGGCGGGGGACATGGAGCTGGCGCGGGACGCGCCTCGGGGGGATCTGTCGCGGGAGCGGTTCTACTTCGTGATGACCGATCGGTTCGCCAACGGAGACGCCGGCAACGATCGGGGTGGGATGTCGGGGGATCGGCTGGTCACGGGGTTCGACCCGCAGGACAAGGGGTTCTACCAGGGTGGGGATCTGGCGGGGTTGATCTCGCGGCTCGACTACATCAAGGGAATGGGGTCGACGGCGATCTGGCTGACGCCGTCGTTCAGGAATCGTGCCGTTCAGGGGAGCGGGAACGACGTGTCGGCGGGGTACCACGGATACTGGATCACCGACTTCACCTCCATCGATCCGCATCTCGGGACGAACGCGGATATGAAGCGCCTGGTGCGGGAGGCGCACCGCAAGGGGATGAAGGTCTTCTTCGACATCATCACCAACCACACCGCCGACGTGGTCGACTACCGCGAGAAGACGTACACCTACCGGAGCAAGGGTGCCTATCCGTACGTCGACACCTCGGGACGGCCGTTCGACGACCGTGATTTCGCGGGGGGTGACCGGTTCCCCGAGGTGGACGCGGATTCTTTTCCTTACACGCCTGAGGCGCGTAAGGGGGTGAAGACGCCGGGGTGGCTGAACGATCCGACGATGTACCACAACCGGGGGAACTCGTCGTTCAGCGGGGGCGAGAACGACGAGTACGGGGATTTCTCGGGGCTCGACGATCTGTGGACCGAGCGGCCCGAGGTGGCCCGCGGGATGATCGACATCTACCGGACGTGGGTCAAGGAGACCGGGATCGACGGGTTCCGCATCGACACGGCCAAGCACGTCGACATGGGGTTCTGGCAGCGGTTCGCGCCGGCGCTCGACGGGTACGCGGCGAAGCTCGGCAACGACCGGTTCTTCATGTTCGGTGAGGTGTACTCCGGGGACCCGGCGGTGACCAGCAGGTACTCCACGCGGGGCCGGCTGGACGCGACACTCGACTTCCCGTTCCAGGAGGCGGCGCGGTCGTTCGCCGGCGGGACGGCGGGGGCCGACCGGCTGGCGCGGCTGTACGACGGCGACGACCGGCACACCAAGCCGGACGGGGGTGCGCAGTCGCTGCCGACGTTCCTCGGCAACCACGACATGGGCCGTATCGGCAGGTTCGTCACCCAGGACAGGCCGGGGGCCGCGGACGCGGAGCTGCTGCGGCGTGACCTGCTGGCGCACGAGCTGATGTACCTCACGCGGGGTCAGCCGGTGGTGTACTACGGCGACGAGCAGGGGTTCACCGGCAAGGGAGGCGACAAGGACGCCAGGCAGACGATGTTCGCGTCCCGTACGGCGAGTTATCTCACCGACGACCTGATCGGCACGGACGCCACGCACGCGCGGGACAACTACGTGACGACGCATCCCGTCTACCAGGGGGTCAAGGCGCTGGCCGCGCTGCGTGACGCGCATCCGGCGCTCGCCGACGGCGCGCAGGTGGAGCGGCTCGCCGAGGGTGGCCTGTACGCGTTCTCGCGGATCGGCGCGAAGGAGCGGGTCGAGTACGTCGTCGCCGTCAACAACGCCGCGACGGCCGCGACCGCGGACGTGCCGACGTACTCGGCCGGCCTGGGCTTCACCAGGGTGTACGGCGGCGGCGCTGCCTCGGTGACCTCGGCGCGGGACCGCACGGTGCGGCTGACGGTGCCGCCGCTGTCGGCGGTGGTCTACCGCGCGGCGGCGCCACTGGCCGCGCCGGCGCAGGGGCCGGCGGTGGCGGTGGTGCTGCCGGGGGCCGAGCTCGTGCCGCCGGCCGACGACCGGGTCCCGGTCGGGGCTACCGTCCCCGGTGCCGGGTTCGACCAGGTGACGTTCGCCGTGAGGATCGGCGAGGGTGCGTGGAAGGTGCTCGGCACCGACGACGCGCCGTCCCTGGTGGACGGCCGGCGGCTGTTCCGCGTGTACCACGACCTCGACGGGCTGGCCCCCGGCACCAAGGTCACCTACAAGGCGGTGGTGAAGGACTCCGCGGGCCGGATCGCCTCGGCGTCCGCCGGCGCGACGGTCGGGAAGCCGGAGGATCCGCCGGCGCCTGGCGCGGTCACGCGGGACTGGTTGGTGGTGCACTACAAGCGCGACGCGTACGACGGCTGGGGCCTGCACGTGTGGGGGGACGTCGAGAACCCCACCGCGTGGGACGCGCCGGTGCCGTTCGACGGCGAGGACGCCTACGGCCGGTTCGCCTGGATCAAGCTGAAGCCCGGCGCCACCAGTGTCGGGATCATCGCGCACAAGGGGGACGAGAAGGACGGCGGCGACCGGCTGATCGACCCCGCGCGGAACGGCGAGGTCTGGCTGGCGGAGGGAAAGCCGGACACCTTCACCTCTCGCGCCGCCGCGCAGGGCTTCGCCACGATCCGCTACCACCGGCCCGACGGCCGGTACGACGGCTGGGGGCTGCACCTGTGGGGTGACGCGATCGCCGACGGCGCCGGCACCGACTGGGCCGCGCCGCGCGTGCCGGACGGCACCGACTCCTACGGCGCGTTCTGGCACGTCCCGTTGAAGGACCCGGCCGCGCCGCTGAACTTCATCGTGCACAAGGGTGACGCCAAGGACCCCGGCCCCGACCAGTCGTTCGTGCCGGCCACCCGGCCCGAGGCGTACGTGAACTCGCAGGACGCGACGATCCACCCGACGCGGGCCGCGGCGGAGAACGTCGCGGTGCTGCATTACCGCCGCGCGGACGGGAACCACGACGGCTGGGGGCTGCACGTCTGGAGCGGCGCGGCGAACCCCACCGAGTGGGCCACCCCGATCCGGCCGGCGGGGAGCGACCGCTTCGGGGTGTACTTCCGGGTGCCGCTCGCCGAGGGGGCGACCAGCCTGAGCTACATCATCCACAAGGGTGACGACAAGGACCTGCCGGACGACCAGTCGCTGGACCTCGCGGCCACCGGCGGCGAGGTGTGGCTGCTCGCGGCCACCCCGGGCCACCTGCTGCCGCAGCCTCCCGCGCGGGGTGCGGACGCCGACCTGTCGAAAGCCCGCGCGCACTGGATCGACCGGAACACCGTCGCCTGGGACGTCAAGCCGTCCGCCTCGTCGGCGTACGCGCTGGCGTTCTCCCCCAAGGGGGACATCGCGTACGCCGGCGGCGACCTCACCGGTGACATCCACCTGGTCCGCCTCACCCCCGGCGCCGGCCTGAGCGACGCGCAGAAGGCCAAGTGGCCGCACCTGGCCGCCTACAGCACGTTCACCGTGGACTCCAGAGACGCCGACCTGGTGCGCACCGCCTTGCGCGGCCAGGTGGTGGCGCTGGAACGGAGCGCCGCGGGGGTTCTGCTCACCGCGACCGGCGTGCAGATCCCCGGTGTCCTCGACGACCTGTACGCCGCGGCCACCGGGGCCGCGCTCGGGCCGGTCTGGTCGTCCGGCACGCCGCGGGTGTCGGTGTGGGCCCCGACGGCGGCCAAGGTCGAGCTGGCCCTGTACCGCGACCCGCGCGGCGGTCCCCGTACCGTGCACGAGATGCGGCGCGACGACGCGACCGGCGTGTGGTCGGTGCGCGGCGCGGCGTCGTGGCGGGACCGCTACTACGCCTTCCTGGTCACGGTGTACGCGCCGGCGGCCCGCGGTGTGGTCGTCAACGAGGTGACCGACCCCTACAGCGTGTCCCTGGCGGCCGACTCGGCGCGCAGCCAGCTCGCCGACCTGTCCGACCGCGCGCTGCGGCCCGCCGGGTGGGCCTCGCTGCGCAAACCGCCGGCGGTGCCGCAAGGCAGAGCGTCGGTGTACGAGCTGCACGTGCGGGACTTCTCCGCCTCGGACGCCACGGTGCCGGCGGCCAGGCGCGGCACGTACGCGGCGTTCACCGGAGACTCGGCCGGCATGAAGGAGCTCAAGGCCCTCGCCGCCGACGGCCTCACCCATGTGCATCTGCTGCCGGCGTTCGACATCGGCAGCGTGCCGGAGCGGCGCGCCGACCGTACCGAACCGGACTGCGACCTCGCCGCCATGCCGGCCGACTCCGAGCAGCAGCAGGCCTGCGTGGCGCGCACCGCCGCCAAGGACTCGTTCAACTGGGGTTACGACCCGGTGCACTACACCGTGCCTGAGGGTTCCTACGCCTCCGACCCCGACGGCACGCGCCGTATCGGCGAGTTCCGCGAGATGGTGGCCGGTCTGAACGGCGCGGGGCTGCGTGTGGTGATGGACGTGGTCTACAACCACACCTACGCCGCCGGCCAGGACCCCAAATCGGTGCTGGACCGCGTCGTGCCGGGCTACTACCACCGGTTGCTGGAGGACGGCACCCTCGCCACGTCGACCTGCTGCGCGAACACCGCGCCTGAGCACGCCATGATGGGGAAACTCGTCGTCGACTCGGTGGTCACCTGGGCCAAGGAGCACAAGGTGGACGGCTTCCGCTTCGACCTGATGGGCCACCACCCGAAGGCGAACATGGTGGCGGTGCGGGCCGCGCTGGACAAGCTGACGCTCGCCAAGGACGGCGTGGACGGCAAGGCGATCGTCCTGTACGGCGAGGGCTGGAACTTCGGCGAGGTGGCGGACGGCGCGCGGTTCCCGCAGGCCACGCAGGCGAACATGGCCGGGACCGGCATCGGCACGTTCAACGACCGGCTGCGGGACGCGGTGCGCGGCGGCGGCCCGTTCGACGCCGACCCCCGCGTGCAGGGCTTCGGCTCCGGTCTCGCCGGGACCCCCAACGGCTCCCCCGCCAACGGCGACGCGGCTCAGCAGGCCACGCGGCTGCGCCACTACGAGGACCTGATCAAGGTGGGACTCGCGGGGAACCTCAAGGACTACCGGTTCACCGGGTCCTCGGGGCAGGAGGTGACCGGCGCGCAGGTCGACTACAACGGCTCCCCCGCCGGGTACACCGCGGCGCCGGGTGAGGCGGTGACGTACGTCGACGCGCACGACAACGAGACGCTGTTCGACGCGCTCGCCTACAAGTTGCCGCCGTCCACCCCGATGGCAGAGCGGGTGCGCATGCAGTCGCTGTCGCTGGCGGCGTCGGTGCTGTCCCAGGGGACCGCGTTCTGGCACGCCGGCAGCGAGCGGCTGCGGTCCAAGTCGCTGGACCGCAACTCCTACGACTCCGGTGACTGGTTCAACCGGTTGCTGTGGGACTGCGCGGCCGGCAACGGCTTCGGCGGCGGCCTGCCACCGGCCGGGGACAACGCGTCCAAGTGGCCGTACGCGCGGCCGCTGCTGGCCGACCCGGCGCTGCGGCCGGACTGCGCGGCGATCGGTGCGGCCCGCGCGCAGTCCGGGGACCTGCTGCGGGTACGCGCGTCCTCGCCGGCCTTCGGCGGGCTCGGGTCCCTGGCCGAGGTGCAGCGGCGGCTGACGTTCCCCGTGCAGTCCGGTGACCCCGGCCTGATCGCCATGCACCTGGACACCGCCGGCGTGGACCCCAGGTGGAAGTCGATCACGGTGGTGTTCAACGCGACCCCCGGTGAGCGTACGGCGTCGGTGCCGGCGCTGCGCGGCGCGACGGCGGCGCTGCACCCGGCGCAGGCGGCAGGCCGCGACCCGGTGGTCAAGCGGTCGGCGTTCGACGCCGCGACCGGCGCGATCACCGTGCCGGCCCGCACGGTCGCGGTGTTCGTCCGGAGCTAGCGGCGCAAGACGTCCCCTCCCGTCCCCGGAGGGACGCCGGGCCGGGTGTCGCCGCACCCGGCCCGGCGGGGAACCCGTCCATCGAGCCTGGAGGCCCCCCGCGTGAGATCCCGCACATCACCCCGATCACGTCCTCGTCCCCTTGCCGCGCCGGCCGCGCTGGTCGCGTGCCTCGCGGCCCTGCTCACCGTGCCGCAGCCGGCGCAGGCCGCGCCACCCGGCACCAAGGACGTCATCGCCAACCTGTTCACCTGGAACTGGCCGTCGGTGGCCGCCGAGTGCACGAACGTGCTCGGCCCCGCCGGGTACGGCGGCGTGCAGGTGTCCCCGCCGCAGGACTCGCTGAAGCGCTCCGGCACGCACTCGTGGTGGGAGCTGTACCAGCCAGCCGCGTACGACGTGAACGGTCGGCTCGGCACGCGCGCGCAGTTCGCCTCGATGGTGCAGGCGTGCCACACCGCCGGGATCAAGGTGTACGCCGACGCCGTCGTCAACCACATGACCGGTCAGGGCTCGGTGTCGTACGGCGGCAGGAGCTTCACCAAGTACACCTACCCCGGCACGTACTCGGGGGCCGACTTCCACTACTACCCCGCCGCGTGCGGCAACTCCGACAACCTGATCCACGGCGGCGACTACACCGGCAACGCCGCGAATGTGCAGCGGTGCGAGCTGGTCGGGCTGGCCGACCTGGACACCGGGGCCGAGTACGTGCGGTCCCGCATCGCCGCCTACCTCAACGACCTGACGTCCCTCGGGGTGGACGGCTTCCGGGTGGACGCGGTCAAGCACATGAGTCCCACCGACCTGTCGTCGATCTACGGCAGGCTGACCGGCTCGCCGTACATCTTCCAGGAGGTCATCTACGGCGCCGGTGAGGCCGTGCAGCCGAGCCAGTACACCGGGCTCGCCGACGTGCTGGACTTCCAGTACGGCCGCTACCTCAAGGAGAAGTTCTCCGGATCGATCTCCGACCTGCAGACCTTCGGCGCCACATGGGGAGGCATGCAGCCGAGCGCCAAAGCCGTCACGTTCGTCACCAACCACGACACCGAGCGCGACGGCTCCACCCTCACCTACAAGGACGGCGCGACCTACACCCTGGCGAACATCTTCCAGCTCGCCTGGACGCACGGCGCGCCGCAGATCTACGACGGCTTCACGTTCACCGACAACGACGCCTCGCCGCCGTCGGACGGCAACGGGTACGTCACCGCGGCGAACTGCTCGTCGGGGTGGACGTGCCTGCACCGCGACGCGGCGGTCACCGCCATGGTCGGCTTCCGCAACGCGGTGCGCGGCACCTCTGTGACGAACTGGAGCGCGCCGGACACCGACGTCATCGCGTTCGGCCGCGGGTCCGCCGGATGGGTCGCGATCAACAACGGCGGCGGCCCGCACACCGGTACGTTCCCCACGGGCCTGCCTGCCGGGACGTACACCGACCTGATCGGCGGCGGCGCGGTGACCGTCGCCGCCGGCGGGACCGCCACCGTGACCGTACCGGCCAAAAGTGCGGTGGCCATCAGGGTCGGCGGCCCGCCGCCGGCGGCGTCGGTCGCGACGTCGTTCGGTGTGGACGCCACGACGTACTGGGGCCAGAACGTCTTCGTGGTCGGCGATGTGGCGGCGCTCGGCGCGTGGAGCCCGGCGGCGGCGGTGCCGCTGTCGTCGGCGGCCTACCCGGTGTGGCGCGGCACGGTGAACCTGCCGGCCGGCACGGCGATCCAGTACAAGTACATCAAGAAGAACCCCGACGGCTCGGTGACCTGGGAGAGCGACCCGAACCGTTCCTTCACGACCCCCGCCTCCGGCGCCGCGACCAGGAACGACACCTGGCGCTGACCGTCACCGCACCGGCCGTGCGCGTCCCGCGGCGCGGCCGGTGCCGTCATTACGGCCGTGTCGATCGGGTGAGAGGCCGGACACGGCGAATTTCCGCCGGGACATGGGGCTGAAACGCGCTCGTGTGATTCTCCTGACAGAAGTCATCGCCGACGAGTCACGGAGGGTGATCCCAGATGGCGTCCATATACGACCAGGTTGGCGGGGCCGCGGCGGTATCCGCCGTCGTCGACGAGTTCTACTCGCGCGTGCTGGCCGACCCCACGCTCGCCGGCTACTTCGCCGAGATCGACGTGACGAAGCTGAAGGCCCACCAGCGCGGCTTCGTGGCCGCCGCGCTCGGCGGTCCGCAGGAGTACCGCGGCCGGACGATGGGTGAGGCGCACGCCGGCCTCGGCATCACCACGGACGCCTTCGACAGCGTGGTCACCCACCTCGCCGGCGCGCTGGCGCACCTCGGGGTGCCGGACGAGACGATCCTCGGCATCGCGGGGACGCTCATGCCGCTGAAGGAGCAGATCACCGGCGGCCAGGCCGCGGCCTGACGCACGGAGCACCCCAAGGCCTCCGGCGCGTCACAACCGCAGCCGCGCGTACAGCGGCGCGTGGTCGGAGTCGGTGGCGTTCCTGCGCGGGCCGGGGTCCTCGGTGACCGACGGCAGGCCGTGGCCGACGACCGAGCGCATCTCGTCGACCTTGTCGAGCAAGGCCCTGCTCACCAGGATGTGATCGATCAGCTCACCGCGGCCGTTGTGCACCCGCGAGAAGCGCTCCCCCTCGGGGAGCAGCGAGTACAGGTTCCACAGCCGCCACGGGTCGCCGCGGTCGGGCCGGAACGCGCCGGGGGTGCCGAGCTCGGAGCCCGGCGGGCCGAGGACGATCTGCGTGGTGGCGGCCTGCGGCTCGTCGTTGAAGTCGCCGCACACGACCACCGGCCGATGCTGCCCCTCGCCGCCGGTCAGCCGGTCGGCGACGCCGCGCAGGGTCGTGGCCTCGGCGGCACGCCGGTACAGCGCGTAGGCGCCGTACCTGGCGCGTTCCCCCTCGTCGCGTGGCTGGAACCGGCCGCCGGGGAAGCTCAGCAGCTTGGACTTCAGGTGGACCACGACGACGTCCAGGGTGACGCCGGGGGCCGGTTCGGTGCGTACGGCCAGCATGCCGCGGCTGGTCTGGCCGGTCAGCGGCCCGGTGTCGGCGGTCTGCACGGCGGCGAGCGGCGCGGTGAACGCCGTGACGTCCGCCTGCGCGGCGAGGGGGAGCCGGCTGATCACCCCGACCCTGATGCCGCGCGCGTCGGGGTGGCCCGACAGCACCGTGTGCCACTCGCCGCCGAGCTCGGCCACCAGGTCGGCGAGCGCTTCGGGCTGTCCGACCTCCTGCACACCGAGCACATCGGGGGCGAACCCGTTGATCGTGGCGGCCATCGCGGCCAGCTTGGCCCGGTAGTCCTGCTCGCCGACCGGCCCGAACTCACCGCCGGGCCGGTAGAGGTTCTCCAGGTTCCATGTGCCGACGACGACCATCGACCGCTCCCACCCCTCGTGCGGGCCGCCGTCGTGGCCCGCTGTGACCACTATTCAGCACCGCGTGGCCACCGTTCCAGCTTTTCCCTCTTTTAGCGTGGATCGATCTTTATGTGGGTTTATCGGCTGAAGGAACGGCTAGGGCGGGACTAGACCGGACGAACCCAAACCCAACCCAGCGAGGAGACGTAATGCTCACGCTGACCGATACCGCCGCCAAGGTGATCCGCGACCTGAACGCGCAGGCCGACGAGCCCGGCGAGAGGGGCATCCGCATCTCGTCGCAGGACGAGGACGCCGGTTCGCTGATGCTGTCCGTGGCCGAAGGGCCGGAGAGCAGCGACAAGGTCGTCGAGAGCGCGGGGGCCAGGGTCTACCTCGACCCGGTCGCCGCGAGCGTCCTCGACGACAAGTCGCTCGACGCCGACGTGGACGACCAGGGCGGCGTCTCCTTCCACGTCGCCAACCAGATCGTCTGACGGCCGCCGGGCCCGCGTCCCGCACACGGGACGAGGGCCGTCAGCCCGGCCGCACGGCCGGGGTCCGCAGCGAGGCGTCCGCCGGGAGCCCGGTGGCGGGTGTGGTGACCGCGTCCGCCGTCCGGGCCCCGGCGGACGCTTTCTCATGCGGTGAGGGTGCCGGGAGACGGTGCGTCCTCCCTCCCCCGGCACCCCGATCGGGGACGCGGGTCGATACGCGCGGGCTGTTCGCAGCTTAAGTCGGCGTACAGATGTCCGCAATCTTTTGACGGAAGTCGGCAAGCATACGACTGATCCGTGCCAGTCAGTCGCCAGACCGACGTCCGACGATGCCGGCGGCACCAGGTTGCCGACCAGATGCGGCGGCAGGCGTCGCCTCTTCCGGGATTCCGCCTCACCTTTGCGACCCCGGCGACCGCCGGATGGTCCGTCGATCCCGGCGAACACGGGTATCGCGCCAGCCAGGAGGCGTCCTCGGCCCGCCTCCTCTGCCGTACCGACCCCGAGCCAGAACACTGTCACTTTTTTGCATCACACTAACCAGGGTCTTGCTGACATATGTCTGTCTCTATATGTTGCTCCCAACCGGTTCGCGATGCCTGATCACGACCTCAGCCTCGTCGTCGGGGGCACGTCCAGGAGGGAACAGACCCATGAAACCCCGCAACCTCGCGATCCTGCTCACCGCAGGGCTCGCGCTCGCCGCCGCGGGATGTGGCGGCTCCGGCAACACCCCCGGCGCCGGTTCGTCACCCGCGGGCCCGGCGGCGGCCGACGCTCCTGTGACGATCTCGGTGGGGTGCCAGCCGCCGAAGAGCAACCCCAAGGAACGCGCGCAGTGGGACGCCGACGTGGCGGCCTTCCAGAAGCTGCACCCGAACATCACGATCGAGAGCAAGGACGCCTTCCCCTGCATCGTCCCCGAGACGTTCCAGGCCAAGCTCGCCGGCGGCGAGATGGAGGACCTCTTCTACGTCTACTACACCGACGTACGCAAGATCATCGCGTCCGGCCAGGCGGCCGACATCACGCCGTACGCCTCCACCCTCACCACGCTGAAGGACATGCGGCCCGACGTCATCAGCGTCTTCAAGGAGGGAGAGAAGCTCTACGGCGTCCCGCGCACCAACTACGGCACGGGCCTGGTCTACAACCGCAAGCTGTTCACCCAGGCCGGTCTCGACCCCGACGCGCCGCCGAAGACCTGGGCCGAGGTGCAGGCCGCCGCCAAGAAGATCGCGGCACTCGGCCCCGGCTACGTCGGGTACGGCGAGTACAGCGCCGGCAACACCGGCGGCTGGCACTTCACCTCCTCCCTGTACGGCCGCGGCGGCGACATGGTGACCCCCGACGGCAAGAAGGCGGCGTTCAACTCGCCTGAAGGCAAGGCCGTGCTGGAGAACCTCAAGCAGATGCGCTGGACCGACGACAGCATGGGGACCAAGCAGCTGCTGCGCTGGGAGGACCTCATGCGCATGATGGGCAGCGGCAGGCTCGGCATGATGATCGGCGCGCCGGACGTGGTTCAGGCCGTCAACAACGACTTCAAGGGCAAGTTCGAGGACTACGGCGTCACGTCACTGCCGGAGGCCACGTACTCGCTGAGCGGCGGCGACGGGTACATGTTCAACCCCAAGGCCACGCCTGAGCAGATCAAGGCCGGTCTGCTGTGGCTGGAGTACCGCTTCCTCACCCCCGGCCAGGGCCAGTTCGACTACGAGCGCGCCAAGAACGACGGGTTGCCGGTCGGCCTGCCGGCCACCGACCTGTACGGCGCGACGGCACCCGGCCAGAAGATCAACGAGCTGCGCACGCAGTTCGCCACGGTGCCGGTGGACCACTTCAAGCCGTACGTCGACGGCACGGCCAACGTCCAGTTCAAGCTGGAGCCCCCGAAGGCGCAGGAGATCTACGCGATCCTCGACACCGCGATGTCGGCCGTGCTCACCAGGCAGGACGCGAACATCGACCAGCTACTCTCCGACGCGGAGAAGAAGGTCGACACCATGCTGGCCAGGTCCAGCTGACCTCCGGGGTACCCGGCCCCGCGACCCGGGGCCGGGTACCCCGCCGCGACCGCCGAAGGAGACCAACCGATGACCACCATGACCACGCGCCGCGATCCCGGCGGGTTCCGGCGCGCGTTCCGCCGCAACCTGACGGCGTACGGGTTCCTGTGCGCGGCGCTCATCTGCTTCGCGTTCTTCTCGTGGTACCCGATGGTGCGGGAGTTCCTGCTCAGCTTCCAGAAGACGAACTTCGTCGGGCCGGCCGAGTGGGTCGGGCTGGACAACTTCCGCACCGTCATCGAGGACTCGGCGTTCCCCGCGGCCTGGCTCAACACCGCGGCGTTCACCGGGCTCGCGCTGCTCGTCGGGTACGCGGTGCCGTTCGTCATCGCTCTCGTGCTCAACGAGCTGCGGCACGCCACGGCGTACCTGCGGTTCGTGGTCTACCTGCCGGTGATGCTGCCGCCGGCGGTGGCGGTCCTGCTCTTCAAGTGGTTCTACGACCCCGGCCCGGGCCTGTTCAACCAGATACTCGGCCTCGCGCACCTGCCGGCGCTGAGCTGGCTCGACTCCACCAGCACGGCGCTGATCTCGCTGGTGCTCGTGTCCACCTGGATGAACCTCGGCACCGGCACACTGATCTACCTGGCGGCGCTGCAGAGCATCCCGAGCGACCTGTACGAGGCCGCCGAGCTGGACGGCGCGGGGCTGCTGCGCCGGGTGTGGCACGTCACGATCCCGCAGACCAAGCTGATCCTGCTGGTCATGCTGCTGCTGCAGATCGTCGCCACCATGCAGGTGTTCATCGAGCCGTACCTGCTCACCGGCGGCGGCCCGGAGAACGCGACCGTCACCGTGGCGTACCTGATGTACCAGTACGCGTTCAGCTTCGGGAACTTCGGCGGCGGCGGCGCGCTCGGCCTGATGCTGATGCTCGTCCTCATGGTGTTCTCGGCCGTCTACCTCCGCGTCTCGCGGGACGACGCGAACTAAGGAGTGGCGTACCGATGTCGCACGGCACCGTCCAGGACTCCGGCCCCCGGCTGCGGCCGAGCCGCCCCCCGCTCGCGCCGCCACCGGCCCCCGAGAAGCGCCGCCGCAAGGCGCCGCGTCAGCAGTTCAGAGGCCTGGTGTCCCCGCACACGCTCGGCACCACCCGGGGCCGGGTGATCTACTGGATCGTCCTTTCCTCCGTGGTGCTCGGCTTCACCGCGGTCTTCGTGTTCCCGCTGTACTGGATGGTCACCGGCGCGCTGAAGTCCCCCGACGAGCTCGCGCGGATACCGCCGTCGTTCTTCCCGGACGAGCTGAACTTCGACGTGTACGCCGAGGCGTGGGACCAGCTCGAACTCGGCACGTTCCTGCGCAACACCGTGATCTACGCCGCCGGCGCGTGGCTGTTCACCCTCGCCATCGACGTCACCGCGGCGTACGCGCTGTCCAAGCTGCGGCCGGTGCTCGGCAAGGCCGTGCTCGGGCTGATGCTCGCCACGCTGATGATCCCGCCGATGGTGATCCTGCTGCCGGCGTACCTGACGGTGAAGGACCTGCCGATCCTCGGGTTCAACCTCATCAACACGCCGTGGGCCATCTGGCTGCCGGCCGCGGCCAACGGGTTCTTCATCTTCCTGCTCAAGAGGTTCTTCGACTCGATACCGCGTGAACTGCTCGAAGCCGCATCGATCGACGGGGCCGGGCCGGCACGCATCCTGTGGTCGGTGGTGCTGCCGGTGTCCCGGCCGATCATCGGAGTCGTGTCGATCCTCGCGGTGGTCGGCGTGTGGAAGGACTTCGTCTGGCCGCTGCTGGTGCTGCCGGACTCCGACAAGATGCCGATCAGTGTCGGCATCTCCTCGCTGTCGGCGCAGATGCCGCAGAACGTGCTCATGGCGGCACTCGTCATCGCCAGCATCCCGGCCATCGTGATCTTCTTCGTGTTCCAGCGCAGCATCATGGCGGGTCTCACCGCCGGAAGCCTGAAAGGTTGACGCGGCCGCACCGTCCCCCCACCGCCGCGTCCACCGGCCCGACCGGCCCCGGCCGGACACCAGAGGTAACCGACCCGGCACACGCCGTATCTGTCCACGGCGCGCGCCACACACGATCCGAACCCGGCGCACGCCGTGCCTGTCCACGGCGTCCGCCACACACCGATCCGAGAAGGAGACACCCCAGCATGTCCGAAACGTGGTGGCGGGGAGCCGCGATCTACCAGGTCTACCTGCGCAGCTTCGCCGACGGGAACGGCGACGGCGTCGGCGACCTGGCCGGACTCCGGGCCCGCCTGCCGTACCTCTCCGAACTCGGTGTCGACGCGATCTGGCTCAACCCGTGGTACCCCTCCCCCATGGCCGACGGCGGCTACGACGTCGCCGACTACCGGGACATCGAGCCGCTGTTCGGCACCCTCGCCGAGGCCGAGGCGTTCATCGGGGAGGCACACGACGCCGGCATCAAGACCATCATCGACGTCGTGCCGAACCACGGCTCCGACCAGCAGGAATGGTTCGTGCAGGCCGTCTCCGCCGGCCCCGGCTCCCCCGAGCGCGAACGGTTCTGGTTCGCCGACGGACGCGGCGACCAGCCGCCGAACGACTGGCAGTCCATCTTCGGCGGCCCCGCGTGGACCCGGGTGCCGGACGGCCAGTGGTACCTCCACCTGTTCGCCCCCGAGCAGCCCGACTTCAACTGGAGCAACCCCGACGTCGCCGCCGAGTTCCACGACGTGCTGAGGTTCTGGTTCGACCGCGGCGTCGACGGCATCCGCATCGACTCGGCCGCCGTCCTCATCAAGGACTTCACCAGCGTCACCGAGTCCTACACCGACCACGACGGGGTCCACGACATCTACCGCGGCTGGCGCGCCGTCGCCGACGAGTACGACGACCGCATGCTCATCGGGGAAGTCTGGCTCCCCGACCAGGAACGCTTCGCGCTGTACCTGCGTCCCGACGAGCTGCACACCGCGTTCAACTTCGACTTCCTCTCCTGCCCCTGGGACCCGACGGCCCTGCGCAAGTCCATCGACACCACCTTGGCCACCCACCAGCCCGTCAACGCACCCGCCACCTGGGTCCTGTCCAACCACGACGTCACCCGTCCCGTCACCAAGTACGGCCGCGCCGACACCTCCTTCGACCACGCCGACCGCAAACACGGCATGCCATCGGACCCCGTCCTCGGACTGCGCCGAGCCCGCGCCGCAGCCCTCCTCGCCATGGCCCTCCCCGGCAGCATGTACATCTACCAGGGAGAAGAACTAGGCCTCCCCGAGGTCGAGGACATCCCCGGCCACCTCCGCCAGGACCCCATCTGGACCCGCTCCGGCCACACCGACCCCGGCCGCGACGGCTGCCGCGTCCCCCTCCCCTGGTCCGGCACCACCCCTCCCTTCGGCTACACCACCGGCACCCCCTGGCTCCCCATGCCGACCGACTGGGCCCCCCTCACCGCCGAGTCCCAATCCACGACCCCCACCTCGATGCTCACCCTGTACCGCCAGGCCCTGAGAATCCGCCGAGACCTTGGCGGCGACGGCACCCTGACCTGGCTCGACACCCCCGACTCCGTCCTCGCCTTCACCCGGGACACCGGCCTCACCTGCATCACCAACCTTTCCCCCACCCCCACTCCCCTCCCCCGGAACACCGAGATCCTCCTCACCAGCACCCCCCTGGCCTCCGGCCTCCTCCCCCCCGACACCACCGCCTGGCTCCGCGGCTCCTGACCGGCGGCCTCACATCTGCGTGCCTCCCTCCGAAGCGGTGCCGGCATTCGGCGGGTGCGCGGCAGATGAGGACGTCGGACAATGAGAGGGTTCTCTCCCCGGTGAGGAAGGCGGTTCGCAGGCATGGTGGCCGAGCGGCGGGTCCTGTTCGTGCACGCGCATCCGGATGACGAGTCCATCGGGACAGGCGCGACGATGGCGCGGTACGCGGCGGAGGGAGCCCATGTGTGCTTGGTGACCTGCACCCTCGGTGAGGAGGGGGAGGTGATTCCGCCGGAGTTGCGGCATCTGTCGGGGGACGCGCTCGGGGAGTACCGCGCCGGGGAGCTGGCGAAGGCCTGCGCGGCGCTCGGGGTGGACGACCACCGGTTTCTCGGCGGGATGGGCCGGTGGCGGGACTCGGGGATGATGGGGGCCCCGTCCAACGAGCATCCGTCCTGTTTCTGGCAGGCGGATCCGGACGAGGCGGCGGCCGAGCTGGTGCGGGTGGTCAGAGAGGTGCGGCCGCAGGTGATGGTCACCTACGACGACAACGGCTACTACGGCCACCCCGACCACATCCAGGCGCACCGGGTGGCGTGGCGCGCGTTCGTCAAGGCGGCGGACCCCGCGTTCGGGGAAGGTGAGCCCTGGCGCACGTCGCGGTTCTACGCCACCGCGATGCCGCTGTCGGTGCTGGCCGAGGGGGTGGGGACCGGCCCGTTCGAGCTGCCGGCCTCGGTCGAGGAGTACGGGTTCGGCGTTCCCGACGACCAGGTCACGACCCGCGTGACCGGCGACGGCGACGCCAAGACCGCCGCGCTGCGCGCTCATCGCACGCAGGTGACCGTGGAGGGCTCGCACTTCGCGCTGTCCAACGACGTCGGCCAGCCGATCCACGGTGTGGAGTACTACACCCGCCTGGCGGGGGAACCTGGTCCGCTCGGTGCGGACGGCCGCGAGACCGGTCTGTTCGCCTGACAGCGCAGGCGGGAGACGGCCGAGAGACGGCCGGCGTCACCTATGACGTCACCCCGAAACACAGTGACGTCATCGCTGGCTTGACATGACGTCATGATGACGTCATAGTTGTGGCATGGATCTGATGCCGTACGTCGAGAAGCTCCGCCGTGAGCTCGCCGTGGCCGCCGAGGCCGGCGGGCCGGAAGCCCGTGCGCTGACCGAGAGGCTTGTCGCCGCGCTCGAGTCGGCCACGCGGCTCACCCTGCTGGAGGCGTTGTCGGCGGCGGCGGACGAGATCACGAGTGATCTCGCGCCGGGGTCGGTCGAGGTGCGGCTGCGCGGTGGGGATCCGGCGTTCGTGGTGACGCCGCCGCAGCCGGTGGCGTCCACCGGCGGTGGGGAGCCGGTACAGGACGCCATGCCGGCGCCTGCCGCGGTGCCGTACGCCGAGGAGGGGGGGACGGCGCGCATGACGTTGCGGCTGCCTGAGCATCTCAAGGTGCGGGTGGAGGAGGCGGCCACCAGACAGGGGCTTTCGGTCAACGCCTTCCTGGTACGGGCCATCTCGGCGGCGTTCGAACCCGGCGCGGCGCCGCGTCCCGCGGAACGGCCGCAGCCGCCGCAGGGAGGTCGCAGCTACACCGGCTGGGTGCGCTAGCGGCAGCCGCCGGCGCGGCGCCACACGTCTTACTCACTTCGCCTGGCCCTGAGGCCGGGACGCTTCACCGGACCCATGAGGAGGGCTCCGCCATGCCGAATTTCGACACCCCCGAGCCGATCACCGCTGAGATCGACATCTATGGCGGTCAGGTACGTATCAACGCGAGCGACCGTGCCGACACCGTGGTCGAGGTGCGGCCCAGCAACCCGTCCGGTGAGGCGAGTGTGCAGGCCGCCGAACGGACAATCGTGGAGTTCTCCAACGGACGGCTGCTGGTCAAGGGGCCGAAGCCGAGCGCGCTCGGGTACCTGCTGCCGTGGCGCGGGTCTGTCGACGTGACGGTCGACCTGCCGACGGGATCAGGTGTGCGAGCCGAGGGGCCGGCGGATTTCGTCGGCACCGGGACGCTCGGTGAGGTCAGGCTGAACTGCCCGCACGGCGACCTCAACTTCGAGGAGACCGGACCGATCAGGGCCAAGGCGTCCAACGGCGACATCTCCGTCGACCGGGTGGCGGGAACCGTCGAGGTGAACACCTCCAACGGGACCATCCGGCTCGGCACGCTCGACGGAGGCGGCCTGGTGAAGTCCTCCAACGGCGACATCGTCGTCGGTGAGGTGACCGGTGACGTGGAGGTGAGGACCGCGCACGGTGACGTCACGGTCGGCCGTGCGCTGGCGGGGCTGACCGCGCGGACGGCGTACGGCCGGATCAGGGTCGGCGCGGTGGTGCGGGGCACCGTGCGCCTGGAGAACGGCTACGGCAAGGTCGGCGTCGGCATCGCCGAGGGCACGGCGGCCTGGCTCGACCTGCGTTCCAAGAACGGCGTGGTGCGCAACAACCTCACCCCTTCGGACGGACCCGGGACCAGCGACGCGGTCGTCGAGGTACACGTGCAGACCAACTGGGGCGACATCGACGTCCACCGGTCCTGACCTCACGGAAACAAGCCAAGGAGAAACCCTCATGAGTGACGCGATAACCGCCGAAGGGCTGGTCAAGCGGTACGGCAAGGTGACGGCCCTCGACGGGCTGAGCTTCTCGGTGCCGAGAGGCACGGTGCTCGCTCTGCTCGGGCCGAACGGCGCGGGCAAGACCACCACGGTGCGGGTGCTGACCACGCTGGTGGTGCCGGACGGGGGACGGGCCACGGTCGCCGGGTTCGACGTCGTCGGGGACGCGAGGCGGCTGCGGGAGCGCATCGGGTTGTCGGGGCAGTACGCGGCGGTGGACGAGCACCTGACCGGTGCGGAGAACCTGGAGATGGTGGGACGGCTGTACCACCTCGGGGCCAAGCGGAGCAAAGCCCGCGCACGGGAGTTGCTGGAGCGTTTCGACCTGGCCGACGTGGCGGACCGGCCGGTGAAGGGATACTCCGGCGGCATGCGGCGCCGGATCGACCTGGCCGGCGCGCTGGTCGCCGACCCGCCGGTGCTGTTCCTCGACGAACCCACGACGGGGCTCGATCCGCGTGCGCGTGCCGCGCTGTGGGACACCATCGCGGAGCTGGTCGCGGCGGGTGGCACGTTGCTGCTGACCACGCAGTACATGGAGGAGGCCGACCGGCTCGCCGACCGGATCCTGGTGGTGGACCACGGCCGCGCCATCGCCGACGGCACGGCGGACGAGCTGAAGGACCAGGTCGGCGGCAGCCGCATCGAGCTGACGGTGACCGGCGCCGCCGAGCTGGAGACCGCGCGGCGGACGCTCGCGGGAGTCGCGGTCGGGGCCTTGCAGGTGGTGCCGGAGTCGCTGCGGATCACGGTGCCGGTCACCGACGGGGCCGCGACGCTACGGGACGTACTCGGGCTGCTCTCCGACGAAGGGGTGCGGGTGCGGGACGCCGGGCTGCGGCGGCCGACCCTCGACGACGTCTATCTCGCCTTGACCGGACGCCAGACGTCCGGCACCGAGGAAATGGCACAGGAGGCCTCCTGATGAACGCGCTGACCATGCCGATCGCCGATGGCTGGACCATCGCCAGGCGCAACACCTTGAAGATCCGGCGGTCACCCGACCTGCTCGGCGCCGCGGTCACCTTCCCCGTCGTGATGGTGCTCCTGTTCGCCTACGTCTTCGGCAGCGTCATCGACATCCCCGGCATGTCGTACCGGGAGTTCTTGCTCCCCGGCATCTTCGTGCAGGCCGTGATCATGAGCGCGCAGATCACCGGCTACTCGCTGACCCTGGACCTGCAGCGTGGCATCTTCGACCGGTTCCGTTCGCTGCCGATGGCCCCGTCCGGTGTGCTGATCGGCCAGACCGTGAGCGACCTGCTGATGAACCTCGCGAGCCTGGTCGTCATGGCGGCCATGGGGCTGGTCGTCGGGTGGCGGGTGCACACGTCGCCGTTTGAGGCGCTCCTCGGTTTCGGGTTGCTGCTGCTGTTCGCCTACGCGTTCTCGTGGCTCACCGCGACCGTCGCGCTGGCGCTGCGCACCCCGGAGACGTTCAACAACATCGCGACGATGCTGTCGTTCCCGCTGGTGTTCGTCTCCAACGCCTTCCTCGACAGCTCGAAGCTCCCCACCCCGCTGCGTGTCGTCGCCGAGTGGAACCCGGTGTCGACGTTCACCCAGGCGGTACGCGAACTGTTCGGCAACACCAGCCCGTTGATGAAGACCGCGGCCACCTGGCCGCTGCAGCACGCCGTCACGGCGTCACTGCTGTGGATCGCCGTCATGCTGGTCGTGTTCGTCCCGCTGGCGACCCGCCTGTACAAGAAGGCGGTCAGCGGCTGACCCCGTGCCACGGGACAAGGCGCCACTCCACGCGGAGCGGCGCCTTGTCGTCATTTGACCAGAGCAGGAGGCCGGACGCGCGCGGGGGCCGTGGAGCCGCGCACCACCAGCTCGGGTTCGAAGAGCAGCTCCTCGGAGGTGACGCTGGCGCCTTCGATCTGGCCGACGAGGAGGGTGACGGCGGTGCGGCCCATGGCCTCGATCGGCTGGCGGACCGTGGTGAGCGGCGGGTTGGTGCAGTTCATGAAGGCCGAGTCGTCGAAACCGACGACGGACACGTCCTCGGGGACCGACAGGCCGACGCGGCGTACGGCGCGGATGGCGCCGAGCGCGAGGGGGTCGCTGGCGCAGATGACGCCGGTGACGCCGCCTCGCAGGAGCCTGCTGACGACGGCCTGGCCGCCTTCGGGGGAGAACAGGGTGCGTTCCACCAGGTCGTCGCCGATCTCGATGCCGGCGGCCTCGGCGCAGGCGCGGAACGACGCGAGCTTGCGGCGGGACGGGATGTGGTCCTCGGGGCCGAGCACCAGGCCGATGCGTTCGTGGCCGAGTGAGGTGAGGTGACCGAAGGCCTGCTCGACGGCCACGGCGTCGTCGGTGGAGACGCGGGGGAAGCGGAGGTCGTCGTCGGCGGCGTTGACGAGGACCACGGGGAGGCCCAGCTCAAGGAGGCGGTGGTAGTGCTCGTGCGGCGCGTCGGCCTCGGCGTAGTGGCCGCCGGCGAACACGACTCCGGAGACCTGCTGGTCGAGCAGCATCTCGACGTAGTCGGACTCCGACAGGCCGCCGGCGGTGCGGGTGCACAGCACGGGGGTGAAGCCCTGCTGGGCCAGTGCGCCGCCGACCACCTCGGCGAGCGCCGGGAAGATCGGGTTGCCGAGTTCGGGGAGCACGAGACCGACCAGGCGTGCGCGTTCGCCGCGGAGCTGGGTGGGTCGTTCGTAGCCGAGCACGTCGAGTGCCGTCAGCACGGCGGCACGGGTCGCGTCGGCGACGCCGGGTTTGCCGTTCAGCACCCGGCTCACCGTCGCCTCGCTGACCCCTACCTTCTTCGCCACTTCCGCAAGTCGCCGA
This sequence comes from Sphaerisporangium rubeum, assembly GCF_014207705.1. Classification (NCBI taxonomy): domain Bacteria; kingdom Bacillati; phylum Actinomycetota; class Actinomycetes; order Streptosporangiales; family Streptosporangiaceae; genus Sphaerisporangium; species Sphaerisporangium rubeum. The sequence goes on from NZ_JACHIU010000001.1 coordinate 5,060,093, forward strand.
GTCACGGCGCAATGATAGGTCAGTGTCCTGCAAACCGCTTGCGGCCGCAGGACACCGACTCCAAACCTTCACCCCTTATGACCATGCATATCCGTTTTCACGGTTTGCATGCGGTTGCAGTGATTTGCGGTCAGCTCCAGAAGACCGACAGCCGTCCGGCGAGTGCCAGGCCCTGCCGGTACCCGGCCTCGGCGGACGGTGTGCGCACGGCCGGGTCCAAGGGGTCGGCGCCCATCGCCGCCGCCGACTCCTCGTCCGGGATGACAAGCTCGACCCGGCCGCTCTCCTCCAGCAGGTCGATCTGGCCGGCGAGCTGCACGTCGTCCATCGGCGCGAGGATCAGCACCCGCTCGTACCCGGCCACGAGGTCGGCGTTGACCCCGGACCGCACGCCGCCGTCCATGTACCGGGTCGCGCCGATCGTCACCGGCGGCCACACCCCCGGCACGGCGCAGCTCGCCGCCACCGCGTCGACCAGCCCCACGCCGGAGCCGCGGTGGAACACCTGATGCTCGCCGGTCGCGGTGTCCACCGCCACCAGCTCGATCTCGGCGTTCGCCGGCCACTCGTGGCGCGGCAGCCGCGAGGCGATGACGCCGTGCCGTACCGGCTCCGCCACCGTCTCGGCGGCGAGCGCCAGCGTGCCGGCCTCCTTGCGCATGGTGGCGAGGTCGGACTCCCGCCGGTACATGCCTTCGAACAGCACCACCAGGCTCCCCACCGAGACGCCGCTGCGCAGCTCGGTGTTCTGCAGCACGGGATCGGCCTGACGGCGGAACAGCTCCTCCATCGGCAGCCCGCTGGTGATCTGCGCGGCCACCGTGGCCCCGGCGGACGTGCCGAGGATCTTGTCGGCGGCCAGGCAGTCGACCCCACCCGCGGCCAGGCCGGCCAGCACTCCGGTCTCCCAGGCGATTCCGGCGACACCGCCGCCCCCGAGCACCAAAGCTCGCTTCGTCATCACACTCCCTTGTGTCGTCCCGCACTGAGGTTAACCAAGGTCGCCAAGCGCCGGTCCACCCCCGTCGTACCGGGAGACCCCGCGCCGCTGGATAAGCTACGACGGACTTTTCACCGAGACGTGGAGGCCGTTTCGTCATGCGGGTCGCCGATGCTTTCGAGGCCGCGTACGGCCGTCCCGCCGACGTCGTCTGGCACGCACCCGGCCGGGTCAACCTGATCGGGGAGCACACCGACTACAACGACGGTTTCGTCCTGCCGTACGCACTTCCCTGGGGGGTGACCGCGGCGCTGTCACGACGCGATGACGACACCGTACGACTGCTGTCGCTGCAGAACCCCGGCGACCCCGTCGTCATCGCCGGCGACGACGATTCCACCGGCTGGACCCGGTATGTCTACGGCGTGGTCTGGGCCATGCGCCAGGCCGGTCACCCCGTGCGCGGCGCCGACGTCGCCGTCGACGGCGACGTGCCGCGGGGTGCGGGGCTGTCGTCGAGCGCCGCGCTGGAGGTGTCGGTCGCCTCCGCGCTCAACGAGCTGTACGGCCTCGGCCTCGCACCGCTCGACCTGGCGCTCCTGTCCCAGAAGGCCGAGAACGACTTCGTCGGCATGCCGTGCGGCATCATGGACCAGGCCGCGTCCGCGCTCGGCCGCGAAGGCCACGCGCTGTTCCTCGACTGCCGCAGCCTCGGCACGCGTCCCGTCCCGCTGGACCTCGCCGCCGCCGGCCTGGAACTTCTCATCATCGACACCGGGGTGCACCACGAACTGGCCGACGGCCAGTACGCGCGCCGCCGCCGCGACTGCGAGAACGCCGCACGACACCTCGGCGTGAAATCGCTGCGCGACGTGACCGACCTCGCGTCGGCCCTGTCCACGCTCACCGGCGACGAGCGCGCACGCACCCAGCACGTCGTCACCGAGAACCACCGGGTGGAGGCGGTCGTCGGCCTCCTGCGCGCCGGCGTCCCGGAGGAGATCGGCGCGCTGCTGAACGCCTCCCACCTGTCCCTGCGCGACCAGTACGAGGTGTCCTGCGCCGAGCTGGACGTCGCGGTCGAGGCCGCCGTGCGCGGCGGCGCGCGAGGCGCGCGCATGACCGGCGGCGGCTTCGGCGGCTCGGCCATCGCGCTCGTCCCGGCGGGCCGTCTCGACGCGGTGCGCGCCGAGATCACCACCGCGTACGCCGCGAACTCCTGGGCCGAGCCGCGTTTCCTCCAGGCCCCGCCGTCCGCCGGGGCCCGCCGCGTGGCCTAGAGCGAGAGCGGCGGGAAGGCCGGGGGCCGGCGTTCGACGAAGCTCGCCACGCCTTCGGCGAAGTCGGGGCGGGTGAAGGCCTCCAGCATCAGGTGGACGGCGTCGGTACTCGCCGTGTCCAGGGTCTTGTCCAGGTCGGTCCAGACCTGGCGCTTGATGACGGCCATGGAGGCCGGAGAGCTGTGGACGGCCAGGTCTCGTGCGTAGGCCAGGGTTTCCTCCATGAGGCGCGCGGCGGGGACGGCGCGGGTGGCGAGGCCCAGGGTCGCGGCCTCCGCGCCGAGGAGGGTGCGGCCGGACAGGAGGAGGTCCATGGCTTTGGCCTGGCCGATGAGTCTCGGCAGGAGCCAGGCCAAGCCGTACTCGGCTATCAGGCCTCGCCTCGCGAAGGCGGTGGTCCACTTGGCCTCATCGGCGGTGAAGACCAGGTCGCAGGCCAGTGCGTGGACCATGCCGAGGCCGGCGCAGGCGCCGTTGACGGCGGCGATGATCGGCTTGCGGATGGTCGTGGGGTGGGTGGCGGGCCGTTTGTCGTGTTCCTCGTCGTAGGTGCCGTCCTGGATGGCGTCGAGGGTCTGGAAGTCGGCGCCGGCGCAGAAGGCGCGGCCGGCGCCGGTGACGACGATGACGCGGACGGCGGGGTCGCGTTCGGCTTCCTCCAGCAGGTCGAAGTAGCGGCGGCCCATGGGGGCGGTCCAGGCGTTCATGCGGTCGGGACGGTTGAACGTGAGAGTGAGGACGGCGTCCTCCAGGGACGACAGGACCAGCTCGGGCATTTGACCCCCTCCGGATCGGCGCACCACTACAGAACTATGTTCTATCACTTGTCCGGGGGATGGTGGACGAACGCCGGGGACAGCGGGACGTCCTCGTAGTACCGGTGGAAGACCGGCGTCGTCGAGCCCGACAGCGGAGGAACGATCCACGACCAGTCGGCGGGGCAGAGGCGGCCGGACCGTTCCTCCCGTTCCAGGTGGGTCAGGAAACGACGGGACTCGGTGTGGTGGTCGGTGATGGTGACGCCGGCCGCGGCGAACGAGTGGAGCACCGCGACGTTCAGCTCCACCAGCGCCTGGTCCTTCCACAAGGTGCGGTCGCTGGAGGTGTCCAGGCCGAGTCCCGCGGCGACCGCGCCGAGACGGTCGTAGCGGTCGCGGTCGGCCAGGTTGCGCGCACCGATCTCGGTCCCCATGTACCAGCCGTTGAACGGTGCGCAGGGATAGCAGACACCGCCGATCTCCAGGCACATGCCGGAGATCGCGGGGACGGCGTGCCAGCGCAGACCGAGACCGGCGAACCAGTCGTGGACCGGGTGGACGAGCGGGACCTCCAGCACCGCGTCAGGCGGAAGCGTGGCGAGCAGAGGTGGCCGGCCACCGGCCTCGATCACCAGGGGAAGCACGTCGAAGTCGGTGCCTTCGGCCCCGGCCCAGCCGAGGCGCAGGGCCAGCTCGGTGATCTCGACGTTGCGCGCGTCACCGATGACGCCGCCGGGCCCCAGGTGGCCGATGTGTTCGTGCGCGTCACCGGTGACGGTGGCGCCGGGACGGAGGTAGCCGGCATACCGGATGAGTTGCTCGTTGCGGATGCGTGGGCCGGGTCGGCCGGGACGGTCCTGTGCGAACACCGTGATGGTGGGCCGTATCCGGCCGCGGCCGGTGGCCTCACGCAGGTGGGTGACGCATCCGGCGGCCACCCCGTGCGCGTCGTCCACGAAGCGGCGGTCGCGGACCCGCAGCGAGCGCCAGTACAGCCGTCCGATGCACCGGCTGCTGTTGCGCCACGCGACCCTGGCCCCGTATGCCAGCTCCGCCGCGGTATGGGTGTAGGTGCCGTACCGCGCGATGTGCCGCAGCACCTCCCGCAGCCGCGGCCCGAGCGGCCCCGCGTCGGGGTCCTCCGCGTGGTACATCCGCAGGAACCGTTCCGCCTCACCGGGATCCACCGGTCCCGTCCCCCCGCCGCGGTGCGGCGGCGGGGCCACCGGCGACACGGGGCACAAAGGGGACGAGAGAGACGAAGGGGATGACGGCAGCCGTGATCTCAGCCACGCCAGCATGTGCGCTCTTTCACGGGTGACGTCACCGTTTCCGGGCGGTGGCGTGCACCCCGAATGGCAGCGGCCTCTCCCCGCTGCACTCGGCATGATCCGCGGCGCCGGGCCTGGCGGTGACCACGGTGACAGCTCGTACACGTGGTGCCACAAAGCACGGCAGATCCACATCTTGCGGTATGGACGCTGGTTTGTCCCGCCATACCAGGAATGATCAACAGTTGCGGCAACGACGGGGTCCGAAGGATCACCGGTCTCGGAGACGGAGGGGTCCCAAGGATCACCGGTTGCGGGGGGCCCGGGATCCGGGGAAGGTGGCCGCGTGTTCCCCGGAGCGGTTCTCGGGGCCGACATCAGATCTCGGACGTTCGAGGCTGGTGCCGGGTCGCGAACTTTCGGGACTGGTACCAGTCCGTGGAGGTTCGGGGCCGCTGACGGGTCGTGGACGTCCGGGCTGGTATCGGGTCGTGGAGACGGAAAAGCCCCGGGGGACGTGGCCCCGGGGCTGTGGTGGTGCTTGGCTCCCGCGATAGGACTCGAACCTATAACCTGCCGGTTAACAGCCGGCTGCTCTGCCGATTGAGCTACACGGGATCGTGCGGCGCGCCGCCGCTGGAGGGCTTCTGCCCTGTCGTGCGGCGCGGAACTAGATTAGCGCATTCCGGGGGGTGCGTGTCGCACGTGGACCGCTCGACGGGGTGGCGAATGCGGCAAAACCACCTTCGGACCCGAACAGGTGCGCATCGGGAACCATAACCCCTCGCCGCGAGGGTAGGGGAGGCGGAGAGCAGGGATGCCGGGAGCGGCACACGGAGGTGAAGGATGCGATACAAGATGACGTTCACCGTGGGGCTGGCCATCGGCTATGTCCTCGGCAGCCGGGCGGGACGGGAACGGTACGAGCAGATCAAGCGGCTCGCGCAGCGGGTGTCCGACAACCCCATGGTGCAGCAGGCGGCCGGCCTCGCCGGCGCGCAGGCCACCAAGGCGGCGGAGGCCACGCGGCACAAGCTGGGTGATGTACTCGGTGACCGGGTGCCCTTCCTCCACCGCAACGGCTGGAGCGCCGCAACTGAGGACACCGGCACGGGATGGCCTGAGCGGGAGATGAACCGCGTCACCTGAGCGCCATAGGACCGCGGCCCGCATGAGCTCCCCTCATGCGGGCCGCTTCCATGTTCGGGTCCGAACTTCCATGGTCCGGTGGAGACGTCCATGGTCCGGTGGAGACTTCCTCGTGCAGGTCGCGTGCGAGCTGCTCGCGTTCCAGCAGCTTGACCCGCCATGGCCCGGTGGAGACGTCCATGGTCTCGGCGGAGACGTCCATGGTCGGGTGCGGACCCCGCCATCGGATCCGCACCTCCATGATCGGGGTTCGGCGATGTCACGGTCGGTTCAGACCCCGCGATCGGGTTCGAACCTCCATGGTCGGGTTCGGACCCCGTGATCAGATGTGGACCTGCACGATCGGGTTCACACCCGCCTGATCAAATTGATCTTCCGTGATGGTGTTCATCCTCTGACCCTCGCGATCGGGTTCAGACCCCCATGGTGCGGCGCAGGTCCTCCAAGGCCTGTTCTGCCGCGGCGCGGAGGCCGGGGTCGGTGGGGTCGAGGCCGGGGTCGAAGACCAGGTCCCACTCTGCTGTGTCGCTGCCGGGTAGGCGGCGGGCCACCAGGCGGACGCCGCCGCGGTCGCCGAGGCGGACGTGGCGGTTCACCAGGATGGAGGAGGTGACGCGTTCGCGTACCGCCTCGGGTACGCGGCCGGGGTCGGGGACCAGGACGCGGTGTGTGGCGCCGTCGGTGGCGGTGACGTTCAGGCCTTCCTCGTCCCACTGTGCGCGGTCGATGCGGTGCCACGGCAGCGGTGCCGCGCCTGGCAGGTGCAGGGCCCGGTCGGTGACCACGATGAGGCCGTCCGGGGTGGAGGCGTGGACGAGTACCCGTTCGCCGCGCTCCAGCGTGACGGCCGCGTCGGCGGGAAGGCTTCGCGAGCCCCAGGGAAGTCGCATGTCGAGAAATTTATCCCCGCTTCAGGAGCGGCCGGTCACCGGCGGGTGCGGGACCCGCCGGTGACCGGGCTTGTCAGAGCCTCGCGGACTCCGGCCAGGCTTTGTCAGAGCCCTGCGTGTCAGAGCCCCGCGTGTCAGAGCCCCGCGTGTCAGAGCCCCGCGTGTCAGAGCCCCGCGTGTCAGAGCCCCGCGTGTCAGAGCCCCGCGTGTCAGAGCCCCGCGTGTCAGAGCCCCGCGTGTCAGAGCCCCGCGTGTCAGAGCCCCGCGTGTCAGAGCCCCGCGTGTCAGGGCCTTGCGGGGCTCTGGACGGCCGTCACGACCCGGATGACTGCGTCCGGGCGAAACGTGCGAGGCCGAAGGCGGGCTTGGCTCCGGCGGTGGACGCGCGGGCCGGGGAGCGGCCGAGGAGGGAGTCGAGGGACCAGATGCCGGGGCCGGCCGCGACGATCAGCAGGAAGGCCCAGGCGAACATCGCCGCGGCCTCCCCGCCGTTCTGCAGCGGGAGGAGCTGCTGCGGCTGGTGGACGACGAAGTACGCGTACGCCATCGAGCCCGACGCCAGGGTGGCGGCGACGCGGGTGAACAGGCCGGTGAGGACCAGTGCGCCGCAGATGAGCTGGATGAGCGCGGCCCACCAGGTGGGCCAGACCGCGACCGCGACGGCGTGACCGGAGCCGCGGTGGCCCCCGAACACGCCGAAGATCGACGCCGCGCCGTGCAACGTGAAGAGGAATCCAATGACCATGCGGAACAACGCGTAGATCGGTTCGCCGAGTCGATCGAGCTTGGGCATGGCAAACAACCTTTCTCCACCCCTGATTTTTCGGGGGAGTCGTGGAGAGATGCCGGTCACACCGGGACGTCGAGCGTTTCCCTTGCCATGGCGGGACCCGTCCCGTGCACCGGGCACTCACTGGTCAGCGGCATCACGTGTGGTGATCCGGGCTCGCGCCGTCGAGTTGCCCGGGTGATGCCGAAGAGCTAGCACTGTGCGGTCGACCGTGGTGCACCCACAGCGTGGAGCGGGCTGCCACATAGTGTCAATCAGGACTGGATCCATTACACCGTGATATATAGGTGAACCCGATTGACCTGGTGGTATACCGCTGTCGACCCTGAAACTACCCCAGTTGAAATTTCATCGACCCCAGTTTCTGGGTGCCGCGCGCGCACCGTTCCAACGGCCCGCGACCGGTCCTTGACCAGCCCGCGCGCGGGTCGCGAGGGTGGCGTCCACTGAGGTGGTGCAGGAGTTTCCGCTCCTGACCGAGGTGGAGTCGGGGAATGACGACGGCCGCCGCGTGGCCCTCCCGGGTACCGGACCAAGACCGAAGGAGAAAGGCGGGGGCCCTGAACGACGGTGTGAACCCGACAAGCCGGCCAAGCAGATCGAGACTCAGGATCCGGATCTGGTGCGGTCTGTGGTGAAACCACGGCCGAAGCGTTGATGCCGGCGACAACCGGTCGCGCCACCATGTCCGCCACCCCGGTCGGACACCGAGGTCGCGCCGCCGCACATGCGGCGCCGGACGTGTCGCGACACCAAGTCACGCGGCCACCCCGTGTCGACCCGGACGTTCGCGGCACACATGTCATGCGGCCACCCATCTCGTGCCGGACGTGTCACGGCACACAGATCACGCCGCCACCCATCTCGTGCCGGACGTGTAACGGCACACAGGTCACGCCGCCACCCATCTCGTGCCGGACGTGTCACGGCACACAGATCACGCCGCCACCCATGTCGTGCCGGACGTGTCGCGGCACACCTGTCGCGGCGCCGTCCCTGGTGCGCCGCGCATGTCCGCCTCCTATGCGGAAAGCCGGTGACCCGGGGCATGGCCAGGTCACCGGCTTCGGTGGCGCGGATCCCCGCTCTACTCCAGGTAGTCCCTGAGCATCTGCGCGCGGGTGGGGTGGCGCAGCTTGGCGAGGGTCTTGGACTCGATCTGGCGGATGCGCTCGCGCGTCACGCCGAACTCGCGGCCGACCTCCTCGAGGGTCCTCGGGTGGCCGTCGGACAGGCCGAAGCGGAGCTGGATGATGCGTTGCTCGCGGTCGGACAAGGTGGCGAGAATGTCGTCGAGCTGGTCCTGGAGCATGATGAAGGCGGCCGCCTCCATCGGCACCACGGCGTCGGCGTCCTCGATGAAGTCGCCGAGGTCGGAGTCCTCCTCGCCGATGGGTGACTGCAGCGACACCGGCTCCTGCGCGATGCGCTGGATCTCCACCACGCGGTCCACCGGCAGGTCCATCTCCAGCGCGATCTCCTCGGGAGCGGGCTCCCTGCCGAGATCCTGGTGGAGCTGACGCTGCACCCGCACCAGCTTGTTGATCGTCTCGACCATGTGCACCGGTATGCGGATGGTGCGCGCCTGGTCGGCGATGGCCCGGGTGATCGCCTGCCGGATCCACCACGTGGCGTAGGTCGAGAACTTGTAGCCCTTGGTGTAGTCGAACTTCTCGACCGCGCGGATCAGGCCGAGGTTGCCCTCCTGGATCAGGTCCAGGAACAGCATGCCGCGTCCGACGTACCGCTTGGCGATCGACACCACGAGCCGCAGGTTGGCCTCGATGAGCCGCTGCTTGGCGCGGACCCCCTCCCAGACCAGTTCCTCGAACTCGGGTTTCGCGAGCCGCAGCCCGAGGTCGCACAGCTTGTCCTCGGCGAACAGGCCGGCCTCGATGGCTTTGGCGAGCTCCACCTCCTCCTCGGCCGTCAGGAGCGGGACGCGGCCGATCTCCCTGAGGTAGATGCGGACCAGATCGCTGGTCGGCGCGCGCTTTCCGACGTCCTCCTCGTCGGGCCGGACGGTGTCGTCGTCGCCCGGGGGCTCGAGCACCTCCACACCCTTTTCGGCGAGCATGCGCACGACGCGTTCCAGCGCGTCGGCCGGCAGCTCGGAGCGGTCGAGCGCGGCGGCCACGTCGTCGACGGTGACGGCCCCGCGCTCCCTTCCTCTCGCGACTAGATCCGCCACCTGGTCGACAGACGGCGGTCCGCTTGGCAGCACCGATGCACCCACGCGTCATAGTCTGCGGTATGGCATACAGAAAAGGGCAGGCCTATTTTTGTCACCGATGGTAAGGCGGCGGTCATTACCGAATCGATATCTCAGGAATGTTTGGCCGCGTTGACCAGCGGAAAGTAAAGTTAATTACGCGTCAGACGGCACGTTCTCTAAACACCCGCCGTTGTTGTTCGAGCGCCACGAGTTCGCCGAACAGGCGGTTGTACTCCTGCTGCTGCTCAACCGGGTTGAGCCGCTCCATGCGCGCCTTGATCTGCACCAGCGCGCGGGTGACGGCCACCTCGGCCAGCCGGGCCAGCACGGCCGCGCCGTAACGCTCCTCGTCGGCCAGGTCGGCGCGCAGCGGCTCCACGGCGAACCGCGTGACCATGGCCCGCACGGCGCCGTCCTCGGTGGCCCCGAGCAACCGGTCGACCCACTCACGGCCGCCGGGCCCGGCCGCCACGGTGCCGCCGGCCGTCACGATCACCTCGTACAGGGCCGCGTGGCCCGGCACGGTGAACACGGCGGCCCCGAGCGCGTCGAACTCGGGCCCCATGAGCGCCGGACGCTGCACGGCGAGCTTCAGCGCCTCGACCTCGACGCGCACCACCGGGTCGGCGGGGTCGGGGGCCGGCGGCGCGGGACGGCGCGAGCCGCGCGCGGAGGTCTGGCCGCCGGACCGGCCACCGACCTCCTGGATGCGGCGCAGCACCATGCGCTCGTCCATGAATCCGAGCCATCGGTCGAGGTCGACGGCGTAACGGCCGCGCAGCGCCGGGTCCTTGATGCCGGCGACCAGCGGCGCGGCGGCGTCCAGCGCGGCGACGCGGCCTTCGTTGCTGTCGAGGTCGTAGCGGGAGATGACGCTGCGGATGGCGAACGCGAACAGCGGCTCGCGGCCGGCGATCAGGTCGCGCACGGCGCCGTCGCCGTGCTTGACCCGCAGGTCGCAGGGGTCGAGACCGTCGGGCTGCACCGCCACGAAGGTCTGGGTGACGAACTTCTGCTCGTCGGCGAAGGCCCGCAGCGCGGCCTTCTGACCCGCCGAGTCGCCGTCGAAGGTGAACACGACCTCGCCGCGGAACTCGGCCTGGTCGAGCAGCAGCCGGCGCAGCACCTTGATGTGGTCCTCGCCGAACGACGTGCCGCAGGTCGCCACGGCGGTCGGCACCCCCGACAGGTGGCAGGCCATCACGTCGGTGTACCCCTCGACGACGACGGCCTGGGAGCGCTTGGAGATCTCGCGTTTGGCCAGGTCGATGCCGTACAGCACGGTGCTCTTCTTGTAGATGGGGCTGTCCGGCGTGTTGAGGTACTTGGGGCCGTCGTCGGAGTCGAGCAGCTTGCGCGCGCCGAAGCCGATGACGTCGCCGGTGATGTCGCGGATCGGCCACACCAGCCGGCCGCGGAAGCGGTCCACCGGCCCGCGGCGGCCCTCGCGCGCCAGGCCGCCTTTGACCAGCTCGTTGACGGTGTAACCGCGGCCGAGCAGGTGGCGGGCCAGGCGGTCCCACTCGGCGGGTGCGTACCCGACGCCGAAGTGCTCCGCGTCGGCGCGCTCGAACCCTCGCTCGGCGAGGAACCTGCGGCCGGGGGCCGCCTCGGGGGCCTCGAGCAGGCCGGTGTAGAACTCGGCCGCCGCCTTGTGCGCCTCGATCAGCCGGGTGCGCTCGCCGTGCTCGCGGCCGGGGACGTACCCCCCCTGCTCGTAGCGGAGCTGGATGCCGGCGCGCTGCGCGAGCCGCTCGATGGCCTCGCTGAACGTCAGATGCTCCAGCCTGCGCACGAACGTGATCACGTCGCCGCCTTCGGCGCAGCCGAAGCAGTACCAGTACCCCCGGGTGGGGGTCACGTTGAACGACGGGGACTTCTCGTCGTGGAAGGGGCACAGGCCCTTGAGGTTGCCGCCGCCGGCGTTGCGGAGCTGGATGTGCTCCCCCACGACGTCGGCGATGGGTGAGCGCTCGCGCACGAGCGCGATGTCGTCGTCACTGATCCGCCCGGCCACGTCCGTGAGTCTACGGCCCGGACGGGAGGCGCCGGACGACGGCCGAGCATGATGGGTGATTTTTCGTGAATGGTGCGTGATGTAGGTGGAGGTCCGTTACAAAGGAAACGCTCATTTTCGGTAACGTCTGACGGGTGGGGATCATGCGATCGGGGCGATTGGCGGCCATCGCCGCGGCGGTGCTGGTCACCACCGCGGGTACGGCCTGCGCGGCGCCTGGCGGAGTGGCCGGCATCAGCACGTTGCCACCGGCGCCGTCCGCCTCCGACCCGGCGACGGACCCGGCAGGTGACCCGGCGACCGACCCGGTGACCGCCACGGAGACCGGCCCGGCGGCGTCGGCCGGCCCGAGCGGCGGCCCCGAGGCGAGCCCGGACGCGATCGACCCCGCGTCGCTCGACCCCACCGCGACCCCCGGTGCGGCCGTCCCCAAGGGGGACCCCCCGGTGCGGGTGCCGCCGCCGAAGCTGTCACCGTTCAAGTACGTCTTCCCGGTGCGCGGCTGCCGTGTCACCTACCCGCGCCAGCAGGCCGCCGTACCGAGGACCACCGTGTGGGCCGGCAAGGGCTGCGCGTTCGTGGCACCCGTGGACGGCGTCGTGCACGAGACCAACACGCGCAACCGCTGGACCGCGTCGACCGACCGCGGCGCCGACCGGGTGGGCCGGTTCGTCACCGTCGTCGGCAAGGACGGTGTCCGCTACCTCGGCGGCCACCTCGACTCGGTGGGGAACGGCATCCGTCCCGGTGTCGCCGTGCGCGCCGGCCAGGTCCTCGGCACCGTCGGCGACTCCGGCGACGGCAAAGGCGGGTCGTCGGGCCTGTACTTCGCGATCTCCTGGCAGACCTCCTCGGCGTACTGGTGGGTCCGCCGCGGCATGGTCGACCCGTGGTCCTACCTGGACGCCTGGATGACCGGCAATCCCACCCTCTCCCCCGGCACCGAGGTCGCCTCCATGCGGGCCCGCCTCGGCGCCACCCCCCGCTGCCAGGCCGAGTGCGCCGCCAAATCCACCCCCAGGCCGCGGCCCACGGCCACCCAGCCGAATCACCAGCCGACTCCTCAGGTCACCCGCGGCTGACCCGGCTCGGCCGCCGGAGAGACCGTCACCGACCGGAATACTGCAACTTTCACACGTTTCCCGGTCCATCTTTCCCGACGGCAACGCACGCCATCACACGCTTCATCACCCCCGCACCAGCGGAAAGCTGAACCGGTATAGCCGCACGCGAACCCCCCTGCGGCCGCTCTGACCCTCTCCATGACTCCTGACGCGAGAAAAATTGAAAGTTCACCTTTCCACGAGCGGAGTGTCCACTGATAATTGCGACGACCGTGTAGCGAGTGCCGCTACGGCGCGATATCTCTACGTGACGCGAAGCGCGCGGGGATACGCATGCCGGTAGAGCCCGGGGAATCCGGCGGCGAGCGACCGGCCCGCTCCGGCGGGGACGAGGGCGAGGCCGCCCCCGTCCCGGCCGAGGACGGTGTCTCGCTCGCGAAGACTCACGCGCGGCGTGGCGTCAAGGCATGGGCCGTACGGCTCGGTCGGCGTCCGGGCCAGGCCGTGGCCCGCGCCACGCCGCGCGTGGCCTTCGCCGGTCTGTGCGCCGGAGCCCTGGCGCCGCTGGCGGTGGCCGGGCTGGAACCGGGCCTGCTGGCGGCCGGCGCCGGGGTGGTGGGCTCCGTCGGCGCGAACCTGCTCACCGAGGTGATCGGCCAGTCGCTGAACGCGGCACGGGACAAGGCCGACCGGCCGCCGTCCACCGAGCAGGTGGAGGCCGAGCTGTCGGCCCGGCTGGAGGCGATGCTCCAGGCCGGCGACGCGCACGCCGAGCACCTGGCCGAGATCCTCTCGCGGGTGCTGCGCGAGCTGGACGTCGTCCAGACCGTGGTGATCGACGCGTTCCAGCGAGGTGAGCACCGGCTGCTGGCCCAGCTCGGCGAGGGGTTCGCCGAGCTCGGCGGCCGGGTGTCGGCCGTGGAGCCCCTGCTCGCCGAGCTGATCGAGGCGATGGAACGGCACGAGCGGGACGAGTACCGGAACCGTGCCGAACGCCGTCACGACCGCGACCGCGCCGAGGCGTCGCTGTACGAGCTGAGATCGCTGCGTGACGACCTCACCAAGGTGCTGCGCCAGATCACCGCGCGGCACGTGGCCCTCCCCGGGACCCCGGAGCGGCCGGCGTGGACCGACGGCTGCCCCTACCAGGGCCTCGCGCCGTTCGGCAGGGACAAGGCCGCCGTGTTCTACGGCCGCGGCACGGCCACCGCCAGGCTCGCGGCGCTGATCGCCGCGGGACTGCGCAGCGGACCGGGCCGCGTGCCGGAGGCGCCGGAAGCCGGGAAGCCGTCATCGCCGCGACCGGGCCTGATCCTCATGACGGGGGTGTCCGGCGCCGGGAAGTCGTCGTTGCTGCGCGCCGGCCTGCTCCCCGGCCTCGCCGACGGATCGGTGACCGTGGACCCGGCGGCGCGGCACTGGCCCGACCTGTGGCTCACCCCAGGTGACGAGCCGCTGCGAGCGCTGGCCACGCACCTCGCCATCGCGTGCCGCGCCGACGCCGATCGAGTGCTGGACGATCTGCGGCGCGATCCCGCGCACGCGACGGTCCTCGCGGGCCGGATCCTCGTGGCCGACGCCATGGAACGGGAGACAAGAGGCACACCTCCCCCGGCGGGACCGCGCCGCCTGATCGTGGTGGTCGACCAGCTGGAGGAGATGTTCACCGGGGTCACCGGCCAGGAGTCACGGCGCGCGGAGGACCGCGAGCTGTTCCTGGCGGCGCTGGACGCCGTCGCCACCACCCCGCTGACCCCCGGCGGCGAACCGGCCGGCGTGGTGGTGGCCGCCGTACGCGGCGACTACATCGACCGCTGCGCCGCGCATCCCGTGCTCGCCGAGGCACTGGAACGGCGCGGCTTCGTGCTCGGGCCGATGAGCGACGAGGAACTGATCCGCGCGATCACCGGTCCCGCCGCCGCGGCCGGCGTGCCGGTGGAGGACCACCTGGCCGACATGGTGGTGCGCGACCTCGCCGCCCCGTCCCGTGGCGGACCGCGCACCGGAGCGCTGCCGCTGCTGTCGCTGGCCATGCGGCGCGCCTGGGAGCACCGCGAGAACGGCATGCTCACCCGGCGCTCCTACGACCGCTTCGGCGGTGTGGCCCACGTCGTGCAGAGGACCGCCGAGGAAGCCTACCAGAGCCTCGACGAACCGCACCGGGCCGCGGCGAGACCGGTCCTGCTGCTGCTGACCAGCGTCGCCGACGAGCCGGCGGTACGGCACAGGATGGCGCGCGACGACCTGGTCGAGGCCTGCCGTCCGGTGCCGGCCGATCAGGTGCTGAAGGTGCTGGAGGTCTTCCTCGAAGCACGGCTGATGGTGACGTGGCAGCCGTTCACCGAGGTGAGCGGCGCGGCCCCGGGACCCGTCATGGTCGAGCTGGCCCACGACGTGCTGCTGACCGGCTGGGAGCGGCTCGCCGAATGGCTGGAGGACGAGCGATCGGTACGCAGGGACGTCGACAGGCTGGTGCGTGACGCCGAGCAGTGGCAGGACGCGCACCGTGACCCCGACTTCCTGTACACCGGCACCCGCCTCACCGCCGCGCGCACGACGCGCGGCGCCTGGGAGGCCCGCGACCTGGCCCTGCCGCCTCCCGCGACCGGCTTCCTGGAGGCGGCGGAACAGGCGGAACGGGACCGCGTGCGGGCCGCGCGACGCGACCGGCGGCAACGGCGTCAGATGTCCACCGTCCTCGCCGCCACGCTGGCGTTGGTGTTGGTCGTGACGACCTGGGCCGTCGTGTCCAACCGTGCGGAGACCCTCCGGCACGCGGAGGGTCTGTCGCGTGAGATCGCCGCCGCCGTGGAGCGCACGGACGACCCGATCCTGAGGCGCAGGCTCGCCGTGGCGGCCTGGCGGATCTCCCCCACCGACGAGGCCGCCGCCGCGTTGACGGCGCTCGTCGCCGAGCGCCGCACGGTCCTGGTGGGTCACACCGAGGACGTGTCGGCCATCGCCTACAGCCCCGACGGCCGATGGCTGGCCTCGACGGACTGGGCCGGTGTGGTCCGGCTGTGGGATCCGCGTACCGGCCGCCGCGCCGGCGTCCCCATCCAGGGCCGGCCAGGCGTGAAGGAGTGGATCGCGTTCGGCGCCGGCGGACGGCTGGCGCTGATCGGCCCGGACGGCAGGATCCAGCTGTGGCGGCCCGGCGGCGGCAGGGAGGCCGTCTCCGTGGCGGACGGCAACCTGGTGACCGGCCCCGGCGGCCGGCTGCTGGCCGAGAGCTTCACGCGGGTGACGAGCACCGATCCCCGTCACGGCGACCGGCTCGTGCTGCGGTTGCGTGACGTGCTCACCGGACGGCCGTACGGCCACGCGGTGACCGGCGACCTGTACGAGCACACCTCCACGGTGATCTCGCCGGACGGCCGCCTGCTGGCCACCGGCCACAAGAAAGGCGTCGTCCACCTCTGGGACCTGAGGAACGGCGAGCACGCCGGCACGCTGCGGGCCGGGGACACCGCGGACGACCCGGCGATCGCCTTCAGCCCGGACGGCCGTCTGCTGGCCACCTCCGGCTACAAGAGCACCACGCGGCTGTGGGACCCGCGGACCCGCCGCCTGCTCCGTTCCCTGACGGTGACCCCCGCCACCGATACGTACCGTCTGGCGTTCGGCCCGGACGGCGATGTGCTGGCCACCACGCACAGCGACGGCACCGCACGGTTGTGGGACCCCGCCACGGGACGGCAGAAGGTGGTGCTCACCGGCCACACCGGCATACGGGAGTCCGTCCCCGCGTTCAGCCGGCCCGTGGTGTGGGCCGTCGCGTTCAGCCCCGACGGCCGCCAGGTGGCCACCGGCGGACTGGACCACACCGTACGGTTGTGGGACCCGGGGACCGGCCGGCCCTACGGCACCGCACCGGACGGCGTCGGCCGGGCCTTCTCCCTGGCCTTCAGTCCGGACGGCCGGCTGCTCGCCGCCGGCACCGACGGCCTGGAGTCGAACCTCGTGCTGCTCGACCCCCGGACCGGCCACCGCACCGGCCCGGTGTGGCCGACCGGCGACGGCAAGAACGTGCTGCGGGTGGCGTTCCGCTCGGACGGACGCCTGCTGGCCTCCGGCGAGTACAACGGCAACGTCCGCCTGAGGGACCCGCTGACCGGCGCCGACGTGGGACCCTCCGACGGCCTGCTGCTCCTCGGGGAGAAGGCGCTGGCCTTCGTACCCGGTGGTTCGCTGCTGGCCACCACCGGCTTCCACGGCGACACGGTCGTCCTGGTCGACCCGGCGACGCTGAAGGTGGTCAGGAAACTCCCCGAGGGCCGCACGGTGGAGGCGCTCGCCTTCAGTCCCGACGCGCGGACGCTGGTGACCGTGGACGACCGGGTCCGGCTGTGGGATCCCGGCACCGGCCGCCTGCTCCGCGAACTCCCCACCGGCGAGACCGGACAACCCAAGGCGGTGGCCTTCAGTCCCGACGGTGCTCTGCTGGCCGTGACGGGGAACGTGTACCCGGACGACGTCCCCGCCTCAGGCGGCGTCCTCCTCCCCGCGAGCAGGACGGTGCTGTGGGACCCGGCGACGGGCCGCCGCGCCGGCGCGCTGCGGCACGACGACGGGGCTCATATGACGGCGGGTCCGGTGTTCACCGCCGACGGCACGCTTCTGGTCACCGGTCACCGCGACGGGACCATCCGGCTCTGGGACCCTCGGACCGGCGACCAGGTGGGTGCGCCGATGGCCGGTCACAGCGGACAGGTGCTCGCCGTGGCGCCGAGCCCGGACGGCCGCCTGCTGGTCTCTTCGGGGGACGACGCCGTCCTGCGGTTCTGGGATCCGGCACTCCATCGTGATCCGGTCCGCGCGCTGTGCGCGGACGCCGGCGCGCTCACCGCGAGGGAGTGGGCCAGGTACGCACCCGACGAACCCCTGCCGGCGACCTGCTCCTGACCCGCGCGGGTCAGGGGCCCGCGTACGTCAGCGAGTGGTGCAGGGACGTGGCGGAGGCGTCGGTCAGGGAGGCGAGCTGATCGATGACGACACGCAGGCGCGCGGGGTCGTCGGGGGCCTCGGTGTACAGGGGACGCAGCGCCGGTTCCAGGGTGGCCGGCGCACCCAGGGTGATCATGGCGGCGAGCTCGGCGACGAGGGTGCGCTGACGGGCCAGGTTGGCGTTGTGGTCGGCGCGGGACATGACGTAGTGCGCGGTGACGCCTTTGAGCAGCGCGCATTCCAGGCGGATGCGCCTCGGGACGATCAGGTCGGCGCGGTGGCGGGTGAGCCCCGGGCCGTACGCCTGGAGGGTGGCCTCCTGCGCGCTGTGGCAGAAGCGGCCGATCAGGTCGCTGGTGAACGACTTCAGGACGACCAGGTCGCGCATGGACCCCTCGAAGCGGGTGGGCCACATGGGTTCGGCGACCAGGTCGGCGAGGGTCTCCTCCAGCTCGTTGAGGTCGGCGTCGGAGGCGTACCACTTGAGGGTGCGCTCGCACACGTCGCGGCGCTCCTCGGGGTCGCGGAGCGTGGCGGGGGTGACGTGGCCGGAGTGGAGCGCGTCCTCCAGGTCGTGCACCGAGTAGGCCACGTCGTCGGCCCAGTCCATGACCTGGGCCTCGAAGGCGACCTCACCGGCGGGGACGCCGGCGCGCACCCACTCGAAGACGGGGAGGTCGTCGGCGTACACACCGAACTTGGGGCCGTGCGCGGACGTCCAGGGGTACTTCAGCGCCGAGTCGAGGGTGGCGCGGGTCAGGTTGAGGCCGGCGCTGCGGCCCTCGGAGGTGAGGACCTTGGCCTCAAGGCGGGTGAGCAGCCGCAGGCTCTGCGCGTTCCCCTCGAAGCCGCCGCATCTGGCGGCCAGTTCGTTGAGCACCCGCTCACCGTTGTGGCCGAACGGCGGGTGGCCGAGGTCGTGCGCGAGGCACGCGGTCTCCACCAGGTCGGGGTCGCAGCCGAGGGCCTTGCCCATCTCGCGGCCGATCTGCGCGCACTCCAGGGAGTGGGTCAGCCGGGTGCGCGGCACGTGCCTGCCGTGGTCGCGGACGTCTCCCGGCCCGACCACCTGGGTCTTGGCCGCGAGCCGCCGCAGCGCCGCGCTGTGCAGCACCCGTGCCCTGTCGCGTTCGAACGCGCTGCGCTCGGGGTTGCCGGGAGGTTCCGGTACCCATCTGGCCTGGTCGGATTCGTCATAACCTTCCATCGGTAGCCGGGATGCTACCCCCGGGACGGCACTCCTACGTCGAACACCGCAGAAAGTTCACACAGCGCTCACATGCCGCGCGTCATCCCAGGTCAAACACCCCTTACCACCCCCTTACCGACACGAGCCCGCACCCCTGCGCGCGGTACCCGCCCCGGCCGGCGTGCCGAGGCGGGTCCATCGTCACCGTGTGTCGGAGTCGCCGGCCGTGACGACGGCGCGGCCGGCCTCCAGGCGGGCCACCGGCACGCGGAACGGCGAGCAGGAGACGTAGTCGAGCCCGATCCGGTGGCAGAACCGCACCGACTCGGGGTCGCCGCCGTGCTCGCCGCAGATGCCGAGCTTCAGGTCGCCGCGGGTGGCCCGGCCCTCGTGCACGGCGATGTCCATGAGCCGTCCGACGCCTGCGCGGTCCAGCGTCTCGAACGGCGACACCCCGAAGATGCCGAGGTCGAGGTAGCGCGCGAAGAACGCCGCCTCGACGTCGTCCCTGGAGAACCCCCAGGTCATCTGGGTGAGGTCGTTGGTGCCGAAGGAGAAGAACTCGGCGGCCTCGGCGATCTGGCCGGCGGTGAGCGCGGCGCGCGGCACCTCGATCATCGTGCCGATCATGGCCTCGACGCCGGTCTCCGCGAGGATGCGCCTGGCCTCGTCGCGCACGTGCTCCAGCTCCTGCACGGCCCCCACCAGCGGGATCATGATCTCGGCGCGCGGGTCGCCGCCGGCGGCGCGGCGTTCCACGACGGCCGCCGCGATGGCGCGGACCTGCATGGCGAACAGGCCGGGGACGGCCAGTCCGAGCCGTACGCCGCGCAGCCCCAGCATGGGATTCTGCTCGTGCAGCCGCCGCACCGCCGCGAGCAGCTCGCGGTCGCGCGGCGTGGCGTCGTCGCCGGCGAGCGCGACCTTCACCGACAGGGACGTCAGGTCCGGCAGGAACTCGTGCAGCGGCGGGTCGATCAGCCGGATCGTCACCGGCGTGCCGTCCATCGCCTCGAAGATCCCCGCGAAGTCGGCCTTCTGCAGCGGTTCCAGCGCGTCCAGCGCCTTCTGCCGCGCCGCGCCGGGACCGGCGAGAATCAGGTCCTCCACGAGCTGCCTGCGCTCGCCGAGGAACATGTGCTCGGTACGGCACAGGCCGATGCCCTGCGCGCCGAACCGGCGGGCCCGCGCGGCGTCCTCGGGGGTGTCGGCGTTGGCGCGCACGGCCATGCGGCGGCGGCCGTCGGCGTGGCGCATCAGGCGGTCCACGGCGCGCACCAGCTCGTCGCCGGTGTCGCCTCGTCCGTCGAAGTACTCGACCACGGGGGACGCCACGACCGGCACCTCGCCGAGGAAGACCTCGCCGGTGCCGCCGTCGATGGAGATCACGTCCCCCTCGGCGACCTCGACGCCGCCGGGACCGGTGAAGCGGCGGCCCTCGGCGTCCACGTCGAGCTGTTCCGCGCCGCACACGCAGGTCTTCCCCATGCCGCGCGCCACGACGGCGGCGTGGGACGTCTTGCCGCCTCTGCTGGTCAGCACCCCCCGCGCCGCGATCATGCCGGACAGGTCGTCGGGGGTGGTCTCGCGGCTCACGAGGATCACGTCCTCCCCCCGCGCGGCCAGTTCCTCGGCACGCGCGGAGGAGAACACGGCCTTGCCGACGGCGGCGCCGGGTGAGGCGTTCATGCCTTTGGTGATGAGACGGCGGCCGCCGCTCTCACCGAAACGCGGGAACATGAGCTGCGCGAGCTGTTCGCCGGTGACCCTGGCGAGCGCCTCGTCCATGTCGATGAGGCCCTGGTCGGCGAGCTGGACGGCGATGCGGAACGCCGCGGCGGGGGTGCGTTTGCCGACCCGGGTCTGCAGCATCCAGAGCTTGCCGCGTTCGATGGTGAACTCGATGTCGCACAGGTCGCGGTAGTGGTTCTCCAGCGTGCTCATGATGCCGAGCAGTTCCCGGTACGACTCGGGGTCGATGTCGCGTAGCCGTTCCAGCGGAACGGTGTTGCGGATGCCGGCGACGACGTCCTCGCCTTGCGCGTTCTGCAGGTAGTCGCCGTACACGCCTTGCTGGCCGGTACCGGGGTCGCGGGTGAAGGCGACACCCGTGCCGGACTCCATGCCGAGGTTGCCGAACACCATGGCGACGACGTTGACGGCGGTGCCGAGGTCGGCCGGGATGCGCTCCTGGCGGCGGTACAGCACGGCGCGCTCGGCGTTCCACGAGCCGAACACCGCCTCCACGGCCATGCGGAGCTGGTCGCGCGGGTCGGCGGGGAACGCGGACCCGGTGCGGTCGAGGGTGATCTCCTTGTACGTGTCCACCAGGTGCTGGAAGTCGCCGGCGTCGAGACCGAGGTCGTCGGTGACACCCTTGCCGTGCTTGACGTCCTCGAGCGCGCACTCGAACAGCGCGCCGTCGATGCCGAGCACCGTCCTGCCGAACATCTGGATCAGGCGGCGGTAGGAGTCCCAGGCGTGCCGCTCGTCGCCGGAACGCTTGGCGAGACCGTGCACGGAGTCGTCGTTGAGCCCGACGTTGAGCACCGTCTCCATCATCCCCGGCATGGAGAACTTCGCGCCGGACCGCACGCTCACCAGCAGGGGGTCGTCGGGTGCGCCGAGGCGGCGGCCCATGGTCTTCTCCAGCGACGCCAGATGCGTGTCGATCTCGTCACCGAGCCCCGCCGGCAGGCCGCCCTCACTCAGGTACGACCGGCACGCCTCGGTGGTGATGGTGAACCCCGGAGGCACAGGAAGGCCCAGATTCGTCATCTCGGCGAGATTGGCACCCTTGCCGCCGAGCAGATCTTTCAGGTCTTTGTTTCCCTCGGTGAAGTCGTATACGTACTTCGGCACATCCAGCTCCTCACGACCTCGACGACGAGCCCTCCGTCTTCGTTCACCGGACTCTACCTATGAAGCGGTCGACCATTCGTCACCCGCCTCATCAGAGGACGTTCTCCCAGCTAGATGCTATTACACCGGTCTAATCCATTACGATTCCACCCCATGACGACCGCAAAACCCCCGGCCTCGGACATCGTTTTCCACCGGCTCATTAACGACGAGGCGCCGGTCATTCATGGAGCCCCGGAAATGGTGTAGACCAATAATGGTGTAGACCATTTCCGAGGCTCCGTGAGATCGGCGCAGCCGTCTTTTCACCGGCAGGCGGAGGCCCCTCCGCCACCGATCTCGGCGACCACCCGCGCCGGTTCGGCCGCCATGAGCGGCGCCGGGGACGGCCCGTCATCGAGGTCGTCCTCGATCCCCGCGACACCGTCGAGCACGGTCAGCGGATCCGGCGCGGCGCCGGTGATCTGGTGCCGCTGCACCCCCATGAAGTAGATGATCTCCTCGTGGTTGGTGGTCCCGAGGAAGTTCTCGAACCCGGTGCGGTGGTACAGGTCGAGCGTCACCGGACACGGCGACAGGTCCGGCTCGCGGCCGGTGCGCAGCGCGTCGAGCACGGCAGGCACGTCGTACTCGAACTTCACCCCCGAACGCAGGAAGTAGTCGTCGTCGCCGATCCGCACCATCGGCAGCGGCTCGGTGGTGTCGAGCACGTCCTCGCGCAGCGGGATGGGGTGGGTCAGCAGGTCGTACTGGAAGACCTCGTCGAGCAGCGGCGCGACGGCACGCGGCACCGCCGAGCGCATCGACTCGTGCCACCACCGGCCGAGCAGCCGCTTGGCCTCGGGGTCGGCGAGCAGGTACGCCACAGCCGGGCCGTAGGCGTCCTGGTCGGCCGCCGACTGCGTCAGCCAGTCGCGCAGCGGCTCGGCCGCCGGGTCGTCGGTCTCGTCCATCCAGGCCTGGATGTCGCGCAGCACCTGCGACTGGGTGACGCCGGCGAGCACCCGCAGCGGGGCCCAGGTGTGGCGCAGCACCGTGTACTCCCCCATGACCCTGGCCCAGAACATGAACCTCTGCATGCGGAGGTTCTCCTCGAAGCTGACCGTGTTGTGCGCCAGGGAGTACTCGAAGTCGTCGGTGTCGCCGCGCACCGCGATGATGCCGTACTCATCCCGTTTGTCGTAGTACTCGGTGTTCGGCAGCAGAAGCAGCGGATACACCGCGATGCGGGAGATGCGGGCCGCCAGCCGGTCGTACCCCTCGTAGAACGACTCCACCGTCTCCCCCGGCGCACCCCAGATCAGCTCGGCGTAGCACTCGAGACCCTCGGCGTTCAGCCAGGAGACCAGGTCCTCCCAGGCGTTGACCTTCATGTTGCGCCGGTTCATCAGCGACAGCGCCGTGTCGCTGAGCGTCTGCAGCGACAGGGTGAACGAGCTGCGCATCCCGGCGCGCTTCATCTTGCGGACGATCGAGTAGAACACCTGGGACTTGTTCTTGGCCCAGGAGCTCTCCAGTGCGCGCGGGTAGCCGTACCGGTCGCGGATCTCGATGAGGTCGTCCACGAACTCCTCGTCGATGGGAAGCATGCCGAAGTTGGCGTCGCACAGCGCGATCGTCTCGACCTTCAGCCGGCCGAGCACCTCAAGCTCGGCGCGCAGCCGTTCCCGCGAGAACGCCTTGACGCGCTGGCCGGTCGCGCCACCCCAGAAGCAGAAGGAGCACTTGTAGGGACAGCCCCGGTTGGTCTCCATCAGCGCGACGTCGTACCGGAAGCGTCCGGTGTCGTCCAGCAGGTCGAGCGCGCCGCTCAGGATGGGGGACGGGATGACGTCGAGGTCCTCGATGCGTTCCCGCTGCTCGGTGGTCACGATCGCGCCGGCCGCGTCGCGGAACGACACCCCCTGGATGTGGCCGAGGTCGTCGGGGCTCCGGCCGTCGAGGTAGGCGCCGACCAGGTCACGGAACACCAGCTCGCCCTCGCCGTTGACGATGACGTCGACCGCGGGGAACAGCCGGAACACCCGCTCGGCCTGGTGCGCCACGTGCGTGCCGCCGAACACGACCCAGCCGCGGGGGTTCATCCGCTTGTACGTCTCCGCGAGCGACCCGAAGGCGCGGAAGTTCCAGCCGTACACCGAGCAGGCGAAGATCTCGGGGACGCGCTCGCTGAAGATCTCCGTCGCCATCGCGGAGATCGACACGCCGCCTCTGAAATTGAAAATCCGGATGTCGGCGGCCTCCCTGATCCGCTCGTCCGCGAGCGCCGTGGACTTCAGATAACCGGCGGCGAGCGGCATGGACTCCAGTGCCATGTCCCATACGCCTTGCTGCGTGATGCCTACGAGAATTCTTTTATCCATGGCGGTGGCCTCGCTCGTGCTCGAGAATGACGGCTCCGGGCCGTTGCCTGCGCAGAACTCCGCTGTTTTCCGGCCGTGTGAACTGGGTCAGAAGCTAGCCACGGCGAGAGCCGCCACCGGCGCAGGCTACGGATAAGCGCAGATCAGCCCCTAGGGGGTTCCGTAGTCTGTGCGCCTGCTCCACCGCTCATCCCTTGACCCGGCATCGGCGCCACCGAAACATGGGTGCGGCGTGACCGGCGAAGTAAATGGAAGGTGCCATGGGTAGCGGCGATGTCACCGTATGCAGCGACAGCCCGGTCGGAGTCCTTTCGGGCCCGCAGCACGAAACGGTGGTGGAGGAAATTCCGTCGGCGCACGCGGGGCTGATGGCGAACGAGGTCAAAAGACGCTGGGAATCATTCACACCCGGCGGTGAGAACAACGAGGGAATACCCGATCCGCTCGACGAGATCTGCTCGTACGCGCTGACCGCGCCGGGGAAACTGTTCCGGCCCGTGCTGCTTCTGCTGTCGGCCGAGTCCGTCGGCGGCAGGGTGGCCGACGTGCTGCCGGCGGCGGTCGGCACCGAGTGCGGCCACGTGGCGAGCCTCATCCACGACGACATCATCGACGGCGACGCCATGCGCCGCGGCCGTCCCGCCGTGTACCGCAGGTACGGCATGGACAACGCCATCGTCGCGGGGGACGCGCTGCTGTTCCAGATCTTCCTGTGTCTCGCGGAGTGCCGCGCCGCCGGCGTGCCGGACGGCCGCATCGTGTCCGCGATGGAGATCGTGGCACGCGCCGGGGTGGACCTGTGCCGCGGCCAGGCGCTGGAGGCGGAGATCACCAGCAGGTCGGCGCGCGACGTGCGCGCGTACCTGCGCATGGTGCGGCTGAAGACGGCGGCGCTGTTCAGCGGCGCCTGCCAGGCCGGGGCCGTGCTCGGCGGCGGGCCGCCTGAGTGGGTGCAGGCGCTCGGCGAGTACGGCGACGCGCTCGGGATCGCGTTCCAGATCCAGGACGACCTGCTCGGCTACGTCACCGACGCCGGCACCACCGGCAAGCCGGCGACCAGCGACATCAAGAACCGCAGGCTCACCTTGCCGATCATCCTCGCGTACGAGGCCGGCACGGCGCGCGACCGGGCCGTGCTGGACGCGGCGCTGCTCGGCGAGCTCGCGATCGACGAGGCGCTCGACGCCGTCGGCGGCGTGCTGCGGAGCACCGAGGCCATCGCCAGGTCGACGGCCATGGCCCGCACCTACACCGACCGGGCCGCCGCCGCCTTGGCCCTGCTCCCCGCGAGTCGCGGCAGGGACCACCTCGCGGGGTTCGTCGAACGTACCGTCAGCCGCGTCCGGTGAGGGACCGCGGACATGAGCAGCCACGAGGAGAGCCGCATGGGCCTGCTGGAGGGCATCACCGCACCCGGTGACCTTGACCGTCTCGACGACCGGGACCTCGGCCGCCTCGCCGCCGAGATCCGCGGGTTCCTGGTGTCCGCGGTGTCCCGTTCCGGGGGGCACCTCGGGTCCAACCTCGGCGCGGTGGAGCTCACCATCGCGGTGCACCGGGTGTTCCGGTCGCCGGCCGACCGCATTCTGTTCGACACCGGCCACCAGGCGTACGTGCACAAACTGCTCACCGGCCGCCGCGAGGGATTCGAACGGCTGCGCACCAGGGACGGCCTGTCGGGGTACCCCAACCGCGCCGAGTCGGTGCACGACATCATCGAGAACTCGCACGCCTCCACGGCCCTGTCGTACGCCGACGGCTTCGCCAAGGCGCACACCCTGCGCGGCCAGCACGACCGGAACGTCGTGGCGATCGTCGGCGACGGCGCGCTGACCGGCGGCATGGCGTGGGAGGCGCTGAACAACATCGGCGCGGCGCGGCACCGGCCGGTCGTCATCGTCCTCAACGACAACGGCCGCTCCTACTGCCCCACCGCCGGCGGCCTGGCCCGCCGCCTCGGCGAACTGCGCGGCCGCGGCCCCGGCGAAGGCGGCGAGACCGGGACGTTCTTCGAAGAACTCGGCATCGCCTACCTCGGCCCGGTGGACGGCCACGACGTGCCGGCCGTCGAGGCGGCGCTGCGCCGCGCCAAGGACCTGCGGGTCCCCGTGGTGGTGCACTGCGTCACCGTCAAGGGCCGGGGGTACGCGCCGGCCGAGGAGGACCCGGTGGAGCGGCTGCACTCCCCCGGCCCGTTCGACCCCGGCACCGGGGTGCAGCACCCGAAACCCGCGACCACCTGGACCGGAGTGTTCGGCGGCACGCTGGTGAAGCTGGCCGAGCAGCGGCCGGACATCGTGGCCGTCACCGCCGCGATGCTGCACCCGGCGGGGCTCGGCGGGTTCGCCGAGCGGTTCCCCGACCGGCTGTACGACGTCGGGATCGCCGAGCAGCACGCCGTCACCTCGGCGGCGGGCCTCGCGTACGCCGGGTTCCATCCCGTCGTGGCGATCTACGCGACGTTCCTCAACCGGGCCTTCGACCAGGTGCTGATGGACGTGGCGCTGCACGGCCTGCCGGTGACGTTCGTGCTGGACCGGGCCGGGGTCACCGGCGACGACGGGCCGAGCCACAACGGCATGTGGGACCTGTCGCTGCTGCAGGTCGTGCCGGGGCTGCGCATCGCGGCGCCGCGCGACGGCACGCGGCTCGCCGAGCTGCTGGACCAGGCGGTGTCGCTCACCGGGCCCTCCGTGGTGCGGTTCCCCAAGGGGCCGCTCGGCCCCGACCTGCCGGCGGTCGCCACGGCGGGGCCGCTGGACGTGCTGGCGCGCGCCGAGGGTGAGGACGTGCTGCTGGTGGCGTTCGGGCCGATGACCGCCGTGTGCGTGGCGGCGGCGCGGACCCTGCGGGACGCCGGGATCGCGGCGACCGTGGTGGACCCGCGCTGGGTCGCGCCGCTGCCGGAGGAACTGGCGGAGCTGGCGTCCCGGCACCGGCTCGTCGCCGTGGTCGAGGACAACTGCCGGGTCGGCGGCGCCGGCGACGGCGTGGCGCGGCTGCTGCGCGACCACGGCGTGGACCTGCCGGTGCGGACGTACGGCATCCCGCGCCGGTTCGCCGGCCACGCCAAACGGGCCCAACTCCTGGAGGAGTTCGGTCTCACCGGCGAGGCGGTGGCCGCCGAGGTCGCCGCCACGCTGGAGTCCAGGGACCGTCACCTGGTACGCCACGCCGAGCCGGTCTGAGCGGCATGGCCGCACCGGACCACACGCGGCCACATGCCATGCCGGAGCACCGACCGACGACCGGACCACACCGGACCACTACGCACTCGTGAAGGAGACCCCGATGACGAGCACCACGTCCCCACGCGGCGGCGCCCTGGACCTCGGGTTCCCCGCGCCGCCGTCGCGGCCACCGCGGCGGCGCCGGGTCTCCCGGCAGATCATGGTGGGTTCCGTGCCGGTCGGCGGTGACGCGCCGGTCAGCGTGCAGTCGATGACGACGACCGTGACCGCGGACATCGACGCGACGCTCCAGCAGATCGCCGAGCTCACCGCGAGCGGCTGCCAGATCGTGCGGGTCGCGGTGCCGTCGCAGGACGACGCCGACGCGCTGCCGGTCATCGTGCGCAAGTCGCGCATCCCGGTGATCGCCGACATCCACTTCCAGCCCCGGTACGTCTTCGCGGCCATCGAGGCGGGCTGCGCGGCCGTGCGGGTCAACCCCGGCAACATCAAACGTTTCGACGACAAGGTCGCCGAGATCGCCAAGGCGGCGTCCGAGCACGGCGTGCCGATCAGGATCGGCGTCAACGCCGGCTCGCTCGACCCCCGGCTGCTCGAACGGCACGGCAAGGCGACGGCCGAGGCGCTGGTGGAGTCGGCGTTGTGGGAGTGCTCGTTGTTCGAGGAGCACGGCTTCCGCGACCTGAAGATCTCGGTGAAGCACCACGACCCGATCGTGATGATCGAGGCGTACCGCAGGCTCGCCGCGCGCTGCGACTACCCGCTGCATCTCGGGGTGACCGAGGCGGGTCCGCTGATGCAGGGGACCGTGAAGTCGGCGGTGGCGTTCGGCGTGCTGCTGGCCGAGGGGATCGGCGACACCATCAGGGTGTCGCTGTCGGCGCCGCCGGCCGAGGAGGTCAAGGTCGGCATCGGCATCCTCGAATCCCTCGGCCTGCGCGAACGCGGCCTGGAGATCGTGTCGTGTCCTTCGTGCGGCCGGGCCCAGGTGGACGTGTACACCCTCGCCGAGCAGGCGCAGGCGGCGCTCGCCGGCCTGGACCTGCCGCTGCGCGTCGCCGTCATGGGGTGCGTGGTGAACGGTCCCGGCGAGGCGCGCGAGGCCGACCTCGGCGTGGCGTCCGGCAACGGCAAGGGTCAGATCTTCGTGAAAGGCGAGATCGTCGCCACGGTGCCGGAGTCACGGATCGTGGAGACCCTGGTGGAGGAGGCCCTGCGCATCGCGGCCGAGCGCGGCCTGACCGTCCCCGGCCTCGACGACGAGGAACCCGAGCCGGCCGCGACCCGGTGAGACGCGCTCACCGGCTCATGAGGAACCACCAGGCAGGAGGCCCGTCCCCCCATGGACAACGACATCGGCCCCGAAGGTCCGCGCCGTGTGCTGCTGGCCCGTCCGCGCGGCTACTGCGCGGGGGTGGACCGCGCGGTGCAGACCGTGGAACGCGCACTGGAGCGGTACGGCGCACCGGTGTACGTGCGCAAGCAGATCGTGCACAACGTCCACGTCGTGCGGAACCTGGAGGAACGCGGCGCCGTCTTCGTGGAGGACGCCGACGAGGTGCCGGAAGGCGCGGTGGTGGTGTTCTCCGCGCACGGCGTCGCGCCGTCGGTGCACGAGCAGGCCGCGCGGCGGGGTCTGCGCACCATCGACGCGACCTGTCCCCTGGTCACCAAGGTGCACAAGGAGGCCAGGCGGTTCGCCGAGGAGGGCTACGACATCCTGCTCATCGGCCACGAGGGCCACGAGGAGGTCGAGGGGACCGCCGGTGAGGCGCCGGAGCGCATCCACCTGGTGGACGGCCCCGGCGGCGTCGCCGGGGTGACCGTGCGGGACCCGGCACACGTGGCGTGGCTGTCGCAGACCACGCTCTCGGTCGACGAGACCGAGGCGACCGTCGCGCTGCTGCGCGAACGGTTCCCCGATCTGGCGGGGCCGCCGTCCGACGACATCTGTTACGCCACGCAGAACCGCCAGACCGCGGTGAAGGCCATCGCGGCCCGCTCGGACCTCGTCATCGTGGTCGGGTCCACCAACTCCTCCAACTCGGTGCGCCTGGTGGAGGTGGCGCTGCACGCCGGCGCCGGTGCGGCGTACCTGGTGGACGACGCCGGCGGCATCGATCCGGCGTGGCTCGCCGGGGTGCGGGTGGCCGGCGTCACCAGCGGCGCCTCGGTGCCTGAGGAACTGGTGGCCGGTGTGCTCAACCGGCTCGCCGAGGCCGGGTTCGCAGAGGTGGAAGAGGTCACTTCGGCACGCGAGAGCCTGGTCTTCTCGCTGCCGCTCGAACTGCGGGGGGAGCACGCGTGACCCGGTACGACGACGACGGCCCCGGCGTGCCGGGACCCGCACCCGACGGTGGCGTGGCGCTCTACCTGGACCTGCTGAAGCGGTGCCTGCTGAACCTCATCTACACCGACCCGCCGATCGCCACACCGTGGCAGGCACGCGGCGAGTTCGACCTCGCGGCGCGGCTGGAAGGCAAGGACTGGCCGAGCCTGGCCCACACCATGATCGGCATGTCGCGGCTGGACAACCTGCAGATGCTGGTCGAGGACCTGCTGGCGGAGGAGGTCCCCGGCGACCTGATGGAGGCCGGCATCGCGCGCGGCGGCGCCGCCGTCTTCATGCGGGCCGTGCTGAAGGCCCACGACGTGCGCGACCGGCTGGTGTGGGCCGCCGACTCCTTCGAGGGGTTCCCCCGCACGCTCGACGAGGCCGGCCACGAGTCGCCGCTGCTCGGCGTCATGAGCCAGCTCAGCGGACACGTGAACGACCCGGCCGGCACGGCGTACGCGCGGTTCCTGCGCGGCACCACCCTCGCCGAGGTGCAGCGGACGTTCGCCGCGTACGGCCTGCTGGACGAGCAGGTGCGGTTCCTCGCCGGGTGGTTCTCGCACACGCTGCCGATGGCGCCGATCGACCGGCTGGCGCTGCTGCGGCTCGACGCCGACCTGTACGGCTCGACGTACGAGGCGCTGCGTGTGCTGTACCCCAAGGTGTCGCTCGGCGGGTACGTCATCGTGGACGACTACCACGCCATCGAGGAGTGCCGCGCGGCCGTGCGGGACTACCTGCTGAGCGTGCACCAGAAGGTCACCCCCGAGCGGGTGGACTACTCGGCGGCGTTCTGGCGCAAGACCGAGGAACCGGGCTGAGCCAGCAGGTCGTCGATCAGCGCGGCGGCGTGGCCGGGGCCGGGGAGCGCGGCCGTCTCCTCGGCGACCCTGGCCGCCGCCGCGCGGTAACGGCCGTCGGACAGCAGGGACGCCGTCATCTCGCGCACCACATCGGGGTCCACGTCCTGCGGCGCGACGTGCAGGTACGGCTCCTCGACGCAGCCGGGGTACACCACGGCGGCGCCGAGCGCGGCGCAGCGCCTGGCGTTGGTGCCGTGGTCGGAGCCGAGCGGGATCAGGCCGAGCGGCAGCCGCTCGGCGAGCGCGCACATGACGGTGTTGAACCCGCCGTGCGAGATCACCGCGGCGCACCGCTCGAAGATCAGCGAATGCGGCACGTACCGCGCCAGGCGGACGTTCGGCGGCGGCGACGGCAGCACCGACGCCGGGTCGCAGTCGGGACCCGTGGTGATCACCGCGTGGTAGGGCTGGCCGGCGAACGCCTCGGCGAGCCGTGCGAACACCGTGGTCGCCATGTTGTACATCGTGCCGAGCGTCGCGTACACCACCGGCCCGTCCGGCAGCGTGCCGAGCAGCCCGCCGGATCCGCCGGCCGCCACGAGGTCGTACAGCAGCGGCTTGACGTGGTGCTCGTGCGGGAGGCGCGGCGTGCCGGGACGCGCGAACGACGGCGGGTAGCACGACAGCCACAGGTCGCCGTCCAGCGCCGCCGGGTCCACGCCGTACGCGCGTGCGATCTCCAGCGCCGGGTGGTAGACGGCGTACTCCGGCGGCAGCCGCAGGCACACCTCGACGACCACCTGCGGGATGCCCTCACGGGCCGCGACCACCATGCTGGCGCCTTCGAGCCACTGCCGCACCACCACGTCGGGCCGCCAGCGCGCCACGTGCCGCGACAGGTCGCCGATCCACCTCGGGGTCAGCTCGGCGATGAGGCGGCGGCCACGCTCCTCGGTGAACTCCTCCGGCCGCAGTTCCCCCGGCGCGCCGATCGGCAGGTGCGGGAAACCGGCGTGCGCGACGTGGCCCGCCATGTCGGGCCCGGTGGCGACGCGCACGTCGTGACCGGCCGCCGCGACGTGACGCGCCAGCGTGATCATGGGGTTGAGGTGGCCGAGCTGGCCGATGGCGCAGAAGAGAACACGTGACATTCATGCTCCGTAATCAGCCGCCGCGGGGAATCCACGACGGAGCGCCTTGCTCGTCGTTGTCGCCTTTCTCCACGACCATCAGATTGTGGTGGAAATGCACCGCAACGACGTGCCGGTCGAAAAGGGAAGGCGAGTGGCCGGGACCGGTGAATTCACGGTGCTGGAGGCCGTCGATCAGCGTCTTGGCGAATTCCATGGTCGTCGTGGGGCCGCCGCCGCCGAACGCCGGCCAGTAGGACGTCTGCGTGTCCTCCACGACGTACAGGCCGCCGGGCCGCACGTGCGGGAACAGTTCGCGCAGGGACAGCAGCACGTGCTCGTTGAGGTGGCTGCCGTCGTCGATCACGATGTCGAAGGGGCCGTGCTCGGCGGCGAGCGCGCGCAGTGCCGCCGGGTCCCCCTGGTCGCCTTGGAGGGTGCGGATCCTCGGGCCGCGCACGCCGGTCTTGCCGAACAGGTCGAGTCCGTAGATCAGTCCGCGTGGGAAGTAGCGCTGCCACATGCGCAGCGAGGCGCCGCCTGCGGCGGGGTCCTGGTAGCCGCCGACGCCGATCTCCAGCAGGCGCACCGGACGGTCGCGCAGCGGCGCGAGGTAGCGCGCGTAGTGCGGGGTGTACCAGTGCAGGGTGCCGTACTTGTCGGTGCCGTAGCGGGTGGCGAGGCGGTCGAGGTTCTCCGGCTGCGGCGGGTGGCAGGCGGTGACGACGGCCTCCACGGCGCGGCCGAGCGAGTGGACCGACGCCAGGGCCGCGCCGAGCCGTTCGCCGTCCGGCCAGAGCACCTCGGCGCGTGCCGCTCTGCGTCCGCCGCCGTACACGGCGCGGGTCAGCGCGGCCAGGTCGCAGGCCACCAGCGCGTCAGGCGGCCGGCCGTCCGCGGGTACGGCGGTGAGGCCGGCGGAGGAGACGGTGAAGGTGTAGGCGTGGACCTGGCGCGCGCCGGGGAACTCGGCGCGCAGGGTGTACTCGCGGTCCAGGGCCGGCGGGTCGAAGCGGGCCGCGATCTCGTCCACGAGAATCGCGGCGGCGCATTCTTCGCCGATTTCGTCGATGACGGCACGAATTTCGTCTTCCGTGCCTCCTGCCGAGCTGAGAAGACGCCGGATCGGCGTTTCTGTCCCGATCACGCGCACACGGTAACAGCCTTTTCCCCGGCGGCTCACCGGGCCGGTGGCGGGTCGTCCGCATCCGGCCCATCAACTGGGGAAGTCCCTAGCCGGTGACGGCGGAAATCACCAGAGTCCGAACCTGCTTGCGCGCGGAAAATTAGGAGCCTTATAGTTAGACTCCTAACGAGATGGAGAGCCATGCCTGACGAGTCACCGTTCGCCTTCGACGCGACAGGTTTCCTGTACAACCCGCAGCTGCGCGGCCTGGTCGGCCACGACCTGGCCCCCGACGTCCTCGCCGTCGTCGAGGCGTTCGCCGCCATCAACCAGGCCGCCAAGCTCAACCGCTGGGCCCTGGAGCGCTGGGCCGTGCGTCACGGGCTCAGCGAGGCCCGCCTCCAGGTGCTCCTGGTCCTGCGCCGCCAGCCGAACGGCATGCGCCTGGTCAACCTGGCCGCCACGCTGGAGGTCGCTCCCCCGTCGCTCACCGGCCTCATCGACTCGCTGGAGAAGGACGGCCTGGTGCGGCGCGTCCCCGACCCCGGCGACCGCCGTTCGATGCTCGCCACGCTGACCGCGACCGGCCGCGAGCGGGTCGACGAGATCTGGTCCACCCAGGTCGAGCACCAGGTCGGCATCACCGACGGCATCACCACCGAGGAGCTCGTGCAGCTCCGGCACCTGTGCCTCCGTCTCGTCGAGAACGTCAAGAGGGCGACGACCAGGAACGGCCCCGGCGCCGCCGCACAGAACCGGCCGAAGGCCGACCGTGGAGACCACAGTGACCAAGAACGACAAGACCGTCCGGGACGGCGAGCCGTCCCGTCCCGCGACCGCTGACGACGACGCGCCGTTACCCCGGCCGCAGAACGCCGGCGAGCCCCGCACCCGCGCGTCCGGACCCACCGATCCGGCGCACACCGCCGGCTCCACCACTCGTACCGGCACCGACGGGCCCCCTGCCGTCTCCCCTGAGGACGACGGCCCCGTGCTCACCGCCTCGCGCAAGGCGGCGGCGACCGTCGGCGTCGGCATCGCGCTGCTGGTGGTGTCGCTCGACGGCACCATCGTCGGCACCGCGATGCCGCGCATCCTCGCCGACCTGCACGGGCTCAGCTACTACGCCTGGGTGGTCACCGCGTACCTCGTGACCTCCACCATCCTCATGCCGATCGCCGGCAAGCTCGGCGACCTGTTCGGCCGCAAGCCGCTCGTGCTCATCGGCCTGTTCGGCTTCCTCGGCACCTCCTGGCTGGTCGGCGCGTCCACCAGCACCGTGCAGCTCATCCTGCTGCGCGGCGTGCAAGGCCTGTTCGGCGGCATCCTCACCGCCGTCACGTTCGCCGTGGTCGCCGACATCCACCCGGTACGCCAGCGCGTCAAGATCCACGGCATCTTCAGCGCCATCATCGGGCTGTCGGTCGTGGCCGCGCCGCCGCTCGGCGGGTACATCACCGACAACTGGGGCTGGCGCTGGATCTTCTACGTCAACGTCCCCATCGGCGCGCTCGCCGTCGCGCTCACTTTGATGTTCCTGCCGTACGTCGCGACCAGGCGCGGCTGGCGCGACATCGACTTCGCCGGCTGCGTCGCGCTGACCGTCGCGCTCGTCCCCATCCTCGTCGCGCTGTCCATCAGCAACGACCACGCCTGGACGTCCCCGCTGATGCTGGGCCTGGTCGCGGTGTCCGCCGTCGGCCTGCCGGTGTTCCTGTTCGTGGAGCGTTCCGTCGCCAACCCCATCGTGCCGCTGCGCCTGTTCCTCGACCCGGTGTTCAGCATCGCGATGGTCATCGCCGGCCTGTCCGCCGTCGGCCTGTACGGCCTCGCGGTGTTCATCCCCCTGCTGTACCAAGGGGTGCTCGGCGAGACCGCCACCGGCTCAGGCACGCTGCTCACGCCGCTGCTGCTCGGCATGCTGGTCTCGGCGCCCCTGTCCGGCCAGCTCATCGCCAGGGTGCGTCACTACCGGTACGTCGGCACGGTCGGCCTCGCCGCCATGATCGCCGGCCTGCTCATGCTGACCACGGTCACCGTCACCAGCCCCGACTGGCACGTCGCGCTGGACCTCGTGATCCTCGGCATCGGCATGGGCCTGGTGTGGCCGCTGTCCACGGCCGTCGTGCAGGCGTCCATGACCAAGGACGTCGTCGGGGTCGCCACCGCGCAGGTCAACTTCTGGCGCAACCTCGGCGGCACCGTCGCCGTCGTGGTCCTCGGCAGCATCATGGCCAACCGCCTCACCGCCGAGATCGCGTCCCGGATGACCGCGCTGCGCGCACCTGCCGACCTGGTCGGCCGGATCACCGGTGGCGCGCAGCAGGACCTGTCCACGCTGTTCGACCCGGCCGCGGTGGCGCGGCTGCGGGAAAGCCTCCCCGAGGCGGAACGCGCCATGTTCGACATGGTCGAGCACTCCATGCGCGCGGGGCTGGCCGACGTCCTGCACCAGGTGTTCCTGGTGGCCGCCGTCATCCTCGCGATCCCCCTGGTCGCGAGCCTGTTCCTCAAGGAGACCCCGATCCCGCCGGCGTCCGGGCGCCGGGCCTCCGCCGGCGGGTCCTGACCGCGGCCCCCTCCGGTCCGCCGCCACGTCCCGCGAGGTCTCACGGCCGGAAAAGCTGGGGTTTTCCGGGGGCCGCCGGGCCGAGCCCGCGTGCGATCGTGGGTGAGGCCGGCGGCCCGGCCACGTGCCGGTCCTCCGCGAGCGGACGCACCCAACGGCATCCGGCCGCACGGGGACGGGCCCTGCGGCGGGGCCGGGGACGCCGGCCACCGGCACGACGACGACAGGGGGTGAGGGCTCATGGCACGGCCGATGGAGGAGCTCATCGGACCGGACGCACCCGCCGAGATGCGTGTCCTGCGCAAGGAACAGCCGGTGTGTCCCGTGCGGCTGCCGAACGGTGACGAGGCGCTGCTGGTGACCCGGTACGACGACGTGGCGACCGTGCTGTCCGACCCGCGTTTCAACCGCACGTTCAACCCGCGCGGCGCGGCGCGGGCCGGTGACCGCGCCACCCCGCCGGCCGACCTCGGCCAGATCACCCGCACCCTCGGCATGGACGGCCCGCCGCACCGCACCCTGCGCGCCGTGGTGAACCGCGCGTTCACCGCGCGCCGCGTCGAGTCGCTGCGGCCGTCCATCCAGAAGCTCACCGACGAGCTCGTGGACGGCATGCGGCAGGCCGGCAGCCCCGCCGACCTCGTGGAACACGTCGCCTCGCCGCTGCCGATCCGCGTCATCTGCGAACTGCTCGGCGTGCCGCACGAGGACGCGGAGAAGTTCCGCGGCTGGTCCGACCGCACCCTGTCGGTCACGAGCTTCCCCCGCGACGAGGTCGTGCAGGCGTGGCACGACCTGTTCGCGTACTTCGGGGAACAGGTCGCACGCAAACGGGCCCACCCGTGCGACGACCTGCTCAGCGACATGGTCGCGGCCAGCGACGACGAGGAGAAGCTCACCGAGCTCGAACTGGTGTACCTCGCCACGGGCCTGCTCATCGGCGGCCACGAGTCCACCATCAACGCCATCGGCCTCGGCATGTGGCGCCTGCTCGAACACCCCGAACAGGTCGCACGCCTGCACGCCGACCCCGGCCTCGTCGTCACCGCCGTCGAGGAACTGCTGCGGTACCAGACCCTCGGCGACGTGGACCGGCAGCGGTTCGCGCAGGAGGACCTGGAGCTGAGCGGCGTCACCGTCAAGGCCGGTCAGATGGTCATGGCCGGGGTCCTGTCGGCCAACCGCGACGAGGACCGCTTCACCGACGGCGAACGACTCGACGTCGGCCGCCACCCCAACCCGCACCTGTCGTTCGGCCTCGGCCCGCACTACTGCGTCGGCGCGGCCCTCGCGCGCGTGGAACTGCAGATCGCCTTCGGCACCCTGCTGCGCGAGTTCCCCGGCCTGCGCCTCGCCGTGCCGTCCGACCAGGTGCGGCGCAAGACCGGCCTGATGGTCAGCGGCCTGGAAGAACTCCTGGTCGCCTGGTGACCCCGCCTTGCGAACACGGCCGGCTCGTGACCGGCTCCGACCACTGAGGAGAACCCCATGGCACCCGAGCCGCCTGTCCTCACCACCGAGGCCCCGCCGCCTCCCACGGTCACCCGGTACGGCAGCGTCAACGACCAGCGGTTCCTGATCGACTGCTACCGCGAGTACGGCCCCATCTTCCGCCTCCCCCAGAAAGGCGAACTGGCCCGCAAGGAAGGCGACGAGTTCGTCGTGCTGTCCGGCCCCGAGGCCAACGCGTTCGCCATGAAGACCACCAACATGCACCAGGGGGTCGACGGGTCGGTGAAACTCCGGTCCGACAACCACTGGGAGGAGTTCAGCAAGGAACTCGGCATGGACGAGTTCACCCGCGAAGGCGACATGCACATGCGCCACCGCACCCTCACCGGCCGCGGCTACGCGCGCACCACCATCACCGGCCGCATGCCGGAGGTCGTCGCCATGGCCAGGTCCGTGACGTCCCGCTGGACGCCGGGTCAGGTCGTCCCGGCCGTACGCGACATCCAGCACATCGTGTCCGAGCAGCTCGGCCGCACCCTCATCGGCTACTCCCCCGCCGCGTACATCGACGACCTGGTGACGTTCGTCCGCACCACCAAACTCACCATGCTGCTGCGCACGCGCACCGCCGAACTGCTCGCCGACCCCGCGTACGAACGCGCACGCATGCGTGTCTTCGAGATCGGCTACCGCGCCATCGTCGCGCGCCTCGAGACACCGGCGGACGAGCGTCCCGGCGACCTCCTCGACGACCTGCTGTCGGTGTGGCAGCCGCCGTCCCCCGACAAGCTCCAGCCGCTGCTCATCGCCGCCACCATCGGCCCGTTCCTCGCGGGCCTGGAGACCGCGTCGTACCGCACCGGCTACCTGCTGCACCTGCTGCTGGAACACCCCGGCGTCCTGGCCCGGGTGCGCACCGAAGTGGACGAATGGTTCGCCGGCCCCCTCACCTGGGACCGCCTGAAGACCTGCCGCGCGCTGTACGGCGGCATGATGGAGGCCCTGCGCCTGTACCCCGGCCCCGCGCGCCAGTGGTACACCGCCGAGGAGTCCTTCGTCTTCCACGACCACCTGGTGGCCAAGGGCGACAGCGTCATCGTCGTCTACGACACCTCCCACCACCTGGCCGAACTCTTCCCCGACCCGGCTGCCTTCGACGTCGACCGCTACCGCGCACCACGCAACGAGCACCGCAACCTCGGCGCCTTCGCTCCGTTCGGCGTAGGCGGCCACACCTGCCTCGGCTCCGGCATGGCCGAGGTCCAGGTCATGCTGAACGTCGCCACCATGCTCCACGACTGGGACCTCGCTCCGGACCCCACCGGCTTCGACCCGGACGCCGACGCCGACGAGGCCCTCCGCGTCCACGTCGCCGGCCCCCGCGACCGGTGAACGCTCCGCTCCGCCTGCGGTTACCCGCGCACGTGCAGACCTGGCGGCCGTACACGATGCTGTACATCGGCCTCGTCGGCCTGGCCGGCGGGCTGCTCAGCGACCCGCACGCTCCCGGGTGGGCCCTGTTCGGCGCGTGGGCCGTGCCGACACTGGGGTGGATCGGCGGCCACTACGGGGCCGACTACTTCGACCGGCGGCTCGACGCCATCGCCAAGCCGCACCGGCCCATCCCCTCCGGCCGCATGCCTGCACTCGACGGACTGGCAGGCCTGTGGGCCTGCACCGTCGCAGGCGGCGCGTACGCGCTGCTGCTCAACTGGCGCACCCTCGTGCTCGTCGCCGCGGCCCTCGCCGGAGGTCTCGTCTACAGCCTGCTGCTCAAGGCCCGTGGCCTCGGCGGCAACCTGGTCCGTGGTTCCCTCACCGCCTTCGCCTTGCTGTTCGGCGCGATGGCGACGGCGCCGTACCCCGCTCGGCACATCTGGCCGGTCGCGGCGGTCTTCCTGCTGCACGACAGCCAGTCCAACCTTGTCGGGACGCTGCGCGACATAGGCGGCGACCGTGCCGCCGGATACGAGACCTTCCCGGTGCGGCGCGGCGCACGGCCCGCCATCCGCGTGGTCATCGCGTTCACCGCGCTGTGGGTGGCCCTCGCGGCAGGCGTCCCGTCCCTCCTCCCCACCCCGGCGTCCGGCACCGCCACCTACTGGACGGTCCTCGGCCTGTGCGCCGTGCTCGCGGTGTGGGCCATCACGTTGCTGACCCGCGCACCCGACCCCATGCCACCCCCGGTGGCCCTGCGGGCCCACGCGATCCTCGTCGCCGAACGCGTCCTGCTCGCCGGCGCCTTCATCGGCCTCACCGCCGGCCCCGCCGCGACCCTCGCCACCGCCGTACCGGCCCTCCTCGTCACGGTCCTCCTCCAGTCGAGAATGCGCTCCAGATACGAGTTCGGCACCGCGGCCACCTGACCGCCACCTCTCGGCCCCCAGTCGGCACCGCAGCCACCCCCACCCGGAGGAAAGACGCATGGGCTCCGAAATCATCACCACCGGTCCCCACTTCGACGTAGAAGGCGGCGTGGCAGGCGCGGTCAAAGCCCTCTGGGACGCGCAGCGCGCCGACGGCTCCTGGGAGGGCTACCTGCCGTCCTCGGCCGTGTCCACCGCCGCCGTCCTGATCGCCTTCCACGTCGCCGGCGACCTGTCCGACGCCACGCTCGTCGAACGCGGCGCCGAGTGGCTGCTCGCCGAGCAGAACGAGGACGGCGGCTGGGCCGACGTCCCCGGCGGCCCTTCCACGTTCAACGGCACCGGCATAGCCGTCTCCGCGCTCAGGACCGTACGGCCCGACCGCGTGGACGCCATCACGCGCGCCACCGACTGGCTGGAACGCAACGGCGGCCGCGCGGCCCTGGAAGACCTGCGCGTCACCACCCTCAACGTCATCGTGCGCGTCTACCTGGCCTTCGCCGGCCTGTACGACCCCGATCGCGTGAAACGCATCCCCATCGAGATCTCCCTCATCCCCCACCGCCTCCACCAGCGCGTCTCGTTCATCCTCCCCGGCGTCTACGCGTGGGCCATCATGCAGGTCCGCACCCGCACCCACGGCCGCGTGCGCACCGCCGTCAACCGCGTGGCCGAACGCCGCACCCTGGAGTACCTTCGCGAACTGGCCGAGTTCGAAGGCCCCGACGGCGGCTCCGAGGAGTCCGCCTTCATGGTGGCCCTCATCGTCTTCGGCCTCGGCCTCGCCGGCGTAGGCGACGACCTCGTGACCAAGTACCTCAGGTACATGCGGAACGCCGTACGGCCCGACGGCTCCTGGCCCATCGACCGCGACCTGGAACTGTCCGGCACCTGCTACATCACCCAAGGCATGCAGGAAGCCGGCCTCGGCGACGACGACCGCCTGCTCCCCACCATCGACTGGATCAAAGCCTCCCAGCGCCAGACCGGCCTCCCCGCCACCGGCTGCCCCCCAGGCGGCTGGGGCTGGGGCATGCCGAGCTCCTGGCCCGACGTGGACGACACCTCCCTGGCCCTGTACACCCTGGCCGGCGCCGGCGTCCCCCCCACCGACCCCCATGTGGCCATGGGAGTCGACTGGCTCCACGCCATGCGCAACACCAACGGCTCCTGGGGCTGCTTCATCCGCAACGGCCGCACCATGTTCGACGCGCCATGCTCGGCCCTCACCTCCCACGCCATCCTGGCCCTCAACCGCCTGGACTCCCGCGAGCACCACCTCGACCGCGCCGTCCGCTGGCTCGCCAAAGCCCAGAACCCCGACGGCTCCTTCTCCTGCGTCTGGTTCCGCGACCACACCTCAGGCACCGCCAGAGTCCTCGACGCGCTGAGCCACCTGGGTCTGTCCGACCACCCCGTGGCCCGGGCCTGCACCCACTGGCTCCAGACCCACCAGTCCCCCGACGGCGGCTGGGGCGACGGCGCCGGCCTTCCCCCCACCGCCGAGGAGACCTCCTGGTCCGTCCTGGCTCTCACCGCCGCCGGCCAGGCCGCCACCCCCACCGTGAGGAACGGCATCCACTGGCTCCTGAAGAACCAGCGCGAAGACGGCCTCTGGCCCGGCGGCCAGGTCGGCTACTACTACAACGGCCTCACGTACTGGTGCCACTCCATGGTCAACGGCTACGCACTCCAGGCCCTGTCGCGCTATCGCACCCACTGACCTGACACCCTCCCTACGGCCGGGCCCGCGATCACACAGATGATCGCGGGCCCGCTTCGTCGTCGGCCGTTCCCGGCGGGTCCGCGTCACTCATGAAAGTTGCATCGCGCATGTGATTCACGGCCGCTCACAGAAGCGGTCACCTCCTGTGGCCCGCGCGGTGCGTACGCCGATCCACCGAAGCTCCGAGGCGCCGCGGAGACCGTCTGGAAGCCCCGCGCCGGGCCGCCGCGAACCGGAGCGGTAACAGCGATATCCGCCTCTGACCTGGCGGTACGGTGTCACGACCCGTGGGGTGACACCGTGCGTACGACCGGCGCGGGCCGGCCGTGATCCGCGGCGTGCCGACCACGTCGCCGAAGATCAACCGGAGTCCCGGCCGCGGGGTGAGCGAAGGCGCGCTTCCCACCCTCCGTGGACTGTTGCGAGACATCTCTGTTAATGCGACATTACACGCACACATCAGTCGGCATACGTCATACGTCACAGAGCGGTAACGCCATGCCGTGTCAACGATGTTCGGCCGCACCGACGACGAGCCTGCTCAGGCCGAACCAGCGAAAGGAACAGAGCGTGAAGTCAGCCCTGTCCACCCTCGGGAAGGCGTTAGCAGCGCTCGCGGTGTTCGTCGCCGCCGTCGCGCTGCCGGTCTTCGCGGGGAGCAGCCCGGCCTCGGCGGCGGTCCAGGCGACCTACTACGTCGCCCCCGACGGCAACGACTCCAACCCCGGGACGCTCGCGTCGCCGTTCCGGACGGTGCAGCGCGCAAGGGACGTCGTCCGCACGGTCAACGGCAGCATGTCCGGCGACATCTACGTGTACCTCCGCGGTGGCGACTATCCGATCAGCAGCACGGTCGACTTCACGACGGCCGACTCCGGCACGAACGGGTACCGGGTCATCTACTCCGCCTACCAGAACGAGACGCCGGTGCTCAACGGCGGCGTCCAGGTGACCGGGTGGACGCAGCACAGCGGCAACATCTGGAAGGCGCCGCTGAACCGGAGCAACAAGCTCCGTGCGCTGTACGTCAACGACAAGCGCGCGGTCATGGCGACGAAGACGGTGAACTCGGCCGGGTGCTACGGGACCTACAACATCACCGCGGGGCAGGCGGCCTGGGCCTGGGAGTCCGGGTCGCAGTGCGCGGGGGCCAAGTACAGCCTGAACGACTTCCCCGCCATCCCGAACAACCAGGACGACATCGAGATCGAGACGGGGACGACCTGGACCACGGCCATCGTGGCGGTCCGGCAGGTCACCTCCGACGGGTCGAACCGCATCGCGCAGTACCAGCAGCCGGGTGCGGCGATCGCGCAGGGTGCCTTCAACGGCAACGCGCAGATCAACGGCAGCCACAAGCTGATGAACGCCTACGAGTTCCTGGACACCCCTGGCGAGTTCTTCTTCGACAAGACGAGCAAGACGCTGTACTACTACAAGTCGAGCTCGGAGAACATGTCCACCGCGTCGGTCTTCGCGCCGAACAACGTGTCGACCCTCCTCAAGGTCGCCGGCACCTCCACCAGCAGCCGCGTGCGGAACATCACCTTCACCGGCCTCACGGTGCAGCACTCCGACTGGAACCTGTTCAACGTGGCCGGCTCGGCGTTCAAGCAGGCCCAGCAGGGCAACCTCGGCGCGCAGGCGTACGCCAAGCAGAACTTCCACGTCTACTACTACCGCAACGTGGACATGGCACCCGGCGCCATCCAGATCGAGAACGCCGACGGGCTGCTGCTGCAGGGCAACCGCGTGCAGCACACCGGCGTCGACGGCATCACCATGGCCAACGACGTGGTGAACACGCAGCTGATCGGGAACTTCACCAACGACATCGCCGGATCCGCGATCGTCGTCGGTCACCCCCAGCACGTCTTCATCGGTGACTACACCTCGTCGAACCGCGAGAAGTACCCGGTCGCGGTCGAAGGCGCACCCAAGAACATCGAGATCAAGAACAACTACATCTACGACAGCGCCGTGCTGTTCAACGGCCACAGCCCCATCACGGCGTACTTCGCCGACGGCCTGACCATCCAGCGCAACCGCATCGAGAAGGCCCCGTGGTCCGGCATCACGCTCGGCTGGGGCTGGTGGAACTTCGACGGCTCGTCCGGCTCGATCGCGCCGAACCGGCCCACCACCACGGCGAAGAACAACAACATCAGCTACAACCACATCATCGACACGGTGCAGCGCCTCAGCGACACGGCCCCGATCTACACGCTCGGCAGCCAGCCCGGCACGATGATCACCAACAACTACCTGCAAGGCGTGCCGTCCGGTCACAAGTACGGACTCCACCCCGACGAGGGCTCGGCGTACATCACGTTCCGCGACAACGTCCTGAGCATCGACAAGAACGTCACCTGGATGCTCAACTCCGACGACTTCGGCCGTAAGCACGATTTGAGCGTCACGAACACCTACGGCCCCATCAACAAGGTCTCCAACAAGAACCTGCCGAACAGCACGATCCAGGACATCATCGTGTCCTCGGACTACGTCTGGCCGACGCAGGCGTACTCCATCGCCGTGAACTCCGGCCTGGAGGACGCGTACCGGAACATCATCCCGCAGAACCTCTTCTCCCAGCAGGACTACGCGCTTCCCGCCAGCGTCGCCGTCGGCAGCGGCGTGACGTCGATCCCCATCCGCAGCCTCGGCGACGCGAACAAGTCGGTCTGGCTCGCACCCCTGGGAACGACGTCCTTCACCGCCGGCAACACGATGACCCGAGCAGCCGGAAACGCGACCTCCATCGCCGTCCCCGCCACCAACGGCGAGTACCGCCTCTACGTCGTAGACGCTCAAGGCAACCGCTCCGCCGAGTCCAAGTCCCTCGTCCGGCAGGGCAACGGCGGCAGCAACCCCGGCGGCCAGGCCGGCACGATCCTCGGCGCACAGTCCAACCGCTGCGTCGACATCACCGGTGGCGCCGCCACCAACGGCGCACAGGCCCAGCTGTGGGACTGCAACGGCGGCACCAGCCAGCGCTTCACCTACACCTCCGGCAAGCAGCTCCAGGTCTTCGGCAACAAGTGCCTCGACGCCAACAACCAGGGCACCTCGAACGGCACCCAGGTCATCATCTGGGACTGCAACAACCAGACCAACCAGCAGTGGAACCTCAACTCCAACGGCACCATCACCGGCGTCCAGTCCAACCTCTGCCTCGACGCCAACGGCGCCGGCACCGCCAACGGCACCAAACTCATCCTGTGGTCCTGCAACGGCGGCACCAACCAGCGCTGGACCCTGCGCACGTGACGTAAGGTCACCGACAACCGCGTGAATCTCCGGCACCACTCTCAACGAGGGTGGTGCCGGAGCCATTTCGCACCACGCATGGAAGGCGGTGTCGGAGCCGTTTCGCACGGTAACCCGGTGGTACATCTGTGCGGTCACCCGGAAGTACCGGCGCTCAAACCCCCGGCGTACCGTCCTTGAGCCCGCTCAGGAACGCCGACCACTGC
The DNA here is from genome assembly GCF_014207705.1 of Sphaerisporangium rubeum. NCBI lineage: Bacteria > Bacillati > Actinomycetota > Actinomycetes > Streptosporangiales > Streptosporangiaceae > Sphaerisporangium > Sphaerisporangium rubeum. The sequence continues at coordinate 5,104,002 of NZ_JACHIU010000001.1, forward strand.
GCCGGAGCGACCACCAGAGCCGGACCGGCCGGAACCTTGCTGTCCCTGACGGCGACCAGTCCCAGCAGATTCACCGCGACCTCCACACAGTTACCGTCGTGTGTGCTGTAGGTGCTCTTGCGCCACTTCATGTACCGAAGGTCACCCACCTTTCAGCCCGCTCAGGAACATCGACCACTGCGCCGGAATGACCACCAGGACCGGACCGGCCGGAACCTTGCTGTCCCTGACCGCGACCAGCCCCGGAAGATTCGCCGTGACCTCCACACAGTTGCCGTTGTCTGTGCTGTAGGTGCTCTTGCGCCATTGTGCGTATTGAAGGTCACCCAATTGTGTGCACCTCTTCCTCAATGAGCCGGAGCGACTGTTTGAACGATAGAGCTTCCGCGCGTACCCGCGTCATGTCTCGCGCCGTCGTACGGAAGAAACTGACCGACAGCCACCCCGCACTCGACACCGCGACCCTGCTGGTGTCCGAAATAGTGACCAATGCAATAATCCACTCCGATACCAAGAACGGAGGAAAGATCACCCTGTCCCTCGCCGACTGCCACGACTTCATCCACATAGAAGTCACCGAGGCCGGCGGCGACGAATACCCCCACATCCGCGACGACGAGTGGTCCGAAGGCGGCCGAGGCCTCCGCATCGTCCAAACCCTCGCCACCCGCTGGGGAGTACGCCAGGACCCCACCGGCCGAACCGTCTGGCTCCAGACCGAGTACAAGAACCACCCCGAACGACCCACACCACATGCGCACACCGGCACTGCCTCACCCCGGCAGGCCCCCTGACCCACGCAACCCGCGACCGGCCACCCAGCGGTATCCGACTACCAGGAGGATGCCGGATCACTGATGGTCGTCGGCCCACGGCGTCCCGTGCGGAGCCGGGTACAGGTCGAGGTGCAGAGGTCATGCGTACAGGCCGGCGGTTCAGCCACCTGCCCCCGCCTCGATCGCCTGCTTCATCTCCACCGCGCCACGTTCGACCCGAATCCGGATCTCGGCCGCCAGCACGTCCGGCAAGACGTCCGTGGTCCAGATCAACCGGCCCGTCTGGTCACCCTCAGAGCGGACTTCGAATGACGCATGGTGGTACTCGATCGCCGGCCGCGCACCCTCGACGACGGAGTAGGCCAGGCGGCGAAGCTCGTCGTCCACCGCGACGATCAGCTCACGGACCACGTGGCCATCCGGAAAGGTCAGAAACCGCTGGTCACCCTCAAGCCGGGTACCGGTGACGCGGCCAGGCAGCAGGCGCTCATGCACGGCGCCGACGTCGCGCAGCACGTCCCAGATGTGCTCGGGGGACGAGTCGATCACAATGTCGTGGCGGATGGAAGCCATAGCGCCTGGCGACTCCTCTCAAGGCGAGACAGGTCGTGATCACCATAGCCGGAGCACATCCGAGCAGGCGCTTCGAGGATCCTGATCCAGACCGGAGCCAGGGGTCCCTCGCGAGTCAACGACGGCCTCGCGGGAGGCTGCGCGTACCAATGAGTCGTACGTCTCGTCCGTGCGGACGGCTTCGACATCCAGTGAGGCGACGAACGCCGCCAACTCCGCCTGTACCGCGTCACCCGCCACACCGTCGGAGACCATGCGTTCGAGTTCGAGGAACGTGCCGAGGCCGGCTACTTCGTCGACACACAGCTCCAGGTCCGGCAATGTGGCTGTGCGGCGCACCTTGGTGATGCGCACGGTGGCGCGGAAGCCCATCGCCAGGATGGCGCTGTGCATCTGTTCGCGGTCGGCTACCCCCGTTTCGTACTCATCGCACGAAAGCGCGTTCTCGGCGGGACGCTTGAGGGTGAAGGTGTGGTTTCCGTCCACGGTGCGCAGGCGCACGAAGGACACGCCGAGCTTGCTGTCTCCGTAGGACCAGGTCACGGGTGCGTAGGCCTGGTCGTCCTGGGTGACCGGTGCGCTCAGATCGATGCCGCGTGCCTTGAGCGCGACGAGCAAGGCATCACGGTCCTGCACGTGGTACTTGACCTCGACCTCGCGCACTGCTCCCCCGACCTCCAACGTGACCCGGCCGCGTAGCCTCGCACGACCGGCACGCGACGGCAACGCGACACACCTCGTCCAGATCGGCCAAGTCGGCCATGTCGCCGGGTGCGGGGGTGCGGGGGCGGAGCCCCAATGCCGGGAAGTTAAGGCGGGGGGTTGGTTGTCAATAGCGCTGAGATGAGGATGGAGCTCCTGCTAGAACGTTGATCGACCAAGATCTCGTTCGTAGGCAGGAGCTCCGTGTGTGTGAGTGTGTCATGCCGGTGGGTGGGTGTGTGTGGGCTCCGGCGCATCTTGGGGTGCTGAGTGACGGGGTGCCGGTGGAGTTGGTGGATGAGGTGCTTGTGGAGTGCCGGCGAGGTGAGCGGCGGGTGCGGGTGTTGCCTGCACGGGTGGTGGTGTTTTTCGTCTTGGCGATGACCTTGTTCCCGGAGCGGGGGTATGCAGGGGTGTGGCGGGCGTTGTGTTGTTCGGTGCGGGGGGTGGGGGTGCCGTCGGCGGCGGCGTTGCGTCAGGCCAGAGCACGGCTGGGTGAGGCGCCGGTACGGATGTTGTTCGATCGGCTGCGCGGTCCGGTTGCCCCGGTTGCGACGCCGGGGGTGTGGTGGCGGGGGTTGCGGCTGGTGGCCTGGGACGGTTCCACGCTGGATCTGGCCGATGAGGCGGCGGTGCGTAAGGAGTTCGGGGCTCCGGTGCACGGCAGCGGGCGCGAGGGTGCGCCGCAGATGGCGTTCGCGCTCACCATCGAGTGCGGGACCCGGGCCGTCATGGACGCGGTGTTCGGGCATTGCCGCACGAGTGAGTCGGCATTGGTGGAACGGATGCTGGGCGCTCTTGCGCCGGGGATGCTGCTGCTTGCCGATCGCCGGTTCATCGGTCTTGGGCTGTGGCGGTCGGCCCGCCAGACCGGGGCCCACCTTTTGTGGCGCGCCACCGCTACCTTGGCCCCCACCGTGATCGCACACCTCCCCGATGGGTCCTACCTGGCCATGCGCCGCGGCCACAAGCACGAACGGCACCTGCGCGAGATGGTGCGCATCATCGAGGCCACCATCACCGTGACCCTCGCCGACGGCACCACACGCCACCAGACCTACAAGCTCATGACCACCCTGCTGGACCACCGCACCCACCCCGCCGCCGACCTTGTGGCCTGCTACCACCAGCGCTGGGAGATCGAAACCGCGTTATACGGCCTCAAAGCCATCCACAAAGGATCACTGCGACCCCTGCGATCACGCACCGTCCCCGGCATCGTCCAGGAGTTCTACGCCCTGCTGCTCACCCACCACCTGCTACGCCGCCTGGCCTGCCACGCCGCCCTGGACACCGGCCTGGACCCCGACCAGATCAGCTTCACCACCACCCTGCACACCACCCGCGACACCATCATCACCCACACGGCACCCAGCCCCGCCACGCCCCCCAGGACTGGGCCTACACCCTCACCATGCTCACCAACCGGCCCATGCCCGCAACCCGACGCCCAAGGACCAGCCCACGCGTCAAAAACCGTCCCAAAGTCCGCTACCCCTTCCGACAAACACACCCCGACCCCAAACCCAAAACCGCCAGCTACACCATCACCATCCGCAGCCCCTTGACACTCACCCTCGCCGCCTAACTTCCCGGCATTGGGGCGGAGCCCCTGCCTCGGGGTCTGGGGCGAGAGCCCCAGAAAACACAGTCCGAGCGAAGCGAGGGCCGTTTCCCGCTCAGGAACGCCGGCCACTGCGCCGGGGTGTTCCTGGCCCGGGGGCCACAATCCCCAGCCTGACCAGTAGACGCCATACATCGGTGGAGGGATCACGCTGGAGAACGGGACAGTCCACGGCATGTCCGGATCGAGCGGCCCACTCTTGGGGAGAGTGGGAGGCGGCATCTTCGCCGGGTGGTTTCGTCTGCGCCTGGCCGGGGTCGCAGAGCCCATGCGTGCAGGACGCGACCAGTCTCCTGGCGTTCGCCACCGCCTGGGCCTCCCGCCCCGTCAAGGCGTCACGCCGAGCACCCTTGACGCTCTTGTCACCCCGTTTGTCGTAGTCCTTGAAGGCGTCCGCTCCCCTGGCCTGTCGCAACTTCTCGACCACGAGCGTGCTGCTACCGCTCTGAGCGCCTCCGAACGCCTGGAAGTGCAGGAGCAGCCACAGGTCGAATGACGGGTGCGAGAACGCCAGCTCGATCCTTGACTCGGCCGCGTCCTTGATCGCATGCGGGATATCCTCCCACTGGTCACGATCGAAAAGGGCCCATGCCTCGTCCTCGCCCGCTGCCTTCCTTGCGGCTTCGACGGCTGCGGAAGGAGTCCACCCGTTTCTGCGATAGACCGGCTGTATACGGAAAGGTCGCCTTCCTTGACCATCGCCGTCTCCGAAGTGTTCGTTCAGATACTGCAGATAGTCGGGTTCGGTGGATTCACCTTCGCAGGCCACGTACAGCACCTGTACTTGCCGGGAGTGACGGCTGAGTCTTGAGGTCAGCGGCCGTTCGTCTTCCACGCTCCCGCGCCTTCGCCGCCTTCCCTGTTCCTTTCCCGCTCGACTCACGCCGTCGCCTTGGCCTCTTGCCGGGACATTTCACGGACGATCTCCCCCGCGGTCACCCGTGGGACCCCACCGTAACGGCCGCGCAGATAACCGCGCTCGAGGTTCTCCTCCTTGCGTGGCTTGGCGGCCACCAGCGGATACAGTTCACTCTCTCCCGACCGTCGCTTCACGGTCATCCATACCTGGTCGCGGTTGAGCGGACGGTCGAGCACCTCGCTACCAAGGAGCGTCGCGTCGTGCGTGGTGAAGATCAACTGCGCACCCCGTGGGTTGGACGCCGGGTCTTGGAAGACACGTACGACTTCGGCCGCGAGTGTGGGGTGCAGGCTTGAATCCAGTTCGTCCACCAGCAGAACGGATCCCTGGTCCAGCACCGTCAGCATGGGTCCCAGGAAGGCGAACCAGGCATGAGTGCCGAGAGACTCCTCCGTCCGGAAATCCAGTGGTACCTCGCCACCGTCCGACGTACGGTGCCACAGCCTGATCTCACCGGTCTTGGGGTCCAGGTCAAGGCGAGTGACTCCCAAGTCGGCCGATCTCAGCAACCGGACGATCCGCTGAGAGTGCTCGGCGGAATCTACGCCTGTCAGAAGCTCGTGAGTCCAGCGCACCCGAGCGCTGAGATCCATTCCTGGTGTCACCAGCCAGAGGTTGTCGAGAAACCATCTGTGTATCGCCGACAACTGCGGATGGTTAAGTGTCGCGCCTACGGACAGGAACAGAGCGTTCGGACGAGTCAGCTTGACCAGCGGCTCACGTTCTCCTCTGAACCCCTCTCCTCTGAAGATGAACTCTCCGCCTTCCGACTCCGGACGGCCCGCCTCTCGGTCGAACCAGACATTCCGGCGGCCATGCGGATACGCATGCAGCCACTCCGCCTCCACCCGCGCGTCCGACAACTCGAAGCCGTAGGTGTAGCGGACGGGATCGCGGCCCAGCACAAGGTCCACTTCGAAGAGGCTCGTCTCCTCGCGGCACACGGAGTCCAGCTTGAAGGGCTGCCTGGGGACAAGGTCGGGTGCTTTGGCCCAGTCCGCGAAAGAGTTCTGCACCGCGTCACGCATGAGCTGGAACCCACTGAGGAGATTGGACTTCCCCGACGCGTTGGCTCCGAAGACACCGAGTACGGGTTGCGCCGAGACGTCCTGTCCTCGGTACCGGAGACCAGTCCTGCGCGCCGCACCCTCGTCGAACTCAGTCGCGATCAGTGACAGCTCGTGCTCGTCTCGAATGGACCGGTGGTTCGCCAGCCGGAAACGGATCAGCACCCTGGACCCCCTCCGAGACAGGATTCGCCACCCCGTCATCTACGTCTTGGTGCACAGTCTCTGCACGAAACAGCTTATGACGTCCCTCTGATGGATGCCAGCATCAGGTGCCGTACCGCGCTGTGCCGGTGGAGCGAAGCGCTCCCGGCAGACGTGAGACGTTCTCCCGTGCGTTCAGGTGGAGGGTGTCGCTGGTTCGAGTTCCACCAGGTGGAGGCCGCGGGGGTTGGTGTGGGTCGAGCGGATGGTGAGGCCGGCGGGGGTGGCTATTTTGGCGAGGTGGGTGGGGGGGCGGACTCGGCCGCCTACGAGGATGAGGATTCTGAGGTCTTCGTCGGTGTAGGCGGATTCGTCGGGTTCCCATTGTTCGGCTACGAGGACGCGACTGGTTTCGGTGCAGGCTTCGGCGCAGCGGCGGAGGATTTCGGTGGCGGAGCGGTCGTTCCAGTCGATGAGGACGCCGCTGAGGAGGTAGATGTCGCGGGCTTCGGGGAGGGGGTCGAAGAAGCTGCCGCCTATGGCTTCGGCGCGTGTTGTCAGGCCTTCTGCTTCGAAGGATTTCCGGGCCTCGGCGGCGTTGGGGGGGAGGTCGACCAGGGTGCCGTGGAGGTGGGGGTTGGCTTTCAGGAGGTGGGTGAGGAGCATGCCGGAGCCGCCGCCTACGTCGACCATCGTCTTGACGCTGGACCAGTCGTAGGCCGCGAGGACGTCGGGGACGGAGCGGGAGGTGTACCAGCGCGCGAAGCCGTCGAATTCGGCGAGGAGGCGGGGGTCGGCGGCGATGTCCTCGTAGTAGGGGCGGCCGTAGACGGATTCGTAGACGGGTTCGCCGGTGCGGATGGCGTCCACGAGGTGGGTGGCGGCGCGGTCGAGGCGGCCGGCGAGGCCGTTCTGGTCGAGGCGGGTGCGGAGGAAGGAGGGATGGGTGTCGAGGAGGAGGGTCGCGGCCGGGTTGAGGTCGTAGTGGCCCGGTGCGGTGCGGTGGAAGACGCCGTGGGAGGACAGGTAGGCGAGGAGGCGTTCCAGAGCGTCGGGGTCGAGTTCCGCGCGGGCCGCGAGCCGCGTCACGTCGCCGCCGCCTTCGGCTATGTGGTCGGCGAGGTGGAGGGTCGCGGCGGCGCGGACGGCGTGCGGCCAGATGGCGTCGGTGAGACGGGCCACTTCGGCGCTGGCGTCCGGGACGGTTTCAGAAGCGGCGGCGGGGACGGCGTACGGCATGGCCTCGGTGACGGCCTTTGAAACGGCGCCGGGGACGGTGTTCGGTACGGCCTCGGGGATGGTGTCCGGTACGGCGTCGGGGATGGTGTTCGCGTCGGATGCCTGTTCTGAGGCAGGGGGGAGCGAGTTGGTGGTCACGAGTTCCTCCGCCGCGCTTTCGAGGGGGTCGGGGATAGGGGGAGTCTCGCAGATCATTAGGGGTGAATGCGCTGATCAGTCCAGGTATGTGCTGGTGAGGCGCTAAGTACTAAGGATTCCAGCAGTATGCGGCACTTGTCCTTCATGGCACTGTCACAGTCACACCGCAGGCGTCGTCGCGGTGCCGGGACGCCGTGGCGACAGTGACGACGGGGTCCGCACATGTTGATGCATGACAGTAGCTCTCCGCTCGCGATCTATGACTGGTACCGCGAGATGCGCACGGCGAACCCGGTGTTCCGGGACGACGTGTTCAATGCCTGGCACGTGCTCCGGTACGAGGACGTGCGGGCCATCCTGTCGGATCCGGCGACGTTCCAGTCGGACCGGCCGGCGTTCCGGCGGCCGCCGGTGGATGTGTACGACCCGGGTGAGGACACGATGGCGCGGGCCGACGGCGCGCGGCACCGGATGTTGCGCGGGCTGGTGAACCAGGCGTTCACGCCGCGGGTGGTGGAGCGCATGGAGCCGCGGGTGCGGCTGCTGTGCGACGAGCTGCTCGACGCGGTGGCTCAGGACGGGGAGATGGAGGTGGTGGCGGACGTCGCTTATCCGCTGCCGATCAGGATCGTCATGGAGATGCTCGGGGTGCCGGCCGAGCGGTCGGCGGAGTTCCGGCGGTGGTCGAACGCCGTGGTGTCGGGTGGCAGCGGCGTCGCTGACGTCGGCGCGGACGCGGAGATCGACGCGATGCGTGAGTTCTTCGCCGGTGTGCTGGCCGACCGCAGGAGAACGCCGGGTGACGATCTGATCAGCCGGCTGCTGGCGGCGGAGAGCCAGGGTGAACGGCTGACGGAGCGGCAGTTGCTGAACTTCTGCGCGCTCATGCTCATCGCGGGACACGAGACGACGACGAGCCTGATCGCCAACACGGTGTACTGCCTGGAGACCGTCCCCGGGTTGCTGGACCTGGCACGGCGGGACGACTGCGCACCGGTGCCGAGGGTCGTCGACGAGGTGCTGCGGTACGCCTCCCCCGTGCAGTCGGTGCTGCGGTTCGCGGTCGCCGACGTGGAACTGCACGGCCGCAGGATCAAGGCCGGGGACACCGTATTTCCGTTCATCGGGTCGGCGAACCGCGACGAGGCGGAGTTCCCGCAGCCCGACAGGTTCGATATTCAACGACCCACCGGCCGGGGCCTCGCGTTCGGCCACGGAATCCATTATTGCCTGGGGGCTCCTTTAGCACGCCTTGAGGCGACAATAGTCGTGTCCGAAATGCTACGGCGTTTCCCGGGAAAGTGGCTGACCCGGGACGTGGACGCCGATACGTCGGCTCCTCGCTTCCTGTTCGGCATCCGGCGGCTGCCCCTGACCTGGGAGGGCTAGAGCCCGGTGACACGGGGACGACAAAGCGTGACGACCGGACGAGTCGTTTCCGTTAACGGCGGTTACTAAGAGAAGTTAAGGTTCCTAAGTAGTTGCCGTGAGAGTATGATCCGTGAATATAGCGACTCGAATTCAGCGGTAACACTGATGAAACAACTCACCTTGACCACGTCATTACGCGACCGCCACCGCGGGTCGCCGGGGTCATCCCTGCGTCGCCTCACGCCGAACCACAGGCGAGGCACGTCAACACGATGATCGTCGGGTGCCGGGTCGTGCCTAGGGGAAAGGAAGCCGCATGCCTCCCACAGAAACTCTGGTCAAGGAGAAATCATCCCCCGACGCGAGGAACCGCCGCAGGCTCGCCGGCCAGCGGGTGTTCCTCATCGGCGGCTGGCAGGCGCTGGAGGCGGCCTCCAGCCGTGCGACGGGGCCGGAACACGTCCGGGGCCAGGATTTCTGGTTTCGCGACACGCTGGTCACCCGCAGCACCCCTGACCTGACGTCGCTGCCCCGGCAGGTGCGTGGCGCGCAGCCGCACTGGCTGCTGATCGGCCAGATGGTGAGCGAGGAGGATCTGCCGGAGTTGGTCACCAAGTGCCAGGTGATGGCTCCGGGTGCGCGGCTCGCGATGCTCGGCGCGTTGAAGGACCGCGGCAGGGCCGAGGCGTGGGTACGGCGGGGGTGCACGGTGTACCTGGCGTGCAACTCGACGCTGGACCGGGTGCTCGACACGTTGCGCATCGCGGCGTTGCTGGATCTGCAGATCGTGGACTATGTGATGTATCTGCGGTGGCAGCGTTCCATGCCGAAGGCGCCGCGATTGACCGACCGGCAGCACCAGGTACTTGAGCTGATCAAGCAGGGTCACACCAATGCCGAGATCGCCAAGGAGTTGTACCTGACGCAGCACACCGTGGAGTTCCACATCAGGCACCTGCTGCAGAAACTGGGTGCGCGCAACCGCACGGAGGCGGCCGAGATGGGCCACTCCCTGGGAATCTGCTGACCTCATGATGATGTCCGGCGACCCGCGGACCGGCGCCACCCGCCCCGTCTCCTCCGAGGGGCCGTCCCCCCGGCCCGCGTCAGGCTCGCCGGCCGGCCCGTCCTCCCGGTCCCCCGCCGCCGCACCGGGACCGTCCACTCAGCCACCGCCGGCCGGCGTGTCCCCCCGGCCCGGGTGGCTGTCCGCCGAGCTGTATCCGTTCACCTCACGCTTCGTGGAGATCGACGGCGACCTCGTGCACTACATCGACGAGGGTGAGGGCCCGGTTCTCCTGTTCCTGCACGGCAACCCCACCTGGTCGTTCCTGTACCGCGACATCGTGGCGGGTCTGCGGGACCGTTTCCGCTGTGTGGCGCTCGACTACCCCGGGTACGGCCTGTCGCGGGCCCGGCCGGGACACGGGTTCACCCCCGGTGAGCAGGCGCGGGTGGTGGAGGGGTTCGTGTCCCGTCTCGGCCTCGCGGGTTTCGTGCCGGTGGTGCACGACTGGGGTGGGCCGATCGGGTTGTGGGTCGCGGGACGGCACCCCGAGCTGGTCCGCGGTCTCGTCGTGTGCAACACGTGGGCCTGGCCGAGCGACGACCGGGTCAAGCGGTGGTTCTCCGCCGTGATGGGAGGCCCGCTCGGACGGACGCTGATCCGCAGGTTCAACGTGTTCGTGAACGTCTTCGTGCCGCGCGCGATGCGCACGCGGCGGCTGGACCCGGAGGTGCTCGCGGCGTACCGGGGCCCGTTCCCGGACCCGGACACGCGCACCCCCATGCATGTGCTGCCGAGGCACATCACGGCCGGCCACGGTTTCCTGCGTGAGGTGGAGACGGGGCTGGCGGCGCTGGCCGCCAAGCCCGCTCTCGTCGTGTGGGGTGAGGCCGACATCGGTTTCACGGCCGCCGCGCGCCGGCGCCTGGAGGCCGCTTTCCCGGACCATCGCACGGTGCTGCTGCCTCGTGCCGGCCACTACCTGCAGGAGGAGGACCCGGCGGCCGTCGTGCGCGCCGTGCGGGCCTGGTGGGACGAACGGCGGCCGTGACGCTCAGGCGGCGTCCGGCCCGGCTTCGGCGAAGTGGCGCTCGCACAACCGCAGACGACGCGCGTCCCACACCATGTAGGTGCCGAGGACGAGCTGAATGAGGCTGCGGCCGACGTCCTCCCAGCGGTCGCGCACGGCGAGCCACAGCAGTCTGGCGCGGCGCAGGCGGAGACGGCCGTCGCGCGGCGTCGCGACGGCCGGGCCGCGGTTGGGGATCGAGCGGGTGTGCGCGGCGGTCGTGCGCAGGTCGTACCGCGTGAGGATCTCCCGCACGACGGCTCTGACGGTCAGCGGTGCCAGGTGCCAGGCGGGACAGGGCCGGTTCACGGCGACGCCGAACGGGATGTGGTTGGGCCGGGTGCGGCGGTGGGGGTCGAACCGGCCGGGGTCGTCACCGCCGGCGCGCTGGTACTCCAGGTAGTCGAAGCACACCACCGAGCCCGCCGGGATGGCGGTGCCGTCGTCCAGGCCGATCTCGGCCGAGGTGACGCGGTGCGCGATGCCGAACAGCGGGTACATGCGCAGCGTCTCGTCGATGACGTGTTCCATCAGCTTGTCGTCGGTCGCGGCGTGCCGCTGGATCGCGGGGTGCCTGGCGAGTTCCATGAGCACGTGCGCACTGGCCTCGGCGCTCTGCACGACGGCGGTGGTGAAGAAGGTGCCGTGCAGGTACAGCGCGCGTTGCCGTTGGTCGAGCAGCATCGGAAGCACGTGCGGCACCTCGCCGAGTGATGCTTCGAGGTGGTCGGTGAGCCGCAGGCGCCGGTCCATGTGCCGTAGCGTGCGGCATTTGAGCGCGTCGGCCACGTCGGCGGCGTTCGCCACGATCAGGTCCCGCACCTCCGGCCGGCACGGCGTCTGGAACACCACGCGGTGGTAGAACTCAGCCCACACCGGCATGAGCTGGTCGCGTAACCGCACCAGCCCGGCCTTCCCGGCGTACGCGGCCTCGACGCTCTCCACCGCGAGGCGGTCGGCGGTGTGGCTCGGCATGGTGAGGACGCGGCGGGTGGTGCGGGCCACCTCGTCGTACAGCGGGCCTGGTTCGAGGTGTTCCTGGTGGATCTCGGCTCCTGGGGACAGCCAGTACCAGAACAGGTCGGACAGCGCGGCGCCGCGGCTGCGGCCGTTGGCGGCGGGGTGGGAGTAGACCTCCATGAAACGCGACACATCCAGGTCGCCGGGGATGACGATGCCTTCCGTGCCGTTGATCCTGGCGAACAGCCGTACCCGTAACGCGACCACGGCGGCGGGGAGCCAGAAGGGGAGGGTCACTGCGCAAATCGAGACGACGAGTAAAACGATCATGTTACTCTCATCCGTGCGGGGACCAGATATCCGGAAATATGCGCATAAAGGTCACCGTGGAATCCCCTGTAACGGTGCCATCCCTGTAACCCTCACCCCCCGGCGAACCCCGTGACCCTGGACCTGACACCCGGGCCGGTCAACGTCCGCGACTTCGAGACGGCCGCGCGTGACCGGCTGGACCCCGCGCACTACGACTACTTCGCGAGCGGCGCGCAGGACGAGCTCACCGTCGCCGCCAACGAGGCGGCGTTCCGGCGCCGCATGCTGGTGCCGCGGGTGCTGCGCGGCGGCGGCCCGCCGCGGCTGGAGACCACCGTGCTCGGCACCCCCGCCGCCATGCCGGTGCTGCTCGCGCCGACCGCGTTCCACCGGCTGGCCTGGCCCGAAGGCGAGCCCGCCACCGCGCGCGCCGCCGCGTCGGCCGGGGTCATCATGATCGCCGCGATGCTGTCCACCGTCTCGATCGAGGACATCGCGGCGACCGGCGCCACGCTGTGGTTCCAGCTCTACCCGCAGCCCGACATGGCGTTCACCGAGTCGCTGGTCCGCCGGGCCGAGGCGGCGGGCTGCCGGGCCCTGGTGGTCACGGTGGACTCCCCCGCGCTCGGCCGCAACGAGCGCGGCGACCGCAACGGCTTCCACGACCTGCCGCCGGACCTGCACTGCGCCAACATGCGCGAAGGCGGCCACGTACGCCAGGTGGTGCTCTCTCCGCACATCTCCTGGGCCGACATCGGCCGCCTGCGGTCGATGACCACGCTGCCGCTGCTGCTCAAAGGCGTGCTGCATCCCCTGGACGCGCGTCTCGCCGTCGAGCACGGCGTGGACGGGATCATCGTGTCCAACCACGGCGGACGGCAACTGGACACCGCCGCCGCCTCGCTGGACCGGCTCCCCGCCGTCGCCGAGGCCGTGGCCGGCCGGGTGCCGCTGCTGCTGGACGGCGGTGTGCGGCGCGGCACCGACGTGGTGAAGGCCCTGGCGCTCGGCGCGACCGCCGTGGCGGTCGGCCGGCCCGTGCTGTGGGGTCTGGCCACGGCCGGCGAGGCAGGCGTGAGCCGCGTGCTGTCGTTGCTGCGCACCGAGCTGGAGAACGCGCTCACCCTCTGCGGCGCGACCGGCCCCGGTGAGGTGACCCGCGACGAACTCGGCGGCATCCTCGCGTGACCCTGTCAGATATTCATGCATTTTTGGTGAAGTGCACTGAATAGCACGACCAGTGAGATGGTTGAGGATATGAAAGTGAGGTGGCTAAGCGTTTCCCGTAGTCGACAGGAGTAGGCGGGTTGGGGCACGTGGTTGTTGAGCCGTTATCCCGGCAGGACCCCCGGCAGGTCGGCACCTATGTGCTGCTCGGCCGGCTCGGCGCCGGGGCCATGGGACGGGTCTATCTCGGCCGGTCCCTCGCGGGACGGCTGGTCGCGGTGAAGACGATCAGGAGTGACCTGGCGGACGACCACGACTTCCGTGCGCGGTTCGCGCACGAGGTGGCGGCGGCGCGGCGGGTCAGCGGCATCTTCACCGCGTCGGTGGTGGCGGCCGACGCGCACGCCGACGTGCCGTGGCTGGCGACGGCGTACGTTCCGGCGCCGTCACTGGAACGGCTGGTGCGGCTGTGCGGGCCGCTTCCCGTGCCGGCCGTGCGGTGGCTGGCCGCCGGGTGCGCCGAGGCGCTGGAGTCGATCCACTCGGTGGGGCTGGTGCACCGCGACCTCAAGCCCGCCAACGTGCTGGTGTCGCTGGACGGGCCGCGGGTCATCGACTTCGGGGTGGCCCGCGCGGCCGAGCGCATGACGCTCACCGCGACGCGGCAGGCGGTCGGCACCCCGGCGTACATGGCCCCCGAGCAGGCCCGCGACACCCGTGAGGCCGTCATGGCGAGCGACATCTTCTCGCTCGGCTCCACGCTGCTGTTCGCCGCGACCGGCCACTCGCCGTACCCCGGCCGGTCCATGTCGGAGATCCTGGTGCGCCTCGCCACCGAGCCGCCTGACCTGAGCGGACTCCCCGAAGGCCTCACGGACCTGGTCGGCTGGTGCCTGGAGCGCGACCCCGACCTCCGTCCCACAGCGGGGTGGCTGCTGACCCACATGGCACGGCACTCCGCCGAGGAGGAGCGCACGTTCTCGGCCGCCTCGCTGCCGCCGCGCGCGGTCGGGCTGATCGAGCGGTACCGGCAGGCGGCGCACGCGCCGTTCGAGGACCCCGGTGACGTCAAGCCGCTCGACGAGGACGAGGTGACGTACGTGCCGCCGGGTTCGCGCTCGGAGCCGGACGAGCCGAGCGGTGCGGGTGGGACACCATCAGGCCCGACGGACGCGACGGCACGGCGGGACGGCGACGACGACCGGGCCTCCTTACCGGCGCCGCGCCGGGTGGCCGGGCCTGTGCAGCTGGTGGTGTACGCGTTATCGGTGGTGCTCGCGCTGGTGCTCGGCGGCACGGTCGTCGGCTTGGTGCTCAGCAGCCAGCGCGCCGCACCGTACGAATGGAGCGGCCCCCCGCAGGGGCCGCCGCCAGGTGACCCGCCGGCGCCGCACGGCGCCACCGAGTCGTCCCGCGGCAAGCCGCGCCTCCTGGTCAACCAGCCGATGGGGGACGGGTGGACGGTGTTCGTGGTGCACGGCAGGGGCTGGCCCCCCGGCGGACGCGTGTCGATCCACCTGGACGGCGGCAAGGCCTCGCCGATCATGCCGGTGGTGGACCGGCAGGGCACGTTCAACTACGCCGTCAACCAGCAACGGGAGTTCTTCCCCGGCCGGCTTCCCCCGGGTCGCCACGAGGTGACGGTCCGCGCGTCCGGCGGGGGTCCGGACGCGCGGGCCGCGTTCAGCGTCAGCACGCAGTAGCGCCGCTACGGCATGCCGCTCCACCACAGGTCCTCCTGGCGTGAGCACCACACCGGGTCGTCCAGCCGTGCCAGGTCGGTGAGCGTGATGATCTCGTGTTCCAGGAGCACGCCGACCACCACCTCGTCCGACAGCCTGCTTCCCGCGCGGGCCAGGCCCCGGCCGATGATCTTGCGGCGGAGCACCTTGATGTGCTCGCCGACCCTGGCCGACAACCGGTCACGGAACGCCGGGTCGGTGGTGAACCGTTCCAGCTCGTAGCTGGCGTCGGTGACCTCCAGCGCGGCGCGCGCGATCTCCGGGGTGCGCGGCAGCGGCGTGGTGCGGCTCGGGTCGACCAGCCACGGACGGCACCACAGCAGGGCCACGAGGAACAGTTTGGTCATCGGGTCCAGGTACAGCGGCAGCAGCGTGCTGTCCCCCTTGGCCCCGGCCTGGCCGGGCCCGGAGTGCTCGGCGCGCAGGTCCGGCTCCGCCTCGCGCGGGGTGACGACGACACGCAGCGGCTGGCCGTCGTCGAGCATCGCCCCCGACCCCACCAGCGCCGTGCCGTACCGCATGAACCACCCGCCGGCCGGTTCGTCGCCGTCACGCAGCCGCGGCAGCCGGATGCGGTGGCCGTCGGTCTCGACGTACAACGCATGGGTGCAGCTCATGTTCGCCACCCAGGCCCCGTCGCGCAGCGCCGTCACCACCCCGGCCCTGCGGGACAGCCCCCGGTCGCCGGGAAGCATGAGGTCGGCGTCGGCACCCCTGCCGAACACCAGCCGCGCACCCTCGGTCATCTCGACCGTGCGTCCCGACGGCCCGGTGACGCGCGTCGTGGCCGACACCGGTGTCCCCACCTCCACGGCCACCTCGCCCTCACGCGCCGTCTCCATTGCCGACCTCGCGGATTCTAGGTTCCGCACGGCCCGCCGCGGCACCCCGGAGTTCGGGGATGGTCCCGGGGCCCGCGCTCTCACCGCGTGAGGATCACGACGACCAGGAGCGCGAGCAGGACCACCACGATGAAGACCGGCACCCAGGGACCCTCCACCCCCGAGGCCCGGTTGCTGTACGCCTGCGGTGGCCGCTTGCGGCCCGTGGACGACCGCCGCAGGCGCCACCGTGACTCCTTCCGCAGCGGAACGGCCACCTGCCTGTCGTCCGGCCGCTGCTGTGGCGCCGGCGGGAAGCCGGGGGTGCCGTGCTGCGGAGGCCCGGAGGAACGCGCGTGTTCACCGGCCGCGATGTCCATCCATTCCCTGGTCCGGTCCGGCTCGGTGTACGACACCAGCTCCATGAGCCTGGTCACCACGGCGGACGGGGTGTCCTGGCGGCCGGCGAGCCGGGCCGAGCACGCGAACGCGTCGGTGGCCGCCATGTCGGCGTCGTGGAAGGCGCACATCGTCACGTGCTTCAGCGTGTGCTCGACGTCCTGCTCCGGCAGCAGGCGCGTGAACAGCTCGGTGAAGCAGCCGTACTTCTCCATCGCGGCGCGCAGCACGGCGCGGTTCTCGGGGTCGGCCCTGGCCGAGACCGGGAACGCGCGGAGGTAGGAGCGCAGCTCGTCGCCGTCGCTCGCGAACCGCAGCGCGTTCACCAGGACCGTCATGGCATACGTGCGGTCCGCGCCGAGCGGGTCAGGCGCCGCGCCGTGCCGTACGGCAGGCGGCGCGGCGGGTTCCGGCGACTCCAGCAGATCGGGCTCGCCGTCGTCCCTGGCGTAGGGCCTGCGCGACCGCGGGGGCCTGACCAGAGGACGTCCGGTGCGGAAGAGGTAGGCCTTGGTCGCGCCGGTCGTGTCGACGGACCGGTCCGCGTCAGGAGGGACGTCCTGGCCGGCGGGCTCGGTGACCGGGTCCGGGCCGGGGGCCATGGAGGGGACCGGGCCGAGAACGTCGAGGTGTTCGTCGTCACGAGGTGCGAGCAGGTCCCCCTCGTCGTCCCAGTGCTGTTGCTCGGGCTCGTGCTCGGGTCTTGTGGCGGACAGTCCGTACGGGTGGCGGCGGAAGTACCTCAGGAGTGCGGCGACCTGGCGTCCGCCGGGGGCCTGTTCCCTCAGGCCGGCGGCGCGGCACAGCTCGGCGACCCCGGCGGGGTCGCCGAGGTAGGCCTCGACGAGGCGGGCCGCGACCTCGTCGTGCGGGTCGCCGGGACGAAGCTCCTGTTCGAGGTCCACGCGGGTGTGCCGTGACTGCTTGGCGCTGTAGGGCCACTCGGCGAGGAACACGAACCGCGGCAGGCCGGCGGCGAGGTCGTCGCTCTGCTCGGTGGAGAAGGCCCAGTACCCGGCGCCGGTGGTGCCGACGACCCGGTCGAGCAGGTCCAGCAGGCCCCACATGACGACCTTGGCGTCGGCGCCGGCGGCGAGCCGGCACGAGAACATCGCCTCGGGGTCGCGCAGCACCTCGGCCACCAGGCGCGGCAGGCCGGCGGCCAGCGGGGACAGCGCGGAGGGGGTGACACCGGGCTCGGCGCCGCGTACGCGGTCGGTCAGCGCTCCCTGGATGGCGGGGGTCAGCGTCAGCAGCGCGGCCGGGGACAGCGGCGGCCCCTCGGCGGCGTCGGGGAGGCGGGTGTGCCAGGAGTCGGCCACGCCGAGCACCTCACGCGGGCCCAGCAGCGACGGCACCCCTTTGTAGGCGTACGTGCGGATGCGCCGCCGCGGATCCGGATCGGACGTGGGGTGCCGGTGCAGAGCCACGGGTTCCCCGTCGATCACCAGCCGGCACAGGCTCGGCGAGGACGCGGCGCCGGCGTCGCGCTGCACCTCGACCAGGGTGAACAGCTGCCGGTCCCAGAACTCCCGCTCCTCGGCAGGCAGGGACGACCTCAGCAGCCCGAGGCCGCCGTCCTGCTGTTCCCAGCCGAAGACCAGCCAGTCCAGCCCCTCCCCCGCGCTCACCGGCCCACCTCCTTGGCCTCGGCCCCGGTGATGACCCCGGTCATGGCGAGCATCGCGATCAGCGGGTTGAGCACGCGCTGCGGCCGTACGCCACGCGGGAAGCGCTGGTCGGTGGACCTGCCGCCGGTGGCGGACGCGAAGTGCAGCGTGGCCCTGCGGCAGCGCGCGGCGGGAAGCAGCCAGCCCTGCGCGCCGTGCTGGTGGAGGAACGCGTACACGTCGCGGCTCTCCATGCGCAGCAGCTCGGCGTCCAGGTGGCCGGGGGTGGCGGCGGCGAGCCAGCGGTCGGCGGGATGCAGGAAACGCAGCCGGTCGCTCTTGCTCACGACGACCACGGCGGGGACGTCGAGCAGCGTGTCCTGCCGGTGGAGCTGGTTGAGCACGTTGCTGAACGCCGGGTCGCCGAGCTCGCCGGTGTCGTCGGCGAGGCCCGGCAGCCGCAGCGCCTGCTCAGGGTCCACCACGAAGATCAACCCGTCGGCCGCCGCGAGGAACCGCTCCCCTTTGCCGATCTTGGCGAGCTGCTCGCCGGAGATGTCGAAGAACGCCACGGGATGTCCGCCGGTCTCCCCGGTGCGGCTGACGATGAGCGCGTCCACGAACTCCGGCATGTCGGTCGGCGGGGTGAACCCGAGCCGCTGACCGCGGTACAGGGGCTGCACGAAGTTCCGGTAGAACCGTCCGTGCCTGATCATGTCGAGCGGCACCGCCGTCAGCCCGTGGCCGCCGAGGCCCCCGCGTTCGATCTCACCGAGCATGGCGGCGAGCAGGTGGGTCTTGCCGGTCCTGCTTCCCCCGACCAGCCCGATCACCAGCGGCCTGCGGTACCGGCCGTACAGCACCGGCAGGTAGTGCGGCTCGACGTCGCCGGACGGGTTGGGGCACAGCAGGAAGGCCGAACGCAGCCGCACCTCCCGCTTGTGGGGGTCGCGCAGGCCCGCGAGGTCGATCGGACGGTATTCGAGCCGGTCGGGATCGAGCTCGAACAGATTGGAACCGTCGCTGGCCCAGACGAAGGAGTCCAGGCACACCGGGCAGCGGACGCGCTCACGCGTGTCGTCAGCCAACGAGACCTCCTAGAAGCCACAAGATCACCCCGATGACCACCAAAGTGATCACTATGGCCACGGCCACGCCGGCGCCGGCCCCCGGCCGTGGCGGCGGCGGAGGCGCCTGGCGCGGCATCGTCGGTTCCCCCCGGTGCGCGGCGGCCTCGGGCTCCGGCTCGTCCTCGTCGCGCACCACCCGGTCGGCGGGCTCCGGGGGCCGCCGGTACGCCGTGCCGTGCTTCTGCCGCATCAGCTCGTCGAACCGGTGACCGCCTTCCCTGAACCCGCGGTCCGGCTCCTCCGGCGGCGGAGGCAGCGGGTCCTGGACGTTCAGCCGGCCCAGCAGCTCCACCGGATGCGGCCGGTGGACGGCCTTCTGCGCGAAGACCCCGGTGAGCAGTTCCTTGGTGCGCGGCTCCACCAGGCCGAGATCGGGGTCGCGTTCCAGGGCCGCGGCCGAGGCGAGGCCGACGGACATGTGGTAGATCACCATGCCGGCGCTCCACACGTCGTCCCGCGCGCACGTCCCGCCTCCCCCCACGCGCTGCTGCGGCGAGGCCCACGGCCGGGTCCCCGCGGCACGCCTGACCCGGAACGCCGGCGCGGCCGTCTCGAAGTCGGTGAGCTGCGCGCGGTGGCCGTCCCACCGCACGCTGTACGGCGTGATGCCGCGGTGCACGACGGCGACCTGTTCCAGCATGCGCACGCCACGCAGCAGGCTCGTCTGGAACGACCGCTGCTCGTCCAGCAGCAGCCGTCCGGCGACCTCCGCCGCGAACGGCCCCACGAACCGTTCGAACAGCGCGAACGGCTCGCCGCCGTCCACGTCGTACCCGACGAGCCGCGCCAGCTCGGCCGGGTAGCCTGGCCCGCCGAACCTGCGGCGCAGCAGCAGGCCGACGCGCACCTCGTTCTCCAGGCGTGCGTACAGTCCGGGGTCGGCGTCATCGGCCTCACGGCCGATGGATTTCTGCACCAGGAGGACCGGGCCGGACTCCGCCTCCGCCTCGATCTCGGCGAGCGTCATGCCGGACCCCGGTACGTCAGGCACTTCGCGCCGGCCGAGCACCTTCCACTGGCGCAGACCGCCGTCCACGTCGACAAAGTCGATCTTCAGCGCGCCGGGGTCAGTCACCGTGTCCTCCTCCCTTGCCGGGCCCGGCGGGAGGCGCGGCGGAACCGGCCGGGCCCGCCGCGCCGTTCATGCCTCCCGCGACCCGGTTGTGCGACGGCGGCACGTTCCTGGCCCAGGTGACGTCCACCAGGCCGGTGCGCAGCGGCACCAGGCGCAGCACCCCGGCGTACCGGCTCGCGGCGGTCCACACCACGTCGCCGGGGAACCGGATGGCCTGGCCCGTGCGGTCCCCGCCGGCCCCCACGGGGGGCTGGGCCACCCGGGGTGCGAACCGCACCGACATCGCGCCTCCGGTGGCCCGCAGGTACCGCAGCTCGTCCTGACCGCACAGTTGCGTCATCCGGCCTCCCACGCGCATGCGCACCAGCTCCGCGAGGTCCGGCGAGCGCCGCCACACCGACTCGGCCAACTCCGTGCGGCGCGGGTTGTCCCGCGCGAACGACGGCCGTTCGTGCACCCCGCGCTGACGCAGGTGGTCCCAGTAGCCGTCGAGCCCGGCGCGGGCCCGTTCCTCGACGCGCCACGTGACGTCGCGCAGCGCGCCGCCGTACATCTGCTGCCACAGCGGGTCGAGCACGTGGGCCGCGAGGTCGGTCAGGTCGTCCCACACCACCTGCGCGAACTCGGCGCGGAACTCGGGGAAGCCCACGGCGCCGCGGCGCGCCGGCCCCGTCTGTCCCGCGAGCCGTTCCCGCTGCTCGGTGACGCCGCGGTGCAGCGCGCGCACGAGGTCCTCCAGCACCGACGCGTACGTCTGCGCGGTGTCGGCGGCGGCGCGGCGGGCCCGCGCGAGAACCCACTCCTGGAACGCCACCTCGGTGACCACCCCGTCGAGCGCGCCAGCGGCGGCCCCGGCCTCGGCGACCGGCAGTCCGGCGTACCAGCGGGCCACCGCGCCGCGCCACCAGAGGTACAGCGTGAAGGCCATGCCGGCGAGGGCCGGCACCACGACGAGGACGGTGACCGCGAGCGGCGGCCCCGGCCAGTCGCCGCCGGGAGGCACCCGCCAGAAGGCGTGACCGGCGAGCACACCGAGCATGGCCGCGCCGCCGTGCGCGAGCAGCGGCCGGACCGGCAGCGCCGTCCAGCCGTGCTCGCCGTCGCGCTCGGGGACCCTGGCGTGCAGCAGCGCGACACCGCCGCACCAGGCCAGCAGGACGAACAGGACGACGCCGGCCAGGCGCAGCAGCGCACCCATCAGGCTGTCGGCCAGGGGGCCCATGCCGAGGCCCACGAGGAAGCCGAGCACCCCGGCGGCGGCGAGCAGCCCCGTGCGCATCGGGTCGAGCGTGAACGGGTACGGACTCGCCAGTTCGGCGAGCAGCCGGCCGGGACACGCCGCGGTGAGCCGGGACCTGTGCATGCCGCTGCCGGCGGGTGCGACGCGGGCCGCGTAGGCGCGCAGCCGCGCCACGATGGTGTGCAGGGAGACACCGCTCCTGAACTGCGACCTGACGACGTCGCGCAGCGCCTCGGCGGGGTCACCCTGCCGCGGGTCGCCGTCCATCCGCACACCGGCCCGCCGCAGCCGGCCCAGTACCGTGTGGTCCTCACCGTCGAAACCGCCGGCCTCGGTGAACAGCCGTGCCGCCTCGTCGCGGAAGACCCGCAGCGCCTCGCCGGCCGTGACGAGGCCGTGGACCGCGGTTCCCGGCGGGCCGCCGGCGACCAGCGCGGTCACCGACTCCAGCTTGGCGCGCAGCGCCTGGAGGCCACGCGCGCGCAGCAGCGCCTCGTCGCGCCGCACGGCCAGCGGCCCGCCGGGGACCAGCGGATCCGGCGGCGGGCCCGTGTGCGATCCGGTGAGCACGGCGAGCACGCGTCCCGGTGACCGGTCGGCGGCGGCGAGGTCGGCGGCGGCGCCGGCCCGCGTGGCGTCCGCGCCGCCGATGAGCCGTTCGAGGCCGTCGCTCAGCGCGTCGGCCAGCAGCTCGTCACCGAAGTGGCCGGACATGACGGTGAACCCCACCGACGCGACCCGGTCGGGGATGCCTCTGGTCTGCGCGACCACCGTGTCGAAGATCTCCGGCAGCAGCAGCACCTGCTGGAGCTGGAGCAGGTTGCCGCCGGGGTCGTCACGTCCGGCGTAGGCGTGGCCGGTCTCCATGTCCCACTCCACGCCGGTGAGGTCGCCGGCCCACAGTGTGGCCGCGACCTCCGACGACGCCATGGCGGGCGACAGGCGCAGCGCCGTGTCCCCCGCCGGGTCCGCGGGCCCGACGACCAGGCACAGGACGGCGCGCACGGCGCGGGTGCCGAGGACGCGTTCGTAGAACGGGCCGCGTCCGGCCAGCCGGTCCACCCGGTCGACGACCAGGACGCGGCCCCGGTCGGCGCCGACGGCGCTCCAGCCCTCGTCGCCGTGGTCGCGGTCCCTGATGTCCAGGAGCAGGACATCGGGCTCCATCTCTTCGGTCACGGCCACCGGCGTACCGCCTCGACGAGATCGATCAGATTGGTGTTCACGGGGTTGGAGACACCGGTGAACGGCGCGCGCAACGCCTGCTCAAGGGTGTCGCGCCACAGTTCGGCCAGCCGTTCGGCCTGTCTGCGGCCCTGTTCCGACAGCGTCGGCATGCGGATCTCCAGGAGCTTCAGCTGTTCCTCCGACACGCGCCAGAACAGGTCGAACATCGGGTGCGGCGACACCGGGGTGGTCTCCAGGCCTTCCGGCAGCAGCCGCATGAGGCGTGCGGCGAAGTCGCGGCGCACCGTCTGGTCGTCGCTGAGCGTCCACTCCTCGTAGGCCCGCAGCAGGCTTCCCCAGGAGGACGCGCCGGCGTACGTCGTGAGATCCAGGGTCATGGCCATGGCGTCCGCGCCTGGGTCGAGCACCACGCGGATCCGTTCCGGCGAGTCGGGGTTGCCGCGCTCGACCTCGACGTAGCCGTTCCACATGGCGCACAGCAGGCGTTGCAGGATCCTGACGCGATGCTCGTGCGTGGTGACCAGGTAGCCGTAGTCGTAGCCGAGGCGCTGGCGCCAGCGCAGGAAGTCCTGGTCCTGCTCGTCGCGCAGCGCCTGACCCCAGAAATGCAGCACCTCGCGCAGCTCGGGGACCTCGGTCACCCCCATGGATGTCCGGAACTGCACCACCACGACGGCGTCGGTGTCGGCGGGCCGGAACTCCGGCCGGGGGCCGCCTTTCGGCAGGTTGATCCGGTCGTACAGGTAGGACTCCACCGCGGCGTCCGCCGTGACGGCGGGATAGGAGATGAGGACCTTCAGCTCGCCGGAACCCTGCGGGGTGAACCCGCTCGGCACCAGCGCCGCCAGTTCCTGCCTGAACTGCGTCAGGTCCTCCTCGCCGACCGGCGGCCCGTCCTTGCCGGCGGCCTGCGCCAGCAGGTCGGCCATCGGCGGCAACAGCGGCCGTTCCCCCTGCGCGCGGTCACGGAACAGGCGTTTGACGGCCTGCTTGAGCCGGTCGCGCAGGTAGGCCCGCGCGTCGGCGGGGCTCTGCTCGGTGCTGATCCGGAACACCTGGCGCCAGCCGTCGGGGCCGAGTACGGCGCCGAGCAGCCCGGCCTCGCCTTCGTTGCCGCGCAACCTGCCGAGCCCCACCTGGTGCGCGACGGCGCGCGCCATCACCTGCTCGTAGAAGTGCTCCAGGTCCTCGCCGCGCGGCGGCAGCAGGTACGTCACGCCGACCCTCGGCCGGTACAGGTCGCGCGCGCGGCGCGCGAACCGCGCGTCGTCCTCCTGCGCGTGCGTGACCAGCTCGTCCCGCAGCTCGGTGAGATCGCGGATCACCCGGCCGAGCTTGTGTTCCCAGCGGGACGTCTGGTCGCCCCACGCGGCGTGCCACACGGCCCGCGCGCGTGCCTGGTACCAGGCGTCCTGCTCGCGCAGGGTGCGCTGCACCACCGGGTCGGCGAAGCGCACCTTGCGCAGCCCGGCGAGGCCGTCCCGTAGCTGCGGCAGCGGCGGCTGCACGGCCTGGCCCTGGCCGGCGGGGTCGCTGCGGCGGCGTTCCAGCAGGCCGCGGAACCCCATCTGGTCGGCCTCGTCGGCGAGCGACGGGTGACCCATGACGATGCGGCCGACACGCAGCGGGTCGAACGAGCCGAGCATCTGCTCGACGCCGCGCCGGGGATCGAACTCCTGCGCCATCTGCGGCACGGTGCCGCGCAGCGTGTTGTCCAGCGTCCTGAGGTTGTCCTCCATGCCGCGCACCCGGGTCGCGAGCACGCGGTAGACGCCGGCCGCGCCGTCGGCGGGTGGCGGCTCGGTGAACGGCAGCGGCGCGCGGTGCAGCAGCGGGCCGATGTTGGTGGCGCCGAACATCGCCTCCAGCGCGTCGCGGTTGCTCTCGGCGCGGCCCGGGGGCGGCACCGCGAGCTCCGACACGGCCCGCGCGAGCACGCGGGACGCCACCAGGTCGGCGAGGTCGTCCACCGGCACCGTCATCGACGCCACCAGGCTCGTGGACACGCCGCGGTTGCCGATGCCGGACACGGCCATGGTCTCGCGTTCCACGCCGCGGTTGATGAAGTCGTCGGCGAACGACTGGTAGACCCGGTCGAAGCCGCGGCCGAAGTCCGCGCCGCCTTGCTGGTCCACGTCGGTGCCGACCAGCGACATCACCAGGGACACCACCGAACGGTGCAGGTCCTCGCGGTCCACCCCGGGGGTGCGGCTGAACAGGAACGCCGTCTGCACGGTGGACGCGCGCAGCCTGATCTCCCCTTCGACGGGGTAGCGCACGTACAGGTCGCCGGTGACGCCGGTGTTGCTCAGCTCGGTGCCGGCCGCGTGGCCGTTCTGGTCGTCGACCAGGCGGAACAGGTCGAGCAGCGAGCGGCCGGCGTTCAGCGTCGCGCGGCGGCCACCGCCGAGGCCCTCGTCGAACGCCGACGGCATCAGCACCAGCGGGTGGATCTGCGCGCGCAGGCCCGCCTGCTCCAGCGCGTGACCGACCAGGTGGAGGTAGTCGTAGAAGATGCCGGCGCCGGTGCCGCCGGCCACCGAGAACGCGACGAACACGTCGCACGAGGCGCGCAGCCGGCCGCCGAGCTGCGCCAGCTCACCGCCTGAGGTGCTGATGCGGCCCACCGCCGACGACAGCGGCGCGAGCGCGGGACGCAGGCCGTGCCGCAGCGTCTCGAACAGCGCCGCGCGGCCCACCGTGGGGAGCTGGCCCGCGCCGCGCACCAGCGGCGCGACGCGCGGCTCACCCGCCGACGGCGGCAGCCAGGCCGAGACCATGCTCTTGGCGTTCATCCGCAGGCTGCGTGCCACCTCGGGGTAGGTGTCGAACCGCGGCACGAGGTCGGTGACCAGGTGCATGGTGCGCTCGGCCGCCGACGCGTGCTCCGGTGACGGCACCACGCGCGTACGCAGGCGCAGCAGCTCGGCCTCGTTGAGGTCGGCGTAGACGAACTGCAGGCAGGACGGGAGCTGGTACGGCAGCAGGCCCTGGCCCGGCATGCGGTCGAGCAGCTCCCTGCCGTCGGGCCCGCACAGCTCGTCCCTGATGCGCCGCTCCAGCTCCGCGCCGATGAGACATCCGGTTCCACCCAGCCCCACGAACATCATCGGCTGGTAGATCTTCATAGGACGGTTCCCTTTCCGTTACCGGTGCGGCTCACAGGAGCGGGTCGCCGGACGACGACGAGGAGTAGGGGCCGGTGGACGAGCCTTCGCCGTACGAGGTGGTGGACCCGCCGTACGGGTCCGGCGGGTCGTACGGCCCGGCCGGCGTGCGCGCGGTGAGGCGGCCGTCGAGCACGGCGACGGTGAGGCCGTCACCGATCGGCTCGGGGACGCCGGGACGTACGCCGCGCCGGTCGCCTTCGGGGGTGCGCAGGAACAGGCCGCCGTCGGCGCCGCCGCGCGACACCTCGTACACCTGGTCGCCGCGCGCGGGCCGGTCGAACTGCGGCAGGCCGTGCGGGTCGCGGATGACGAACTCCAGCTTGCGGGTGCGGCCCACCGGTGCGCGCCACCGCGCCGCCTCCCTGTCGCCGCGGTACAGCACCAGGGTCAGCTCCTGCACGTCGCCGCGCACGCCGGCGGCACGCGCACGGGTCACGACGACCAGCAGCGTGACGATCGCGAGCACGGCCAGCGCGGCGAGGATCCACGGCAGCGGGGACGGCGGGTAGGCGACGGTGACCTTGACGAAACCCCTGCCGTACTCGTGGCCGGGGTCGGCGGCGTCGCGCAGCACGAGCGCGCCGGGGATCTCGCCGAGCGCCGTGCCGCTCTGGAGCACCAGCTCCACGTCCCGCTGGGTCTGGCCGACGGGGAACCGCACCGACGGGGAAAGGACCTGCACGCGGTCGCCGTCACGCAGCCCGTCGAGCACGAGCGTCGCGTCGATCGGCGCACCGGTGTCGTTGGTGACGGCGAGCGTGCCGCGCGCGACCTCCCCCGGCGCCACGGTCTGCTTCGGGATGTCGACGACGGTGCGCACCCTGCTGCCGGGCCGGCCGATCCTCGTCTCGTACGGCACCTTGTCCCCCTGCACCCCCACGGCGTCGACCACGCCGACGAAGCGCAGCCCCCCGGTCGCGGTGGACGGGACGGTCACCACGCCGGCGTACTCGCCGTCGCCGGCCGTGCGGTCCGGGCCGGTGCCGTCGTCACGCAGCCGTGCGTGCACCGGCTCCGGGACGCCGTCACCGGTCATGTCCACGCTGAACGTGAGCCCCTCACGGGCCGCGGGTGAGACCACGACCTCCTGCCGGGTCTGCAGCCGTGACCGCACCACGACCTGGCCGCCGGGCTCGGGGTTCTGCTCGTCCAGGGTGATGGTGGAGCGCACGGCCCCCTGCCAGGTGACGGCGGCGACGACCCGCTCGGGCCGCGCACCCGGCGGGGCCTGCACCTTGACGGTCCACCGGCCGGGACGGGGCAGCTCGACGCGCAGGCCCTCGACGGGGCTGTCCTCGCCGTACACCTGGAACGTCGAGCCGTCGTGCGCGCCGGACTTCGGCACGACGTTCCCCTCGGGGTCGATGTAGGTGACGGTGAACCGGGGGTTGTACTTGGCGACGGTGATGGACGCGTCGGTGGCGATCTCGGGGATGTCCAGCCGGTACTCGGCGCCGCCGGCGTCCACGACCTGCGGGTGGGCGACCTGCGAGCCGGCGCAGCGCGCGGTGCTGTACACCCGGACCATCGCCGCGAAGACCTGGTCCTCGCGCTGGATGAGCTGGGCCGCGGGCCGCGAACCCGTCAGGTTGTTGCACGGCTTTCCGACGGCGAACTCCTTGAGCTGTCCGAGGTCGGCCTTGCCGAAGCCGAGCGGCCAGATCTGGATGCCTGCCTCGGCGGCCTCGCGCAGGTGTGCCTTGAGGTACTGCCGGGCCGCGTTCTGCCTGGTGTCCGGCGAGTCGCCGTAGTTGGGGCTGCGCCGGACGTCGAGCACGCCGTCGGTGAGCAGGAACACGATCTTCTGCCGGCCTTCTTCACCGCTGCCGCGCAGGGTGGACACGGCACGGCCGATGGCGGCGACGTGGTCGGTGTCGTTGCCTTCCTCCGGGGTGCGGCGGCGCAGGTCGCGCACGCAGTCCACGACGGCCTCGCGGTCCTCGCGGGTGGCGAGCGGTCCGAGGGGGCACACGACGTCGAGCGCGGCCTGCGCGCCGGCGTTCTTGCTGCCGAATCCGGCGACCTCGACCCTGGACCGGGAGGAGAACTCGCCGACGGCGAGCAGCGCGGCGGCGGCGCGCTCGGCGGTGACCGCGCTTTGTGAGAGGCTTCCCGACTCGTCGACGAGAATCACCACGTCGATCGGCTGCACCTGGATCGGGCTCGGCACCGCCGCGGCGGGTGCGGCCGCGAGCGGCAGCGCGAACAGAAAGGTCAATGGCACTGACCAGCTTCGGATTCGGACCTTTGACCGTAATCGGCCCACCGAGCACGAAGGCATACGAATATCATCGCGTGATGTTTCCCCCACCTGCCCGTTCTCCCTTCTCCCCCAAGGCGACGGGACGTTCGGACGGTTCCGGGAAAACCCGGAGAACCGTGTCGAACGGCCAACGCGCGCGAGGCGTAAAGGGTTCCCCTTGATCAGGGAGACGATCCGGCCTCCGGTCATTTCCCACCTTTAACAGAAGTCACACCACCGGCACCTCCACCCGCTATAGGTAAAGACGCTCGCGTCGCACCCGGAGATGGCAGCATGACCGAAATTCCTGGCACCGGATAATCCCCAGAAAAGCGATAAATCCCCCCATATACCGCGAATCGCCGGTCACTCATCGAGCCGCCCCAGGATGTCGTCGCCGCGCTCCTCCAGCCGCTCCAGCCGCTCCAGCCGCGCGTCCGCCGCGGCCCTGCGCGCACGCAGCGCCTCACGCTCCAGGCCGAGCGCCTCCTCGGCGTCCTCCAGCACCGCGGTCAGCTCGTGGCGCGCGCGGGCCAGGCTCCGGCCGACATGCAGGATCAGCGCCTGTTCCGTCCGCGCCACCGCGTCGTCCGCCGCGGCGAGCATCTCCCGCCGCAGACCCTCCAGCACGCGCTCAAGGCCGTCGCGCAGATCGGCCTCCCGGTTGGCGCGCTCGTCCACGCGTCCCCGCCAGCGCGCCAGCGCGGCCACGATGGCCACCCCGACCAGTGGGCCGAGCCATGGCCAGATCAGCACCGTGGCCGCCGTGGCCGCGACCGTCCCGAGGTCCACGTACTGAGACGCGCGGTCGACCTGGTCGAGCAGACCGCGAGGCGGACGCTCCGCCCTCGGGACCGGCGGCAGATCCACCGCGACCACCAGCTCCGCCGCGACCGCCTCGGCACCCTCGGCGCCGAACTCCTCGGCGACGGCCGTCGCGACTGCCGACAGCCGGGACCGCAGGTCGCTCTCGAACCCCATCAGCAGACCGCGCGCCGCGGCGTCCACGTCGGCCGGGAACTGCGTGTGCAGTTCCCCGCCTCCCTGCCTGATCCGCTGGTCGAGCGTCCACCGCAGCTCCTCCAGCCGGTCGCCGGCATGGCGCCGCAGCGCGGCCGACTCGGCCCGCGTGCGCCGCTCCAGGCGCTCACGCCAGCCCTCGCCGCGCCGCTCGTGGTCGGCCAGCAGATCGCGCTGCCTGCGCACCCGCGCCGTGAGCGCCGGGTCGCCGCCGAGCGTCCCCGCGCGGTTCCCTGCCTCGATGATCGCGAGCCTGAGCCAGTGCAGAGCCGTCCGCACGGTGTTGGCCAGGCGTACCGCGTCGGCACGGCCCGCCACCGAGTCGCGCAGCGCGGCCTCCAGCGCGCCGAAACCGCTGGACTGGTAGCGCCGCGCGGCGGTGTCGCTCCGGCCGGCGAGCTCCGCCTTGTCGGCGTCGGACTTGCGGCGGCTGCTGACCGTGAACCACGGCGCGCCGGCGTAGTCGGGTACCTTCCGTGCCACCAGCTCGCGGTCGGCGTCGAGGACCTTCTCCCAGCCGGGGAAACGGTCGGTCTGGGTGAGGACGAACATGACGGTGGAGACGCGCTGGGTGGCGAGGGTCAGGAAACGCAGCTCCGAGGCGGTCAGCTCGCTCCTTCCGTTGACGACGAACAGCAGCGCGTCGGCCTTCGCCAGCGTGGCCAGGGTGATCGCGGTGTGTCCCGCCACGAGGCCGCCGACCCCGGGGGTGTCGATCAGCGCGAGCCCGCCGGCCAGCAGCGGCGCGGGAAGATACACCTCCACGTGCTCCACACCGCCGGCGCGAGGCCGCTGCGTGACCGGGTCGAGTGCCGCGTACGTGTCGATGTCCTCCAGAGGGATCTCGTGGCCCTGCGGGTGCTCGCGGTCCACCACCACGGCGTGCTCACGTGCGCCGTACCGGACGACGACATGCACGCTGGTCGCGACGTCCACATCGGTGAACAGCAGCTCGGGCCGTCCCACCAGCGCGTTGATCAGCGAACTCTTGCCGCGCTTCTTCTCCCCCACCACGACGACCGTGGCGGCCTGACCCCCCGCCTCGTCCGCCAGCCGCTCCACCCCGGCCGCCGAGGCGGTACGCCCCTGCTCGTTCAACGCCGTGACGAGGTCGGCGAGATACCTGCGCGCCTCCCCCTCCAGGTGATGACCGCGCCTGCCGTTCCCCCCGGCTCGTCCCCCACCCGCCGCCGGCTGCCCCTGGCCGTCCCCGGCTCCTCCCCCACCGGCCGCCTGCCGCTCCTGGCTCCGTGGCCTGTCCCCGGCGTACCCGTCGCGCCGCTGTCCGTGCTCAACCGCCATTGCCCTCACCCGCCTCCACGTAGACGACGACCGCCGGGAGACGGACCTGCCGGTCCCGGTCGGTGACCCCGCACAACTGGGTGTGCGCCACGGTCATGTGGCGTCCCGGCTCACCGGTCGGCTCCCTGCCGACGGCCCGGTGCCGTTTCCTGTCGAACCGCTCCCCGTCCACCTCGGCCAGCGTCACCCCGACCTCCTCCAGCCCGCTCCGCAGCACCGCGAACAGGCCGGCGTCGTGCACCCGCAGCCGATCCGCCAGGTCCACACACACCATGACCAGCCGATCCCACTCCCCGGCCCTCGCCTCCACCGCCGCGAACGCCGCCGCGGCCTCCGCCTGCGCACGCGCGAAAACCTCCTGCGGATCGGCGTCCCTCTCCTCCGGACCCGGTGCGTCGCGACCCGGCCCAGACCCGGGGGACGGATCCGGTGACGGCGGCGGCCCCGGGTCCTCCGGCGGACCGACCTGACCGGCTCTGTCCTCGTGGCCCGGACCCGACTCGGGGGATGCGTCCGGTGACGACGGCGGCCCCGGGTCCTCCGGCAGGCCAACCTGACCGGCTCTGTCCTCGTGACCGGTCCTTTTCTCCTCGGCGCTGCCGGCCTCCTGGCCGGTGCCGGTCGTCTGGCCGGTGCCGTCCTCCCTGCCGGCCATCTCGGCTGAGTCCGGTTCGCCGGAGGTCTCTTTTCCGGTGAACGGCCACCACGGCGACCGCCACGGCAACCAGGAACGTCCTGCCGTCCCGGCCGCCTCCGCTGGTTCCGGCGTGTCAGGCGTGTGCGCTGCGCTCGGCATGTCGTGTTCCTCCTGTTCGCTCATGGAGCCGTGGCTCCCGTGACGAGGTCGACGGCTTCGATGTGGCCGGTGGTGACGGCGACGTAGGCGAAGAAGGGACCGACGGCAGGCGGGCCCGTGACGGGGCCGGCGGCGACGGTGGTCCAGCGCGTGGCGCCGGTGTCGAGGTCCACCGCCGTGAGCTTGTCTCCCGCGACGACATACGCGGTCGTGTCCCGTATCACCGGTGTCGCCGTCACCGGACCACCCGCGGGCAACGACGCGCGCTCGTCCCCCGTCACGGCGTCCAGCGCCAGCAGGCGGCCTTCGGCCGTCCCCACGTACACGCGGCCGCGGTCGAAGACCGGACCGGTTCCCGGCGGCACGCCGACGTCGCGGGCCCAGGTGACAGGGTTGTTCGCCGCACGTTCCACCGCGTGCAGCGTGCCGCCGGCGTCGGCGGCGAACACATGCCTGGCGGTCACGGCCAGGGAGCCGGAGACCGCGCCACCCGGCAGGCGGCGTTTCATGCGCCGCTGCGCGAGGTGCGCGTCGATGGCCGTCACCCGTCCCGACTCGCTGCCGGCGAACACCAGGCCCTGCGCCACCACAGGCGCGCCGCCGTCCACCCCGGCGATGCCGTAGGTCCACACGTGGCCGCCGTCGAGCGTGTACTTGTACAGGCCCTGCTCGCGGGTGCCGACGTAGACGTGACCGCCGTCCACGACGGGGGCCGCGGTGACGGGCCTGCGGTGCACCGAGCGGCCGAGGTAGTGGAACCAGCGCCGCTTGCCGTTCACGACGGCGAACGCCGTCAGCCGGCCGTCGGCGTCACCGACGTACAGCCGGTCACCGTGCACGGCCGGGGAGGTGACCGGCGCGCAGACGGCCGTCTGCCACACCTGTCCGCCGGTCGCGGCCCTCAGCGCGTAGATCAACCCCTCGTCGGTGCCGACGTACAGCACCTCACCCGCCAGCACCGGGGCCCCGGGACGGCCGGTCACCTCGGCCCGCCAGAGCCTCGGCCGTCCCGGGGCCGTCTCGGTCCCCGGCAGGCCGGTCAGCGCGCCGAGCGACACCGCGGCCTTCGGCTCGGCGGCGACCACCGCCTCGACCCGGCCTTCGGACCGTTCGCCGATCATCCGCCTGATCAGCGGGATGGCGCTCGAACCACCGGTCAGGTAGACGGTGTCGACACCGGCGCCGTCCGCGGTGACCTCGCGGATGGCCGCGGCCAGCTCGTCCACCGTCCTGCTCACCATGCGGGTGATCGCCTGCTCGAACTCCTGACGGGTGACCTCGATGCCGGGGTCGTAGAAGCCTTCCTCACGGATCAGGTACCGGACACGCTCCGACAGGCTCTCCTTGGCCTGAGTGATCTTCTTGGCCCACTTGTCCCGCCACATCCGGGACTGCCAGTCCCGGCCCTCCCACACGGCGTACTCGGCACGCGGATCGCGCCTGTGCGCGTGCTCGCGCACCACTTCGAGCAGCGCCTGGTCGAAGTCCTCGCCGCCGATGTCCTCACGGCCGCGCGGCACGCCGCACACCTCGAACCCGTCGGGGCCGCGGCGCAGCACCGCGGTGTCGAACGTGCCGCCGCCGAGGTCGTACACCACGACGTACTCGCCGACGGCGAGGTCACGCAGCCGCAGGTACCAGCGGGCCGCGGCGACCGGCTCCGGCATGAAGTCCACCGTGCCGAGACCCGCGCGTTCCGCCGCGACGGCCAGCCGGTCCCGCGCGTCGTCGGGCCAGCGGGCCGGGTGGGTGAGCACGACCCGCTCGGGGCCCTGGCCGGTGAACGCGAACTTCCGCCGCGCCGTGTCCAGCACCTTGCGGAAGATCGCGGCGACGAGGTCGGCCGTCTCGATCCTCTCACCGTCCACCAGAGTGTGCGACTCGGCGCGAAGCTCGCGTTTCGGCAGCCGGACGACGCGCTCCGGTGTGACCTCCGCGGAGTTGAGCGCCTCGGTGCCGACCACGATGCCGTCGTCGCCGTCGCCGAGCAGCACCACGGAAGGAAAGTTCCTGCCGGTGCCGGGTTCCAGTTCCAGCGGTTCGACACGGCCGTCGTACAGGGTGGCCGCGGCCGTGTTGCACGTGCCGAAGTCGATGGCGAGCTGCCAGCCGGCCACCGTCGTACGATCATCCATAGGGGGTCCTTCGTTCATCGCCGCATGTCAGGGTGGTAGCCCTCGCACAATCGCCTCGCGGTCCCCGCGAAGCGGCGCAGCCTCGGCGGCCGCGTCGGATCCTGCTCGACATACCGCCAGCGGGTCGTCTCCCATCCCGCCGCACGCGCCACATCGGCGCGGCCGGCGCCTGGAGGCAAGCCGAGGGCCTCCCCGGGTGAGGCGCGCGAGACCAGCAGGCGAAGCGCCTCGACGTCGCCGGCGTCGAGACGCAGCCGGCCACTCTCCACCTCCCACAGCGCCTCGCGCAGCGCGCCGCGCGCGAAGACCGGCAGCCGGCGCAGTTCCTCCACCGCGTCGAGCAGCCACTCTCCGTTCCGATCCCGCCACGCGGCCTCGGTGAGCCGCGTCAGCGCGGACGCGGCGCGCAGCCAGTCCGTCCGCGGGCCGAGGGAACTCCGCACCGTCTCGACCAGCCGGTCGACACCGGAACGTTCACGCAGGTGTGCCAGCAACCGGTAGGAGCCCATGGCGCCGTTCCTGACGTGCTCGACACACAGGCACAGACCGTGGATGCCGAGCATGCCCAGCAGCCGGGAACGTTCCCCCGCCTCCAGCGGCCCGTCCTCCCAGTGACGGAACTCGTCGTCGTCGTACAGCGCCTCGTACACCTCCCCGGGGTCGTGCCTGGCCAGCAGCCGCACCAGCTCGGCGTCGCGTTCGGTGAACTCGGCGCCGAGCGCCGTCTCCGCCAGCAGACCCACGACCGGCACGACCGCGCTCACCTCCGCACGCAGCCGCTCTCCGTAGGTCGCGGCCAACTGCGACGCCAGGGTCCACGGGTCCTTCCTCGGGTCCTTCGGCAGCCGGTCGACCTGACTGATCACCCCGATCCGTCCGGAACGTCCGGCCAGAGAGGCATCCACGCCGTCGCGTATCTCCATGAAGGCCTTGGCGTCGTCCTCACCCGGATGCGGCATGACGTACAGCACGGCGTCCGCGTCCCCCAGCGCCGCGATCGAACCGTCGTCGTCATGGTTCGGCGAGTTGAGCCCCGGCGTGTCGACCAGCACGCAAGCGAGCGGCATCTCCCCACCGGAGAACTCGACATCCACCCACGCCACCTCCCCCGGCGCACGACCGAGCCCCCCGTCCCGCACCGGCAATCCCCCACGCGGCCCCGTGAGCACCTCGTACGGGTCACCGACCCGAGGCGTCACCACCACCCGGTCCTGATGAGAAGGCATGTACCGAGCCACCACAAAGGTGCACTCGGTCTCCCCCGTAGGCGCGACATCCCGGCCGAGCAACGCGTTCACCAACGTCGACTTGCCGGCGTTGATCTGCCCCCCGACCGCCACCCACAGCCTCCCGTCCCCCAACCGACCCCTCACCCCCCGCGCCGCCTCCCCCAACGGCCCCGGCCCCTGCCGACCCGCCACCCGCACACACAGCCGCACCACCTCACGGCACAACTCACCGTCCACGGGCCCCCTTCTCCGCCTTCTCGTGATGGGTGAAAAGAACGCCACCGATGAGAGCGGAGCCCCAGTGCGAAACGAAGACCGGCTCGGCCTGCGTACCGGACCGTGAGAATGCGATGAGAAGTCTCCTGCCGCTCCCGGTGGCCGCCGTCCGGCCGTTCGCGATCGGACAGCGAAACGAACCCGTCGCACGACGCGAGGTTCTCCGTGATCTCCGCACGGTCCGCACAGTCGTCGGCGAGCACTCGCCTGGCGGCTTCACCACTTCGACGTCGAAGGCGCGCCGATGTTCCTTCCAGAAGCCGACCCGCGGATCACGCGACCGGCAGGCCTCGCCGAGCGTGAGCCCTTCATGCGTCTCGGCACCGGACCGCCGGCCACAATCCGGGCATGCGCGTGCCGTTGGGGATACCCAGCGGTCAAAACAAACCTGACAGATTTGACTCTTCATCAGAATGCCAGACGCCGCAATCGGGACAAAAGATCGTCACCATCCCAGATGACTATTGATCGCCTACCCTACGTAGAAGGAGACGTCCGACCCCCCGCAAAGGTTTCCCGATCCAGCCATTCCGGAGGTGCTTTTTCAGGATTTTCCTGTAGCACGCACATACCTCATGAAATCCGATTTTTCTCCCCAAATCCCCCAAATCCCCCCGTACCACACCGTGCGAAAGCCTCTTCACTCCGGCCCTATTCCAAGGCCGTTCCACCGAGCCCCTCCCTCCGCTTCGGTGAAAGAGCACCGGCAAACCCGCCGCAGGTGGCACACGGAGACATCTTCCGACCGCAACCCGTCTGCTGTACTGCGCCGAGCGAGCGTCTTGTCCCCCGCGCATCGCACACAGGCCACGGCGACGTCACCCAGTGGCCAGATCAAGCCGGCCACCGTCTCCCACTACAGCCGCCACGTCCCTTCGCACAACCGCGGCCGTCACCGGACCTCGGCCGACACACCGCTGTCCCACGCCGCCGCGAAAAGGTTCTCCGCGTAGTCGTACAGCGGCCCGGGGCGGTGCGCGACAAGGCACGGCGAATTCCTGCCGTGCTCGTCACTCCGATAGACCGTGAGGTAGGCCACCTCATCCGTCAAGATGACGCGTTGCAGGTTCGGCAGGTCGTAGAACCGCAGCCGCACCTTGCCGCTGCGCCGCGCCAACTGCTGGATGTAGACCGCGTTGAGGCACACCTGATCGGCGAG
The DNA here is from genome assembly GCF_014207705.1 of Sphaerisporangium rubeum. NCBI lineage: Bacteria > Bacillati > Actinomycetota > Actinomycetes > Streptosporangiales > Streptosporangiaceae > Sphaerisporangium > Sphaerisporangium rubeum. Next base: position 5,139,603 of record NZ_JACHIU010000001.1, read on the forward strand.
CAGCCCTGCCGTGAAACCGGGGTCGACCCGGCGCATCTCCAGTTCCCGCCGGGACAACCAGGACCCCGCCCCCGCGGAGGGGTCCGGCAGCAGGATCTCCACGAACTCCAGCCGGGAGTCGCCACCTTTGTCCCAGAGCACTCCGAAGCCGTCACGAGTGATCTCGTTACCTCTTCCGGCCAGGACCTTCACCCACCGGGCCCGGCTCAGCACCACGGGAAGCTCATCGTTGGCCTTTCTCTGGCCGCGATGCACCCGCACCTTCCCGAGCCCGGTGAGCCACCCGAGCAGCAGAACCGGTAGTTCCCTCAGCCACCGAGCCGCGACCCATCCCGCTCCAACGGACAGCACCGTCGCCAGCAGGGAACTCAGCAGGTCAGACAGGAAGGTGTCCACGTCCGCCTCCGTCCGCCACCGGATCGCCCCCTTTAGTCCCCGACCGCAGGACGGCCCGTCGGGAGGTACGGCAACAACCGCCGCAACACCTCGGCCGCGTGCCTCGCCGCGACCGCTTGCGGCTCGTCACTCTTGCCGGCGTCGGCATGATCGGAGATCCCCCGCACGACCAGCCACCCGCCGACCTTGCCCGGGCCCGACTGCTCGTAGAACGCCTGCACCAACCCGCCGGCCTCTGTCTCGACCGCACATGTCTTGTCGTTGTACGTCTGAACGAACTCACGGATCGGCGACCGAGAGTCGGTGATCACCGCCTCTCCGGACCCGATCGGCCCGGTCGAGACGGTGAAACTCCTGGTGACCCCATCCGGGGCCGTTACTTGAAGAGCAGCCGGTACCTCATGGTCGTCGAAGAAGGAGTTGACCGCACGAACGACGGAAGCGGGTGCGGCCGGGCCCTCGCCGCGGTGCCGAGTCCCATCCGGTGTCTCCTTCCGCGCGTCGTAGTAGACGACATGAGTGGCCACCACCACATCGCCAAGTCCTACAGTCGGATGAATGCCACCGCCGATGCCGGTGAGCACCACGACCGCCGGGCTGTAGTGCTGCCGGAGATCGCTGAACGCCGCCACGGTCGAACGCTGCCCCGGGGAAACCGCTCGCAGCGCCACGACTCGCGTGATCCGGCCGCGGACCTCTACATCGCCCTCGTGGAAAGCAATCTCCGTACCCGTCACTCGCTTGAGTCCGAGCACGTCACGAACCGCTCTCAGTTCGACGGGCAAGGCGGTGATCACCCCGACATCGGCCTTCCGCGTCTCATCCTGTCCACCGCTACCTCCGGATGAGATGTGGAGTACCGCCCCCGTCCCCACCGCCGAATTCGTCACGGTCGTCCGTCCACCGGTTGTCATGATCCCGGAGTTGTTCACGTCACCGCGCACGTTCCACGCTCCTTCTCATTCGGGAATTCAGCCCTCGCCGTCACCGAGGCGTGTGTCTATGCGGAACTCGGCTCCGGCACCTACGGCAGCCTGATTGATCTCCGTCTTCCCACCCATGTTCAGCACGCCGCTGTTGATGATCGTCGTCGCCTGCGACGTGAACGCCGACGTGTCGAGGCCTTTCTCCGTCAGGAAGTCCTCGGCGGCCTTGAGAAGGTGCTGCTCGATGATCTTGATGTGGTCCTGGATGGTGAACTGATCCAAGCGCGAGTCCTGCCACGTGGCCGACTTGAGCTGCCGGATGCTGAGCAGAGGACCCACCGTCGCGCCGCGCCGTGCCGCGCGGGATCGCGGGTTCCGCGCACGAGCGGCGCGCACCAGCACCACAGGGACCCTCACGAGGCGGTACGTCTCATAGATCGTGCGCGGAAGGTCCTGAACACCGCGTAGCGCCGACCGGACGACACCTCTGGCGCCGTCCGGCGTGAGCGCATCGGTCAGGTGGTACTCAACGGGTGTGCGCGTCAGCGCGCACGCCGCGAAGTCCAGGCTGAGAGCACGACCTTTGACCGTGACCCGGAGAAAGACGGTAGTGACGACCTCGCCGGTGTCGCTCACCCGGATCTCCAGAAAGTGGTGGAACATCGTGAAGTGCCGGTCGATGATGCCGTTGATGTCTTCCGGGGTGGGTGGCTCCCCCCTCAGCCATTCCCGGGGCCCTACGGCGACGTCTTCCTCGGCCACGTACAGCCGGTCGCTCACCTTGAGGCCGCGCAGGCTCGCGAGTCCTTCGATCCTCCGCAGGTCCGTGATCCTCGCCCGCAGGTGATCCACCAGTTCGTGCGCCTTGAACGGCGCCCCGTCCTCCCAGAGACCATCCGCCGGCTGACCTGCCTTGGGCAACAGACGGATCACCAAGGGCGGCATCCAGCGATGGACGAGCCTTCCCGCACCGAAGAACATGCTCGGCTGGTCGAACGGGTCCGCCCGCACAACCGCCTCAGTGGCCTCCGTGACGGAGCGCGTCCTTGAGTACACCACGCAGGGATGACGTTCCTGGTCGTTGATCACCGTCAGCCGTGCGCCGGGTACTCCGTCCAGTACCGGGCCACGCGCACGATTCAACAGCACCTTTCTGACCGCACCCGACACCGCGGTGATCGCGGCACACAGCAGGGTGAGGACGGCGGACTGCCTCACGACCTCTGCGAGCGACATGCCCGCGATCCAGGCGACCAGCAGTGGCACCAGCAGCAGGCCGAGGCAACTCGACAGTGCGATCTGAACCATGCGGGTGTGCTCTCTGGCCTGAGCCGCGTCGCTGTTCCATCTGGCTCGACGCAGCCACGAGTGCCATAGCGCCTTGACCTTGAGCGGGATCGCCACCCGGGAACTCCGGTACGCGATCCGTGCCATGTGGCACAGCGCCAGGCCGGTCAACATCATCACTACTGCCGGAGCGGCATGGAACAACCCGAGCGTCAGGACGACAAGGACGACCGCGTACCGCGCGGTCTCCAGGATCCAGGCCCACCAGGCGTGCCTGACGACCGGGATCAGTTCGTAGCCGTAGGCCGGGGACACGCGATGCCTGACATCGCAGTACACGTCACGGATCACCAGGTCCCGGAAATCACGATCGACGTAGACGCCGGCGCAGAGGCTGCGGGTCGCCGCGTCGTGCCGGACCCGCTCATGCAACGCGGTGTACGCCGTGCGCTGCTGTGGTCGCACCATGCCGCCTCCGACACCAGAGTTTAGGTAAAAATGACTTTAATCATCCTGACCACTTAAAGTCAATGCGACCTTTAGCTAGGCTGGCCGACGTGATCAAGAAATCCCGGAGAGCCGCCGAGCACTCCTCCATGTACGTGACCGTCGACCTGGTCATCTTCACCGTCCTGCAGGATGCCCTTCAGGTGCTTCTGATCGAGCGAGGCAACGAGCCGTACCTCGGCCGATGGGCCCTGCCTGGTGGGTACGTACGCGACGCGGAGACTCTGGACGAGGCCGCGCTGCGCGAACTGGACGAGGAGACGGGGATCGACGGACGGCGCCTCCATCTGGAACAACTGCGTGCCTACAGCGACCCGCATCGTGATCCCCGCGGCAGGATCATCACCGTCGCCTATCTGGCGCTCGGCCCGGAACTCCCCCTTCCGACGGCCGGTACAGACGCACGAGCCGCACGTTGGATCCCCGTCACATCACTGGTGGACTCGCAGGGAACACTCGCGTTCGACCACGACGTCATCCTGAGGGACGCGCTGGAGCAGGCCAGGTCACGGCTGGAGTACAGCACAGTGGCCGCGGCCTTCTGTCCCGAGCCGTTCACCGTCGGCGACCTGCGTCACGTGTACGAGGTGATCTGGGGGGTGGCGCTGGACCCCAGCAACTTCCGCCGCAAAGTGACCCACGCGGAGTCGTTCTTGGTGCCGACCGGTGAGCGTCGGTATCCAGAAGTGGGGCGTCCGGCGGCGCTCTACCGGAGAGGTGCGGCGCGGCTGCTGATACCGCCGTTGCTGCGTTCGAGCGACGTCACCGGCACCGGCACGTCGCGGGTCGCGGCCGTGCGGAGGGAGCGGTAGAGGAGGCGGGGGTCGCCGAGGCGGTGGCGGAGGAGTTTTTCGAGGCCGCCGATGGGGACGAGGTTCTGGGGGGCCCGGGGGTCCTTGTAGTCGACGCCTGCCAATGGGGGGAGGGTGAGGGTCACGGTGTCGGCCAGGGTCGTCACCTGGTCGGGGAACAGGTCGGCGGAGGTCTCGCAGCGGACGACGCCGGACCAGGGGGTGGTGGAGCGGACGGGGAGGCGGAGGTACCACGTGTGGCGGCGCCAGCTTGTGCCCATGAGGAAGACCGGGGTGCGCTGAGCGGGGGTCAGGGCCGACACCACGGCCGCCTGGGGTGGGGGGAGGTAGGCGGTGTGGTGGGTCTTGACGTAGCCGACGGTTCTCGGGAGGTGGGTGCGGCCACGTAGAGGGCCGTCGACGAGCAGCAGGTCGTCGGGGTCGTGTGCCTCGGTGCGGTGGCGGATGGCGAGGTCGACCTCCAGCTCGGCCAGGTGCTGCTGGAGCGCCAGGGAGAGGTGGTCGGCGGTGGGGAGCGCGGCGCGGCGGGAGGTGTAGGTCGCGGCGGGGGTGACGATGTCGGGGGTGTCCCGTGCGGCGCTGAACACCGAGCGGCTGACCTGCACGGTGGCGAGGGTGGCGGGCTCACCGGGAGCGCAGCGGACGATGCCGGCGGCGGCGGAGGCCGCGATGCCGGGGGACGGCATGCCGCCGTCGGGGCCGGGGTGGGTCCAGACGCGCGCGTCGACCCGGCGCACACCGTCGGCGATCAGCAGTACAGCGGGGAGAGGGGTGTCCGGCGACGGCGTGATGGGACGCCACTCGGCAGGAGGCAGCTCCACACCGAGGTCCAGCTCGGCGGTGGTCGTCTCCAGACCGGCGCCGGCGTCGTGGTCCATGGCGGCGCCGTACGACGGGTCCCAGGGGTCGACGGTGAAGCGGCCCGTGGTCATGTGGCCGCCTGCCGCGAGGAGAGAACCGGTGTCGCCGAGGGAGGCCGTGTGGGGGTCCTCATGTGGTGGCCCTTCTCAGGTGGGAGCCTTTCTGGTCTCGGGTGATCTCGTAGCGGATGGGGACGCGGTCGGCGAGGGCCGGGACGTGGGTGACGAGGCCGACCATGCGGTCGCCGCTGGTGGCGAGGCGTTCCAGGGTGGCGGCCACGGTGTCGAGGGTGGCGGGGTCGAGGGTGCCGAAGCCCTCGTCGAGGAAGATGGAGTCGAGGCCGCGGGTGGTGCCCATGCCTGCCACCTGCTCCGACAGGGCCAGGGCCAGCGCGAGGGCCGCCTGGAAGGTCTCGCCGCCGGAGAGGGTGCGGACGTTGCGGCGCATGCCGGCTTCGGCGTGGTCGATGACCTCGATCTCGTTGCGGGTGCCGAGGGCCAGTTCGTACTGGCCGTCGGACAGCTCGCGCAGGGTGTCGGACGCGGCGGCGACCAGGAGCTCCAGGGCTTCTGCGCACAGCCAGCGCTCGAAGGCGTCGGCGCGCAGGAGTTGCGCGAGCTCGTGCGCGACGCGGGCCTCCTGGTCCCTGGCCGCGGCCTGCTCGGCGAGTTCCCGCGCGTGACGGCGGTTCTCCTTGATGCGCTCGAGCCGCGCCTCGGCCCGGGTGACGGCGGTGACGACGGCTTCGGCGATGGCCTGGGGGGTGGGGTCGCCGGCGATGGCGATGTCGTGCTCGGCGAGTCGGTTCAGGAGCCGGACGCGGTAGGCGTCGCGCTCGGCGCGTATGCGGGCCAGCTCGGTGTCCTGCGCGGCGAGCGCGGCGCGTTCGTCGGCGGCGGCGCGGTCGCGCCAGGTGAGCAGGCCGGCCCAGGCGGCACGCAGGTCGGTGCGGTCGACCGGTGGCGCGCCGAGGGTGACGACGGTGTCCCTGGCGGTGTCGAGGTGACGCCAGGCGCGTTCGGAACGTGCGTGGGCCTCGTCGGCGCGGCGCCGCGCGTCGTCGTGCGCGGACCTCGCGGCGGACCTGGCCCTGCGCGCGCGGGCCGCGGTGCTCTCGGCCGCCTTGACGGCGTCGAGCTGTGCCTCGATCTGGTCCCTGTCTCCCGGCGGAGGTGCGCCGGCGATGCGCGCGGCCAGCTCGTCGGCGTCGCGTGCGGCGACGGCGGCGCGGGTGACGGCCGAGCCGTGCCGGGTCCTCGTCTCCTCGGCGGCGCGCAGGGCCGCGGCCAGCACACGCTGCGCGGTGCCGAGGTCGGTGCGCGCGGGGTGGTGGGGCAGCTCGGTGACGGTGCGCAGGCACGTGGGGCACGGCTCGCCGACGATGAGCCTGCCGCCGATGTCGGCGGCGGCGTGCGCGTCGCGCAGGCGGTCGCGGTCGCGTTCGGCGGCGGCGAGCGCGGTGGCGGCGTCGGCGGCCTCGGCGGTGAGACGGCTCAGCTCACCGGCCGCACGCTCGGCGTCGGAGACCGCGCGCGTGTGCGCTGCGGTGAGGCGCTCGTGCTCGTCGATGGCCCGCAGCGCGGCGGTGAGCGCGGCCTTGTCGCCGAGCTTGGCGAGCTCCTCGTGCGCGTGCTGCTCCTCGGCGTCCAGCCGGTGCAGCTCGGCGGCGCGGGCCTCGACCTCGGCGCCGATGTCGCGCAGGGTCGCGGCCAGCACGGGGACCTCGCGGGGCATGGCGAGCGCGTCGAGCGGCGCCAGGCGGCGGGCCGCCTCGGTGCGCTGCTCCCACGCCTTGCGCAGCGCGTCGTCCAGGCCGCGCAATGTCTCGACATCGGTCCTGACGGCGCCGGCGAAGCCGCGCAACGCCGACAGGCGGCCGGCGGCGGCACGCTCGGCGGCCTCGTCGGCGTCGGGGAGCCGGGTGAGCTGGTCGCGTGCGAGCGCGGCGGCCTGCCTGGCGACGGCCTCCTCACGGGTGGCGCGCTCGCGCACCTGGTCGTACACGCCGGCGTCGAGGAGCTGCACCAGCAGGTCCTGGCGTTCGCGGGGCTGCGCGTGCAGGAACTCGGCGAACCTGCCCTGCGGCAGCACGACGCACTGGGTGAAGAACTTGTAGGCGAGGCCGGTGACGCGCTGCACCTCGGCGGCGACGGCCTCCCCCTCGGCGACCGGCCGCAGCACCGCCGAGGTGACCTCGGTGAGCCCGGCGGCGGCCGGCACCTCGGGGTCGAGCTCGTCGATGCGCGCCTCGCGGGTGTGCACCCGGCCGCGCGCGTCGCGGCGCAGCGCGCGGACCACGGCGTGCCGGCGGTTCCCCGTCTCGAACACCAGGGCCACCTTGCCGTCCACGGCGGACGGCGCGAGCGCGTGCGCGATGGCGTTCTCGTTGTTCCAGCGCGGCACCGTGCCGTACAGCGCGAAGCACACGGCGTCGATGACGGTGCTCTTGCCGGCGCCGGTGGGGCCGACCAGCGCGAAGTAGTCGACGTCGGTGAAGTCGACGGTGGCGGGCTCGCGGAAGCTGCCGAAATTGTCCAGGTGGAGCAGCAGGGGACGCATCAGCCGCTCACCTCGTCGTACAGCCGGTGAAAGAGCTTCTCGACCTGCTCGTCGCCGCGGCCGGTGGCGGTGAGATAGTCGTGGAACAGCTCCATCGGGCCGCGCGTGGCGGTCCCGCCGGTCGCGCGGACGGCCCGGACGGGACGGAACCGCTCGTCCAGCGTGACGTCCAGCGCGCCGGGCAGGATGCTCCGCACGGTCTCGGCGAGACCTGGCCGGGGTTTCTCGGCGACCACCACCCGCAGCCAGGTCTCCTCAAGCCCCGGGGCCATGGCCTCGAGCTCGCCGAGGGTGCCGCGCACGGTGGCCATGGCGCGGGCCGAGGTGATCGCGGCCTCGAGGACGACGGCGGGACGGCCGGGCTCGACGTTCACCAGCAGGGCTCCGGGGGTGTTGCGTTCCTCGCCGAAGTCGACGGCGATCGGCGAGCCGCTGTACCAGATGGGGCAGGGGCCGGCGACGCGCTGGCGGCGATGCAGGTGGCCGAGCGCGGCGTACTGGGTGGAGACGGGGAACGCGGTGGCCTCGAAGTAGTAGGAGAAGATGGACTGCGCCTCGCGCTCGCCGCCGCCGAACGTGCCGCTCGGCAGGGTGCCGTGTGTGGTGACGAGGTTGACGGTGCCGGCGGAGAAGCCCTTGGTGAGCGCGCCGATGAGCAGGCCGATGCGCGCGGCGTAGTCGCGGTTGTGGTCGGTGGCGCCGCCGGTGAGCACCTCGGCGGCGCGCACGACGTACCGGTGGGACAGGAACGGCAGCACGGCGAGGCGGACGTCCTCGCCGGACCTCGCGCGGAACGCCAGCGTGCCACCCTGGTCGGGTCTGCGGAACGTGCCGACGACGTGGATGCCGAGCGCGCCGAGGACCGGCCGGTAGACCTCGAGCAGCTGGGGGTGGTCGTGGTTGCCGGCGAGCACCACGACGTCACGGCCGTCCTCGCGCAGCCGCATCAGGGTGGGGAGCACCAGTGACTGCGCCTCGGGGGTGGGGGCCGAGGTGTCGAACAGGTCGCCGGCGACGATGACGGCGTCGACGTCCTCGCGGCGGGCCAGGTCGACCAGTTCCCCGAGCACGGCGCGGTGCTCGTCGACGCGGGTCCGTCCCTTGAGGACCTTGCCGACGTGCCAGTCGGCGGTGTGCAGGATCTTCACTCCTCTGGTCCTTTCAGAACGGCGGGATGTCGTCGTCGGCGCCTGGCAGGCCGGCGAAAGGATCAGCGGCCGAAGCGGTGACGGCCCGCGCGGTGGCAGGCGGGGGGCCTGCCTCGGCGGGACGGGTGGCCCAGGCGGGGAACGGGAACGTCACGGCGAGCGGCACGGGGATCTCGGGCTGCGCGACGAACATCGTGCCGGGTTTGGCGATGGTGGCCCGCTCGCGCATGCCCGGCGGCAGCCAGCCGTACTCCGACCGGGTGGCCTCGGCCGAGTCGAGACGGCCCGCGACGCGGACGGCGCAGTTGGCGACGATGCGGCGCTCGACCTCGGAGGCGGTCTGCTGCGCGCCGATCAGGATGACACCGAGGGAACGGCCGCGCTCGGCGACGTCGAGCAGGATCTCCTTGATCGGCGAGTCCCCCTCGCGCGGCGCGTACTTGTTCAACTCGTCGAGGACCACGAACAGCAGGGGCCGCGCGGTGCCGCTGCTCTCCTTGCGTGCGAACTCGCCGCGCAGCACCACGCCGACCACGAACCGCTGGGCCCGGTCGGGGAGGTTGTGCAGGTCGACGATGGAGACCTGCGCGTCGGACGTGCTGATCGAGTGGTCGCGGCCCGGCGGCAGGTCGCCGCGGATGATCGGGGACAGGGGCCGTACGGCGCTGCGCAGGCGGCGCAGGAACGCGTTGACGGTGCCGAGCGGGGTCTGCGCGCCGGTCCAGGTGCTCCGGGTCTCGTCGTCGGTGAGCTGGCCCGCGACGACGTCGACCAGGTCGGCGAACGTGCGGCACACGGGGGTCGCGGTGCCGTCCGGCAGCCGGACGGAGACGGCGCCGCCCTGGCCCGCCGGCTCGGCCCACGACTGGAGGCGGGCCGCGACCTGGCCGATCAGCAGAGAGTACTGCGCGCGCTCGTCGTCGGCGTCGGCGAACGCGAACCGCAGGAGCTCCTGCTCGCAGAACTCCCGGAGCGTCCAGTAGAACGACCCCACGCCGTGCGTGCGCGCCGACACGTGCGGCACGCCGTTGACGTCACCCGGCCGGGGTGGCGCGAACACGTGGACACTGCCGAACGGCCTGGCCGGCAGGCCGAGCGCGCCGTACCCACGGGTGGCGGCGGCGTCGAGCCGCGTGTTGGGGTGGTCGAGGAACAGCAGGTCCTCGCCTTTGACGGAGAAGATCAGCGCCTTGGTGTTGGCGGCCTCGGCGTCGAGCACCCCGGAGTTGAAGATCGAGTACAGCAGGAACGTGGCGAACGACGTCTTGGTGGCGACGCCGGACACCCCGGAGATCGACACGTGGGCCCCGCGGGTGCCGTCGAGGAAGTCGAAGTTCACGTACAGCGGCGACCCGTCGCGGCCGAGCCCCATCGGGATGCGCCGCTCCATCACGTCGAAGTACAGCGCCTGGTCGCGGTCACCCTCCTCCGCCTTGTAGACGACCGCACCCGGCACCGGCGGCACGAACACCTCGGGCTCGACGCGCGTGACCCGCACCTCGGCGCTCTCCATGACCGCCGCCGGCAGCGCACCCTCGGCGATCAGGAACACGTCGGAGTCGAACCCCGCACCCTCGTGCCGCGCCTCCACCCCCACCACGACCCCGGCGATCAGCACAGGGCCCACCCCGGGGACGTCGCGCCTGGTCACCACCACGTCGTCGAGCTGCAGCACCCGGCCGGGCTCGACCCCCACCCAGAACGACAGCGGTGAGGCGGCCTGGGTGCCGAGCACCCGGCCCGCGACCTCAGCGGCCACGCCGGCCTCACCGTTCAGACCGGCCCGGCCCGCCACACCGTTCTCGATCACGTCTGCCATCCCACCGTCCACGTTGCCATCCCGGGCAGCATAGCCACACCCTCCGACAGCCCCGCGCGCCTTTCCGCGGACCGGCATCACCTGGACGTTTCCGTCGGAGGCGGCAGGCAAGATGGAGGTGGCGCACGGAGGTGACAGGTGTGGAGATGACGGCGGGGGTCCCCTCGGGGCCGGTGCGTGAGCTGGTCGACCACTACCACGGGTACCTGGAGTGGGGCCACGACCCGGGGACGCACCGGGGCCTGCCCTCGCCATACCTCACGGTGATCTTCACGCTGCGGGAGCCGGTGCAGATCACCGCGCACCCCGACCCGCGCCAGGCGGCGGGACGGTACGACACGCTGGTCGGCGGGCTGCACACCTCGCCGGCGCTGATCACCCATCAGGGACGGCAGGCCGGGGTGCAGCTCGGGGTGAGCCCGCTCGCGGCCCGTGCGCTGTTCGGGGTACCCGCCGGGGAGCTGGCGAACGTCGACGTGGACGCCGAGGCGTTGCTGGGGCCGGCGGCGGGTGAGCTGTACGAGCGGCTGAACTCGGCGGCGGGGTGGGGGGAGCGGTTCGGGGTGCTGGACGATGTGCTGGCGCGGCGGGCCGGCCACGGCGGACAGGTGCCGCGTGAGGTCGTGCGGGCCTGGGAGACGCTGACGCGGCGCGGGGGGATGGTTACGGTCGAGGAGTTGGCGCGTGAGGTGGGGTGGAGCGCTCGGCACCTCGGCACGCGGTTCGCGGCGGAGATCGGGCTCACGCCGAAGGCCGCGGCGCGGGTCGTCCGGTTCGACCGGACCAGGCGTGCCGTGCAGGCGCGGGCCGGAGATGTGGTGCTCGCCGATGTGGCGGCCGAGATGGGGTACTACGACCAGTCGCACCTCGTGCGCGAGTTCAGGGAGTTCGCGGGGTGTCCGCCGACACGGTGGCTGGCGGAGGAGTTCCGAAACGTCCAAGCCGGGGAGTCATCGGCGCGGGCACAGTCAGGGGTATGACACAGACACCACCACCACAGGTGTGGCCGACCCTCAAGGCCCATGACGCGCGGCGGCTCATCGCGTTCCTCGTCGAGGCGTTCGGCTTCGAGGAGACCGCCGTGTACGGCGAAGGCGACACGGTCGCGCACGCGCAGCTCAACTGGCCGCTCGGCGGCGGGGTCATGCTGGGGTCCGCCGACGGATCCGGCGACTGGCGCCTCACCCCCGGCACCTTCGGCGCGTACGTCGTCACCGACGACCCCGACGCGCTGTACGAGAGGGCCACCAAGGCGGGGGCGGAGATCCTCTACGGGCTGCGCGACAGCGACTACGGTTCACGGGAGTTCGCCGTCCGTGACCCCGAAGGCAACCTCTGGTCCTTCGGCACCTACCACGGCGAGCCCCGCAAGACCTGACCGCCTCGGCCGGCACCTTCACCGCCACTCACCACGGCACACCTCCGGCACCCGGATGTGCGGATCCGGCGTCATGAACAGCCGGTCCCTGTGTGCGGCCCGGCCGGCGCCACAGCCCTCTCCTCCTCGGGCAGGCGGGGATCAGCTCGGCGGGGTGAGGGTGGCGGCGTGGTCGGGGACGCGGTTGCGTTCGTTGCGCGGGAGGCGGCGGTAGCCGGTGGACGGGGGACGCGGGGGGAGGTGCAGCGGGGGACGGGTGACCTCGTGGTACGGGATGGTGGAGAGCAGGTGCGCGATCATGTTGACGCGTGCGCGGCGCTTGTCCTCGCTCTCCACCTCGTACCACGGGGCCTCGGGGATGTCGGTGTGCACCATCATCTCGTCCTTGGCCCGCGAGTACTCCTCCCAGCGGGTGATCGACTCCATGTCCATCGGGGACAGCTTCCAGCGCCGCATCGGGTCCTCCAGCCGGTCCTTGAACCGCCGCTCCTGCTCGGCGTCGCTGACCGAGAACCAGTACTTGCGCAGCAGGACGCCGTCCTCCACCAGCAGTCGCTCGAACACCGGACACTGGCGGAGGAACCGGACGTACTCGTCGGGTGTGCAGAACCCCATCACCCGCTCCACACCGGCGCGGTTGTACCAGCTCCGGTCGAACAGCACGATCTCACCGGCGGCGGGAAGATGCTCGATGTACCGCTGGAAGTACCACTGCGTACGCTGCCGCTCGCTCGGCACCGGCAACGCCGCGATCCGCGCGACCCTGGGGTTGAGGTACTCACTGACCCTCTTGATCGCACTGCCCTTCCCCGCGGCGTCCCTCCCCTCGAACAGCACGACCAGCCGCACCCCCTCCTCCCGCACCCATTCCTGAAGCTTCACCAGCTCCGCCTGCAGCCGATACAGCTCGGCCTCGTAGACCTTCTTGTTCAGCCGACCATCCTTCTTCCCGCTCACGCCGCCACCTTTCCCACCCGTCCTCACTCCGGGATCGTAAATCGCCCCCTGTCTCACCGGACACCGGCCCCCATGAACACCGTCCCGGACGAAGGCCGATCCGGCGGAGAAGATCCCGCCGCCGCCGCGCCTCCACTATGCTCGGCGCGCGTGACCGCGAGGCAGTCCACGGGCCGGTCACCGTGCCGTCCTGGACCACGGCACGCCGTCCGCGGGCGGCCGAGCGGATCGCCGTCCCCGTCCACCTGAGGCAGGTCACGCCATGGGCGAATACCACTACTACGAGTTCCTGGCGCTGGACCACCCGCTCACCCCCGGCCGGCTCGCCGAGGTCCGTGCCCTGTCGGCCACCGCCGAGGCCGGCCCCACCGGCTTCACCGACCACTACGAGAGCGGCGACTTCGCCGGCGACCCCCGCGCGATGATGGAGCGTCACTACGACGCGCACATCTACCTCTCCGACTACGGCACCCGCCAGCTCATGCTGCGCGTCCCCCAGAAACTCCTCCCCCTGGACACCGCGCACCCGTACCTGCTGGACGAGCAGGTGGAAGCCTGGGTCTCCGGCGACCACCTGCTGCTCGACCTGCGCAGCGAGGACGAGGACGCCGATTGGGACGAGGCCGACGAGCATCTGCTGCACCCCCTCAGCGCTCTGCGCGACGAGCTGGCCTCCGGCGACCTGCGTCCCCTGTACATCGCCTGGCTGGCCGCCGTCGGCACCTGGGAACGCGACGAGGACGCCTTCGACGACGACTTCGAGTCCGAACTCGAACCCCCCGTCCCCGCCGGCCTCGCCACCCCGACCCCGGCCCAGCAGACCCTCGCCGCCTTCCTCCGCCTCGACCCCGACCTCCTCATCACCGCCGCCACCCTCTCCCCCACCCTCCCCACCCCCCTGGCCGTGGACCCCGACCGCATCGCCACCCTCCCGGGCCCCGACAAGACGTCCCTCCTCCTGCGCACCGCGGCCGGCGAGGCCCCCGAGGTCCGCCTGGAACTCCTCCACCACGCCACCGTCGTCCCGTCCCCCTCCCCCGGCACCCGCACCGTCGGCACCCTGCTGGACGAGGCGGCGGTCACGCGCCAGAGGGACTGACCTTCCGATATCTGGAGTCCCAGGAACACGAACAAGTGGCGGACACGGCCTATCTGAAGTAGTTCAGATAGCATGCAAGTCATGGCGACGAAGAGCTTCCCGTACAGCACCTTTCTGCGCGGGCCCTCTCAAATCCTCCCCTCTCTTGACGATGCCGACGTGGTGCTGGAACGAAGGGACGACGAGAACCTCATCTTGATGCGCGCTGAGCGCTTCGAAGCCGGAGTCACCACCCTTCGGGTCGCGGCCCGCGCACTGGCGATTCTCGCCCGCCGCAACCGTGACCTCGCCGAAGAGGTTCTGATCGAGGAACTGCCGTGGGCGACATGGCTGCCTGAAGACGAACGCCGAACCTGTGTCCGGGAACTTCTCGCTCACCTCCTGGCTGGAGCGGACACCGGCGAACTCATACCTTTCAGCCGTGCCCTGATCTCTTGGCGATCCACTGCCATCGTCTGGAGCGACCCCGCGCTCGCGCGCGACCTCCAAGGCCCCTTTCCTGGCGACGGCGCCGAGGTGCCGCGTCCACTGAGCGACCTCCCATGACCGGCCGGGGAGCGGACGTCCCTCGCCCTAAGCCGTGGTCCGTCCGCTTCGCCAACCGGTAATCAGCAGAAGGCTGGAGTCATCTCCTCGTCCACGCTGTGGAGAATCTCGACCGGGCATGGGTGGCGATCACTGCCGAACCGCGGCGAGTCGACCTCCGCCAACACCCCCTCAAAGGCGCGCTCGGAACAGTCAAGATCGGTGGAGAGGTGCTGGAACAGTGGCAGTACGAGGCCACATCCGGCGGTCGCATCTGTTACGCCATCGACGATCCTGACCGCACTTTATGGATCACTTGGGCTGGGACCGGACATCCGCAAAAGACCGACAAACGCAGGCGCTGACGACAAGCGTGATTCATCGGCGCGGCTCACCAGAAATGGCTCCGGAACGTGGACGGCCGGCGTGGGTCGCGTGATGTACGGGGTGACGAGGTCAGCGGCGGCGGAGGGCCGGGTTGGTGAGGGCGGGTGGGGTGTAGTAGTTGTCGGCTGGGTTGAGGTCGGTGCCTGGGGGGACTATTTCGTCGATCCGGTCGAGAACGTCGGGGGTGAGGGTGACGTCGGCGCCGGTCAGCAGGGAGTCCAGTTGGTCCATTGTGCGGGGGCCGATGATCACTGAGGTGACGGCGGGGTGGGAACGGACGAAGGCCAGGGCCAGGTGGGGCAGGGGGAGGCCGGCTTCGTCGGCCAGTTTGGCGAGGTCGGTGACGGCTTGGAGTTTGCGTGCGTTCTCCGGCAAGGAGATGTCGAACTTGTGGCGTTCGATGGTGGTACGGCCTCCGGTGGAGGGGTCGAGGTCCTCGGCGGAGCGGTAGCGGCCGGAGAGCCAGCCGGCCGACAGGGGGCCCCAGGTGAGCACACCCATGCCGTACTTCTGGGTGGTCGGCAGGACGGCGGCCTCCACGCCGCGGGCCAGGATCGAGTACGGCGGCTGCTCGGTGCGGAACCGCACGTGACCGCGCCGTTCCGACACCCACTGCGCCTCGACGATCAGTTCGGCGGGGAACGTGGACGAGCCGACGGCCCGCACCTTGCCGGCCCGCACGAGGTCGGTCAGCGCGCCGAGGGTCTCGTCGATGTCGGTCGCCGGGTCGGGACGGTGCATCTGGTACAGGTCGATGTGGTCGGTGCCGAGCCGCCGCAGGCTGTTCTCCACCTCGCGGACCAGCCACCGCCGCGACGTACCGCCGTGGTTCGGGTCGGGGCCCATCGAGCCGTGCGCCTTCGTGGCGAGCACGACGTCGTCCCTGCGGCCCTTCAACGCCTTCCCGACGATCTCCTCAGAACCACCGGCCGAGTAGATGTCGGCGGTGTCCACGAAGTTGATCCCCGCGTCGAGCGCGCGGTGGATGATCCGCACACCTTCGTCGACGTCGTTGTTCGCCATGTCGCCGAACATCATCGCCCCGAAGGCGAACTCGCTCACCGATATGCCGGTCCCACCAAGGGTTCTGCGCTTCATGAAGTGACGCCTTCCAAAAGGATTTCCGTAGATCGGGACGTTCACCACCCTGCCAACCGCCACGCGAACGCCACCAGGCCCGGCTCAACCGGGGTCTGCCAGAACCACCCAACCCCGCCGGCCACCGCATAATGCTTCTATGGGGCACGGGACGGAAGAGATCACGCCATTCCTGAAGACCCGGCGCGCCGCGCTGGACGCCGCGGCCCTCGGCCTGCCGGACGGCCCGGCCCGGCGGCGCGTGCGGGGCCTGCGCCGCGAGGAGGTCGCGCAGCTCGCCGGCATCAGCGTCGACTACTACACCCGCATCGAGCAGGGCCGCGCGCCGTCCGTCTCCGACTCGGTCGTCGACGCCGTGGCCCGCGCGCTGCGCATGACCCCCGACGAGCACGCGTACCTGCGCAACATCACCCTCCCCCGCCGCCACACCGGCACCGGCTGCTGCGACGACACCGCTCGCCGTCCCGAGGTGCGGCCCCAGATCCGCGAGCTGCTCGACGCGCTGGACGACACCGTCCCCGCCGTCGTCCACGGCCCCGGCATGGACGTCCTCGCCTGGAACCGCATCGCGTCCCGGATCGCGTTCGACTACGACACCCTGCCGGAACGCGACCTCAACACCGCACGCCTGGTGTTCCTGCACCCCGACGCCAGGAAGCTGTACCCCGACTGGCCCGCCATGGCCGCCGAGGTCGTCGCCATCCTCCGCGCCGAGGTCGGCCACCACCCCGACGACGTCCAGGTCCACACCGTCCTGTGCGACCTGACCGAGGCCAGCCCCGACTTCAGCGCGCTGTGGGACACCCAGTCGGTCCTGGAGAGCGAACACGGCGTCAAACGCATCTACAACCCCCTCGTCGGCGAACTGACCCTCACCTACGAGTCCTTCGCCCTCCCCGGCGACCCCGGCCAGCGCCTGTGCACCTACACCGCCCCCAAGGGCTCCCCCACCGAGGAACGCCTCCACGCTCTCGCCGACCTCGCCGCCGCGGACGCCTGAGAACCCGTGCCGGCAGCGTTACGATCCGTGTCATTCATCGTGTAAGCCCACCCACACCTCCCCCGGGGTCCACCTATGAGTGAACTGATGTCGTTCCCTTTATCCGGCGGCGGCGACGTCCTGGTAGAGATCTCAGAACACGACGACCCCGGCATCCGGCGTGCCTCACGCGCCGGCGACGTGATAACCGCCACCGCCGCCTCGCTCCAGTCGGCCCTGGCCCCTGTCCGCACCGCCGCGGAAGCCGCCTTGGACACCTTCCGCAGAGCCGGCCCCGCGGAAGTCGAGATCGAATTCGGCATCCGCCTGACCGCCGAGGCAGGCGCCGTCATCGCCAAGGCCGGCACCGAGGGCCACCTCACCGTCAAGCTCACCTGGCGCGCCGAACAGGCCTCCTGACGTGCGCTCCTGGTCGGCCAGAATCCTCGGCGCCGGCGGCGGGGTCCACGGCGCCGGCGTCCTCATCTCCCCCCACCACGTCCTCACCTGCGCGCATGTGGTGAACGCCGCCTTGGGCCGCCGTCCAGGCTCCCTGGTCCGTCCCGACGAGGAGATCGACCTCGACTTCCCCGCCGTCCCCGGCACCTCACGCGTACGCGCGACCGTCCCTGAGGACTGCTGGTTCCCCGTCGAACCCGACGAACGCGGCGACATCGCCGTGCTCCACCTGACCACCCCGGCCCCCACCGGAACGTCCCCGGCTATCCTGACCGGCACCTCCACCCGAGGCACCCCCGTCCGCGTCTACGGCTACCCCACCGGCATCGACACCGGCGTCTGGGCCACGTCCTACGAACTCGGCGACCCGAGCGGCCCCGCAGCCGAGTGGATCCAGCTGGACGCCACCCGCGTCCCCGGCCGCCGCATCGAACGCGGCTTCAGCGGCGCCGGCGTGGAATGCGACACCACCGGCCACGTCCTCGGCATCACCATCGCCGAGGACGGCACGACGATCACCAAGGTCGCCTGGATGCTCCCCGTCGCGACCCTGCGAGCCCGCTGCTCTCTGGTACCCGAGTCCTCGCCGCGCGAGCCACTGCCGCTGGAGTTGGCCGGCGTCCTGCGCATGATGCGCCAGGTGACCGACACCCTGCCGTACCCGATGCGCGGCAGGTACGGCCGCGCTCCCCTGTCCACCGTGTACGTCCGCCAGAGCGTGGCCGCCGCCACGCCGGCCCGCCACCCCTTCGAGGATCAGGCCGAGGACCACCGGCATCAGGAGAAGGACCGGCGGTCCACGCGCATCACCCAGCCGTTCGATCTCGTCTTCGACCTGCACGACCACCTGGTGATCGAAGGCGCCGCGGGCCTCGGCAAGAGCACCCTCGGACGCAACCTGACCCGCACCTTGGCCGGGTCGGCCCTCGACATGGAGGACTCCGGGGGGACGTTGATCCCCGTTCTCCTCCCGGCTCGCGTCCTTGCCTCGCACCTGTCCCGGAGCTGGCCGGAGGCGCTCAGCGCCTCGGTGACCGAGGAATACGGCCGGCCGGACGGCGTCGTCCCGCCGCGCCTGTTCACCGGCCCGCTCGCCGGCCGCCGATGGCTGATCGTGGTGGACGCTCTCGACGAGATCCCCGACCACGACGACCGCGAGAAGCTCCTGGCCGTACTCGCGACCCGCATGTCCCTGACCGACGCGCCGTTCCGCTACCTCGTCACCACCCGGCCCCTGTCCCCCGGCGAGATCGAGCAACTGCGTGGCCCCCGAGTGGGTTTCTACGAACTCCAGCCGTTCGACGAGGACGCGCTCATCACGTTCGCGCACAACTGGTTCAACCCCGGCGGCACCCCCGCAGGCACCACCGCCGCCGAGGAGTTCCTGCTCCAGGTCCGCCTGGCGGACCTGGAGGACCTCCTGGACGTCCCCCTGCTCGCCACGGTCGCCGCCGACCTCCACCAGAGCCGGCCCGACCAGGCACTCCCCGCCAGCCGGTACGAGTTGTACGAGGAGTACATCAACCAGTTCGTCCACGCACGCACCACGACCCTGACGGCACTGCGCGACGTGTCCGGTCTTCTCGACTGGCTGCGGGAGAACCGCACCTTCCTGCTGGAGGCGCTCGCGACGGCGTACACCACCAGCGAGACCCCTTTGCTGGAGGTCGCGCGGAACGTACTCGCCGCGCATTTCCCCCTGCCGCCTCGGCCGCCTGCCGGTTGGGAGAACGCGCTCGCCGAGTGGCTGTCCCAGACCGGCGTCGTGACCCGCCATGGCCATCGCCTGCGGTTCCTCCACCAGACCTTCGCCGAACACCTCGCGGCGACGGCCCGCGCCAAGTCCCTGCCGGACAGCTTCGACCCCGGCCGGTCGCCATGGGACGAACTCGTGCGCGGCCTCCTCCGCGACGACGAGAGCGCGGTACGGGTGCTGCTGCACCACCTGCACCTGTCCGAGCGTGACAGCGGGCTCATCGACTGGCTGCAGAACGGCACACGGGACCAGCGCGACAGCGCGGGTGTGCTGATCAGGCAAGGGATTCCCTGTACCGATGCGCAACGCACGGCCTATCTCCTCCGGCTGGAGGAAGGGATCGGCACCTGCTCCACCTACGACCTCAGAAAGTCGTTGACCGGTCAGACACGGTTCCCCTCGGTCCGGGTCAGGCTGGAAAGGCTCGTGGCGCTGGACACGGTCGCCGTGGACAAGAAAGTCGTGCTCATCGACCTTCTGCGTGACCGTTCCGACCTGGTCCGGGACAGCGGTGCCGCCGTCCTGCGGGGGCTCATGGCCATGTCCGCGCGGCCCAAGGACCGTTGTGCGGCCGCGGCTGTCCTCGCCAAGTTCGGCGGCGACCACCGGACGTTCGCGGCCGAGGTCCTCAAGGAGATCGCCGGCAGTTCCACGGTCGCACCGGAGCAGTGCCTGACGGCGGCCGAGGAGCTCGCCAGACTGGGTGGAGGGCACCGTTCCCAGGCGGTTGCGCTGCTCAGGCGAATCGCCGCCGACCCGGCCGCCGCCACCTGGTCCCGGCGACGTGCCGCGAAGATCATGGCCAAACTCGGCGCCGAAGGCGAGGGGTACGCGGCCGAGACACTCACCCAGCTCGCCACCGATCCGATCCAGTCTCTTTCCCATCGCCTCGGTGCCGCCGGGGAACTGGCCGGCCTCGGCGGCGCTCATCGAGAACAGGCCATGGCGATCGTCGATCCGCTGGTCGACGATCCCGGGGTCACCGCTTACAGCCGAGGTCTCATGCTGGCGGAGGCGGCCGCGATCGATCCCCGCTATGCCTCGCGGGCCACCGAGGTTCTGCGTGAGATGGCCGAGGACCGGTCACTGGACGCCTGGGAGCGGTACGAAGCGGTGGAGAAACTGGCCGAGTTCGGCCGCAGGTATCACGACCGGGTCGCCGAAGTCATGTTCGAGATCGCCACCGACCCGGAGACATATTTCTACGTCCGCTGGACCTTGGCCCACGAACTGGGAGAGCTTGGCGACAAGTACCGGAGCCGCGCCGCCGAGGCGCTGGGCCGGCTGTCCACCGATGTCGACCTGGACGCGGAGCAACGGATTCAGGCCGCTGAAGAACTCATGTCGTTCGGCGAGGAGCACCGGGACCGGGCCGTCGAGGTCCTCCGGCAACTGATCGACGATCCGGCCGTCGATCTGACGGAGCGTGGCCGGGCCACGACCCTGCTGGCGAACCTCGGCGGTGAACACGTGGTCGCGCTGGTGGACCGGCTCACCCGGCTCCTCAACGACCCTTTCTCGTCTTGTGACGATCGTGTGTACGCCACGACCGCACTGCTGACTCTCCAACCGGACACCACTGCCGTGTCCACGGCCTTGCTCTGGCACCTCGTGCGAGCTCCCCGGACCGGCTCCGGAGCCCGGCGACAGGTCGCGGAGACATTGGACGATCTCGGACTCCACTTCTCCGATCAGGTGGCGGCCGTGTACCGCATGCTCGCAGGCGACCCGATGGTGCCGTGGAGGCTTCGGTTGTCCGCGGCTGTGTGGCTGAGCGCTGTTCGCTGTTCCGAGCCGGAATTCCTGAGGGAGCTCGTCTCCGATCCGGCGATCGATGTCTACGACCGGTGTGACGCCGCCGCCGAGTTGGCTACTGTGTCCGATCTCCACAGCCAGGAGATGGCCGCGGCGTTGCATGCCCTCGGTACCGATCCGCTGCTGACCGCGCGGGATCGCCGGCAGGCCGACTCCCATTTGTCCGCAATGGGGCCACGAAATCACGTCTACCAGGTAGAAATCTTGACGACGCTGGCCTCCGATACGACGTATGACGGAATTTCACGCTGGATGGCGGCCATGGGCCTGGCGCATCTCGGCGAGCGCGAACGCACCATGGCGACGCGGGTACTCCAGCGCCTGGCCACCGATCCGATGGCCACGATCAGCACACGGACCGAGGCTCTGACGACGCTCGCCACATTGGACCCGGCAGAACGGCCTCGTGTGGCCGAGGAGTTGCGGGCCCTCGTGGCGGATCCGGCGGCCGATCGGTACGACCGCGTGACTGTGGCGAGAATTTTGGCCGGTCTCGGCGACGCGTATCGAGCACCGGCGGCCGAGATGCTGATCGATGTGACGCGTGATCCGCTCACTACCTCCGACGACCACGTCCGAGCGGCCACCGGTCTCGTAGGACTAGGCGGCAGCTACCGCGCGACCGCCGCCGAAATCTACGAGCGTCTGGCCTCCGACGCCGCTCTCGACGCCGAAGCACGCCGAGAGGCGGCAGCGGCCCTCGCGCGGCTCGGCGGCGCCTCCACCGACCGAATGGTCGCGCAGCTACGGGAGATCGGTGCCGACCCGCTGATCGACGCCGCGACGCGCCACGCGGCGGCGACAGAACTGTCCCGGCTGGGAGAGGAACACCGCGCCACCGCCGCTCGTGTTCTCCACAGCCTGGCGTCCGGCTCAGCGGTGGAGCCGGAGGCCCGCGTGGACGCGGCCAAAGCGCTGATGTCCGTGGACCCCGCGGCCCTGACCGCCGTCGTCGACGTGCTCGACCGGCTGGCCTCGGACACGTCGATCCACGTGGCCACCCGCCACCGGGCCGCCGAGCGGCTCCTGCGGCTCCCCTCCTCCCTGGCCCGCGACCTCGCCTGCCGACACCTCGGTGCCATCGCGGCGGACCAGCGGACCGGCGGCTGGGATCGCGTCCAGGCCGTCGAGACGCTGAGCCGGTCCGGCCCCATGGCCCGGCGGCTCGCCGCGGAAGCGCTCCGCCGGTTCACCGGCGACGACGGCGCGCTGCCTCGCGCGCTCGCCATGGCTTCGCTGGCCGACGTGGACGGACACTGGTACCACGAGGCGATCGCGTCCCTGACCGGGATCGCCGCCGATCCGGCGCGCGAGGGTGGGACCCGGTTGACGGCGGCGATGGGCCTGTCCCGGCTCAGCGTGTTCCACCGCGAACGCACGGCCGATCTCCTCCTCGCCGTCGCCGAGGACACGGCTCTTTGCGCATGGGAACGCCGGCTGGCCGCCGATCTCCTCGCCAGGTTCGGGCCTGACCGGCGTGCGCGGGCCGGGGAGGTGCTCGCGATGCTCCTCGCCGACGGTGGCGCGAGTCCGTGGGAGCGGGTGGAGGCGGCCTCGGCACTGGCCGAGCTCGACCACGACCGCAGGCCGTCCATCCTGGAGACCTTGAGGCTGATCGCCGACGATCCGGCCATTCCAGCCGGCCAGAGGTTGCACGTCGCACGGACCATGATCCGCTTCGGCCGCTCGGCATACGAGCCTGCGGCGGAGGTTCTCGATCGCATCACCGGGGAACCCGGCGCCGAGAGCGAGGTGCGGTGCGGCGCCGCTCGCACCATGGCCGAGCTGGACGGTGAGTACCGTGAGCGGGCCGTGGAACTCCTTCATGGCCTGCTCACCGAACCGGCACTCGACGCGGCGGAACGGCATGACGTCGCTCTGCTGCTCGCACGGTTCCCGGGTGAACACCCCACCCGCGCCACCGAGAGTCTGCGGCGGTTCGCCGGGGACGACACCGTTTCCGAGGCGGACCGCGCCGCGGCCTGGGGGACGCTGGCACTGGTGGCGGGCCGGGACGACGGTCGGGCCACCGAAACCCTGACCCGGCTGACCAGCGCTCCGATCACGGAGGTGCGGCGTCTGCGTGCGGCGCTGACGACACTCGCAGGGACGGCGGTCGGACATCGCGCTCCGGCAGCCGAGCTCCTCCACCGCATGGCCCTCACCTCGACGTCCGATGCCGTGGAACGACGCCACTGCGCCTTGGCGCTCGCGGAGCTGGGAGACGAGGCCAGGAGAAGGGCCACCGACACGCTGAGGCGCCTCATCGCCGATGTCTCCGATGATCCAGCCGAACTCGCTCTCAGTGCATTCGCGCTCGCATCCCTTGACCCCACCCACCGGGCCGCCGCGGAACAGGCCGCGATCACAGCTCTCGACGCCGCCGATATCTCCGCGGACCAGCGCGGACAGATCGCCGATCAACTGGCCGGCTCGGGCCGCCGGCACCAGCACGCGGCCACCTTGGTCCTGTACGGGCTGGTCACGGATGCTGCTCTCGACGCGCGAACCCGCTTCGAGGCGGTCCGCAGGCTCAGATGGCTGACCGGGCTCGAGTGGCTGACCGGGACGGATGACCGCATCAAGGAACCCGTGCCGCGATGGATCCCGATGTACACCTGACGGTCAGACGATCAGGCTGAGCGCGCGCTCCCGTATCTCCGGTGACGCCGACGCCGGAGAGCCGGCCTGGAAGGGAGGCTCGGGGTCGTACTCGATGGCGAGCTGGACGGTCTCGGCGGTGGGGATGTCGGTGGCTTCGGCGAGGAGGGTGAGAGCCATGTCTATGCCGGCGGAGACGCCGGCGGCGGTGACGTACTTGCCGTCGATGACCACTCGGTTCGCCACGGGGGTGGCGCCTAGGTTGTGGAGGCCGTCGAGGACGGCCCAGTGGGTGGTGGCCTTGCGGCCGGTGAGGAGGCCGGCGGTGGCGAGGATGTAGGAGCCGCTGCAGACGGAGGTGGTCCAGCGGGTGTGGGGGTCGGCTTGCCGGAGCCAGTTCAGGAGGGTGGGGTCGGACATGGCTTGCAGGGTGCCGGGGCCGCCGGGGACGAGGATGACGTCGGGGGTGGGGAGGTCGGCGTAGGTGGCGGTGGCGGTCAGGGAGAGGGTGCCTCGGTCGTCCACCACGGGGCCGGGGGTTTCGGCCACGAAGGTGACCTGGTGGCCGGGGGCGAAGGCGAGGACGGTGTAGGGGCCCACGGCGTCGAGAGCGGTGAAGCGGGGGTACAAGGGGATGGCTACGTGCATGGTCAGGGCTCCTTGGACTGGAAGCGGCGGCGGTAGTCGCCTGGGGAGGTTCGCCAGTGGCGGCGGAAGACCCGGTAGAGGGTTTCCGGAGCGCCTAGCCCGGTGGTTCTGGCGATGGTCGGCAGGGGGTGTGTCGTGGTCTCGAGGAGGCGGCGTGCGGCGTCGGCCCGGCTGCGTTCCACGTAGCGGCCTGGGGGGATGCCGGTCTGCTGGGTGAAGACGCGGGAGAAGTGGCGGTCGCTCATGCCGGCGCGGCGGGCCAGGGTGGGGACGGAGAGGTCGGCGGCGGGGTTGGCGTCTATGTAGGCCTGGAGGTCGCGGAGGTGTTCGGCGGGTGGGGTGGTGGCGTGCAGGGGGGTGCTGAACTGGCTCTGGCCGCCGGGGCGGTGGAGGTAGACGACGAGGCCGCTGGCCACGTCGCGGGCCAGGCGGTGGCCGTGGTCCTCGGCCACGAGTGCCAGGGAGAGGTCGATGCCGGCGGTGACGCCTGCGGAGGTCCAGGTGTGGCCGTCCTTGACGTAGATGGGGTCGGGGTCGACCTCGACGTCGGGGTAGCGGGTGGCGAGCTGGTCGGCGACGAGCCAGTGGGTGGTGCAGCGTCTGCCGGTGAGGAGGCCGGTCTCGGCGAGGAGGAAGGCGCCGCTGCAGACGGAGGTGACGCGGCGGGAGGCGGACGCCAGGCGGGTGACGTGGGGGGTGAGGTCCGGGTCGGTCAGGTGGCTCTCTATGCCGAGGCCGCCGACGATCATCAGGGTGTCGATCGGGGTGGGGACGTCGGCGAGGGCTGTGCGCGCGGTGACGGTGACGCCGCCTCGTGCGGTGACCTCGCCGGCCCGGGGGGCCGCGACGTGGACCGTGTAGCCGTCGTCGCCGGTCAGGAGGGTCGCGGTGGTGAAGACGTCGGAGGGTCCGGCGAGGTCGAGGAGCTGGAATCCCTCGTAGATGACGATGACGACACGGCGCTGCATGCAACCGATGCTCGTTGACGATGCGTGATGGCGTCCACGACACGGTCATTGCGTTTTATGCCATGGGGAAGTGGCCGAATGTCCGGCAGAGAGGAAAGGGAGGGGACGGCGGCCGTATCAGTGCGGGCAAGGGCTGCGGGTGCGGCGGAGTCCGGAACGGTGGGGGTGCGGCGAGCAGGGCCGCGGGGGGACTCAGATGCCGAGCGCGGCGCAGGCGGCGTCGACGGTGGCCTTGCGGAGTTCGGGTTCCGGGACGTCGGAGAACTGGACGGTGCAGTCCTGCAGGCCGCCTAGGGCCACCACGGCGCGGGTGGCCTGCGCGAGGGTGGGGTCGGGGCCCACCAGGAAGACGGAGAGGCGGGTGCGCCAGGTCACGACGGTTTCGATGAGGCCGAGTTCGGCGATGGTGGTCATCTCGGTGAGGACGAGCATGATGTCGTCGCGGTGGCGGTAGTGGAAGTCGAAGAAGCCGCCGAGGAGTTCGCGGGGGTCGACGTGGTCCTTGGCCTCCTGTTCGCGTACGAAGCGTTCGCCGTCCTCGATGAGGGGCTGGACGATGCTGCGGACCAGGTCTTCGCGTGAGGCGAAGTGGTAGTAGAGGGCCGGTTTGGTGATGCCGAGGCGGTCGGCGATCTCCTGGAGGCTCGTCTTGTGCACGCCTTGGCGCGCGAAGAGTTCACGCGCGGCCGATTGGATGCGCTGCCTGGTGTCGGAGGGACGTGGCATGTGTCCAGAATATCCCTACTGACCGATCGGTAAGTTACGTGGTAATTTGCTTACCTATCGTTTAGTAAGGAGTGTCGACATGCGCGTTCTTGTCTCCGGCGCCAGCGTCGCCGGGCCGGTTCTCGCCTACTGGCTCACCCGGTACGGATTCGAGGTGACCGTCGTGGAGCGTGCGCCGGCGCCGCGCAAGGCAGGCGGCCACTCGGTGGACCTGTTCCGGCCGGCCATGGACATATCCGAGCGCATGGGTGTGCTGCCGCGGGTGGAGGCCCTCGCCACCGGCACCGACCGGCTGGTCATCCACCGGCCCGGCGTGAAGAAGCCGGTGACGCTCGATCTCACCAAGGTGTTCGGCGCCACATCCGACCGGCACGTGGAGATCATGCGGGACGATCTGAGCGAGATCTACTACGACGCCACCAAGGACGACATCGAGTACGTGTTCGGCGACAGCATCACGACCATCGAGGACGACGGCCAGGTGCGCTTCGAGCGTGGACAACAGCGTCGTTTCGACCTCGTGGTGGGGGCCGACGGGTTGCACTCCAACGTACGGCGGCTGGTCTTCGGTCCGGAGAAGGACTACACGACGTTCATCGGCGCCTACTTGGCCGTGCTGACCCTGCCGGCGGGTCAGGTCCCGGACGGGGAGTTCGCCGTGCATGTGGACGCCGGCCGGGTCGCCGGTGTCTACCGCGCGGCGCACATGGAGGATTCCAGAGCGGGATTCCTGTTCCGCAGCGAGCACGAGCTCGACTACCACTATCGCGACGTACCCCGGCAGAAGGAACTGCTGCGCCAGAGATTCGACGGCATGCACCCGGAGGCGGACCGGTGGCTGGCCGAGCTGGACGGCACGCCGGCGTTCTACTTCGACTCGATCACGCAGCTCCGCATGGACACCTGGTCGCGCGGCCGGGTCACCCTGGTCGGCGACGCGGGGTACTGCCCGGGCCCTGCGGTCGGCGGCAGTACGAGCCTCGCCGTGGTCGGCGCGTACGTGCTGGCCGGTGAGCTGGCCGAGGCCGGCGGCGACCACACGCGCGCCTATCCGGCGTACGAGCGCGCGATGGCGAAGGCCGTGCGGGACAGCCGCGCGTTCGCGCTCGGCGCGGCGCGGACGCTCGTGCCGGGGTCGGCGGCCGGGGTGTGGGCTCTGGCGCAGGGTGCGCGGCTGGTGTCGGCGCTGCCGGTCGCGGTGACCAGAGGGCTTTCCAAGCTGAACACCAAAGGGGTGCGGCTGCACGACTCGATCGCGGTGCGTGACTACTCCGCCGTCCCCTCGATGGGATGAGAGGTACGTCAGGCCAGGTGAAAGCGTACTGACACGCCGTGCGACATGAGTGAGATCATGCCGCTGCTCACCTAGGGTGACCGGCGTGGTGTTCCCCGTGTGGCCGTGCGCGCCTCGGCGCGCCGTGTTCCAGATGACGGCGCTGGTGCTGGCCGGAGTGACCTGGTGCGGCGGCATGGGGACGGGTGCGCAGGAGCCCGCCGATCCGGCGCGGGCCCGGCAGAAGGCGTTCCGGGTGGCGGCGCTGGCGTACGGGGTGCCGGAGAAGGTGCTGCTCGCGGTGTCGTACCTGGAGTCGCGGTGGGACGCCAACCAGGGGGTGCCGAGCGTCACCGGTGGGTACGGGCCCATGCATCTCACGGACGCGCGCACGGCGCTGCGGGGCCGGACGCCGCCGGTGCCGGCGGGGCCGGACCTGCAGCGGGTGGACGAGGCGGCGCGGCTCACCGGGCTGCCGGGTGAGCGGCTCATCACCGATCCGGACGCCAACGTTCTCGGTGGCGCGGCACTACTCGCCACCTACCAGCGGGAACTCGGCGGCCGGCCGGTGAGCGACCCGGCGGCGTGGTACGACGCGGTGGCACGGTACGCGGGGACCGGCGCGGGGCAGGGGTTCGCCGACGAGGTGTTCGCGGTCCTGCGTTCCGGCGCGTCGCGGGTCACCGACGACGGCCAGCGCGTGACCCTCGCCAGGCTCGGCGGGATCACTCCCCCGGTGTCCGGCGACGGCCCGCGCGTGGCGTCGCCTGCGGCGCGGGAACGTCAGAGCGCGCCGGCGCGGCTCGGGGAGGGACGTGACGTGGAGTGTCCGCGAGGTGTGGAGTGCGAGTGGCTGCCCGCGCCGTACGAGCGGCTGCCCGGTGGCAAGTACGGCAACCACGACGTGGCGGACCGGCCGAGGGACCAGAGCATCGACTACATCGTGCTGCACGACACCGAGGCGACGTACGCGCAGACCCTGAAGATGGTGGCCGACCCGGCGTACGTGAGCTGGCACTACACCATCAGGTCGGCCGACGGTCACATCGCGCAGCACGTGCGCACCAAGGACGTGGCGTGGCACTCCGGCAACTGGTACGTCAACGCGCACTCCATCGGCATCGAGCACGAGGGTTTCCTCGCCAAGGCCGGGGCCTGGTACACCGAGGCGATGTACCGCAGCTCGGCGCGCCTGGTGCGCTACCTGGCCAGGCGGTTCGGCGTCCCGCTCGACCGCGCGCACATCCTCGGTCACGACAACGTGCCGGGCACGGTGCCGAGCGCGGTGGCCGGCATGCATGTCGACCCGGGGCCGTACTGGGACTGGGGGCACTACTTCGCGCTGCTCGGCCGGCCGGTCAGGGCCACCGGCGGCCGGGACGCGGGGCTGGTGACGATCCGCACCGACTACCCGCGGTACCGGCCGAGGTTCACCGGCTGCGGCGGCGTGGACTGCCCGCCGCACGGCTCGGCGTCGGTGTGGCTGCACACCGCGCCGAGCGACGACGCGCCGCTGGTGCGTGACGTCGGCCGCAGACCCACCGGCGAGACGACGTACGACGTGTACGACCACGGCGCGCGGGCCACCACGGGCCAGCGGTTCGCCGTCGCGGGACGCAGGGGTGACTGGACGGCGGTGTGGTACCTCGGTCAGCTCGCGTGGTTCCACAACCCGACGAACCGTCCGACGGCCGTCGAGACCGAGGGGTTCGTCGTCACGCCGCGCCGCGGCCTGGACGTCGTGCCGGTGTACGGCCGGGCCTATCCCGAGCGCGGCGCGTACCCCAAGGGGGTGCCGGTGCAGGACGTCACACCGCTGCAGTACGCGTTCCCCCGAGGTCAGCGGTACGCCGTGGGCCGGGCCACCCGCGGCGAGTACTTCCACGCGAACACCCCGGACCCGGAGGAGCACCGGGTGGTGCGGGGACGAGTGGTGTACTTCCAGATCCAGTTCGGGCACCGTGTGGCGTTCGTGAAGGCGTCCGATGTGCGGGTGCTGCGGCCCGACTCGACGACGGGTTGATTCGTGTCCGGCGTCACGGCCGTCCCGGATCGGTCTCCGCGTCATCGGTGAAGAAACCCGCGCGCTCAACGGCCTCACGATGGATACGGCGCTGTGCCGACGCCGGCACGGAGTGCGGCATTTCCTGCGGCAGGCAGGTGCCGTACCTGTCGGGGTGCCGGCGCCTTGACGACTGCTCGACCGGCTGACCTACTCTTGCGTTGTCAAAACGGACATGTGTGGGGCGCTCCTTGATTGCTGAGCCAGATGTGCCGGGAGGAACCGCCTCCGGATCGACCGGCGAACTGCCGTGAAACCCCGGCGGCCCACCATGCCGGCCGGGCTGTTCGACCGGATCGCCGCAGGTGAAGGTGGTGGTCGCGCGCTGCGGGTGCTGTCCGCCGCCGAGTACGGCAAGCGGCTGATGCTCCTGCGCGCCGTCGTGGACGAGGCCACGGCCCGGGCCCATCCGGAGGTGGAGACGGCCCGGCGCGCGTACGGCACCCTCGCCGTGTTGCAGCGCCGAGCTCCCGGCGCGGTACGGGAGGTGCTGGCTTACCCCGGTGTCGGCGCCTTGGCCGTCGCCGTGCTACGCGGCCTCGCCGGCGGCGGCCTGGATCGCGGCCTGGAGGCCCGCTCCGGTCCGCGGGCCGACGTGACGCTCGATTCGTCCGCAGCGACGCTCGCCGGCCCCGGCGTGGGGCCGGGGTGGCTGGCATCGGTGGCCGCGGCGGCGGCGGTGCGAGCGCGGGTCTCCATGTCGGTGCCGGTGCGGGTGCACGGACGTGGGGTGGTGCTGCCGTCGCTCGGGCTGGCCGAGTTCCCCCGGGCCGCCGAAGGCCAGGAGGCCATCGTGCTGACGGGTGGCGCGGGGGCCGCGGTGGCGACCGGGGATCAGGTGGTCCGGGTGCCTGAGGACCCGCACCAGGAGTCGGGTCCGTGGCTCGGGTTGCGGCGGCTCGCCGTCGGCACCGGCCGGGACACACTGACCCTGCTCGTCGACGATGTGGACCCTCTGCGGTTCCCGCTGCTCGACCGCTGTGCCCCGCGCCTGTCCCGGGACGACGTCGCGGCGTGGCGCGCCGTGCTCACCCCCGCGTGGCGTCTGCTCGTGCGGACCCACGGCGGGGTCGCCGCCGAGACTATGGCCGGGCTCAAAGTTCTGGTGCCGCTGCGTCCGCCGTCCGGCGCCACCTCGTCCGCGGCCTTCGGCTCCCTGGTCCTGGCCCTGCCGCCTGACCCGGTCACGCTGGCCCTGTCGTTGGCGCGGGAGATACAACACGCCAAGCTGTCGGCCCTCGGCGCCTTGTTCCCCCTGATCGGCCCCGAGAACGGCGAAATGCTCCCCGTTCCCTGGGGAGACGATCCCCGTCCCGTAGGCGCTCTCGTCCACGACGCCTACGCGCACCTCGGCACGGCCGCCTTCTGGTCCCGCCAGACCCGCGTCCCCCAGCCCCCCGAGGCCCTGCGCCACGCGCGGACCGAACTGGCCCGCTGGAGCAGGGCCGCCTGGGACGTGACGACGATCCTGCTGGCCGGCGACCACCTCACCCCCCAAGGCCACCGCTTCACCACCGGCATGCGCCGCTCCCTCTCGACCTTGCGAACCACGCCACCCGCGTGACCACCTGTCCCGCCGCGAACGGCGCCGGCTTCACCACACCACGTCCCACCGCGTCGGCGCCAGAAGTCAACCCCTGGGCCGGGCCAGGGGCCGGCATGCCGGAGTCGGCGGCAGGCGTGCGCGTCAGGAGGATGCGCACGCCTGCCTGGGGTCGTCAGTCGTTGAGGTGCTGGCGGAGGTAGCCTTCGACCTGGTCGAGGGCTATGCGCTTCTGGGCCATGGAGTCGCGTTCGCGGATGGTCACCGCGTGGTCCTCGAGGGTGTCGAAGTCGACGGTGATGCAGAAGGGGGTGCCGATCTCGTCCTGGCGGCGGTAGCGGCGGCCGATGGCGCCGGCGTCGTCGAACTCGACGTTCCAGCGGCGGCGGAGCCGGGTGGCCAGGTCGCGGGCCTTCGGGGAGAGGTCGGCGTTGCGGGACAACGGGAGGACGGCGGCCTTGACGGGGGCCAGGCGGTGGTCCAGGCGCATCACGGTGCGCTGTTCCATCACACCCTTGGCGTTGGGGGCCTCGTCGACGGTGTAGGCGTCGATCATGAAGGTCAGGGTGCAGCGGTCGACGCCGGCGGCGGGTTCGATGACGTACGGGACGTAGCGTTCGCCGGACTCCTGCTCGAAGAAGGACAGGTCGGTGCCGGAGGCGGCGGCGTGGGTGCTGAGGTCGAAGTCGGTGCGGTTGGCGATGCCTTCGAGCTCACCCCACTCGGTGCCGGTGAAGTTGAAGCGGTACTCGATGTCGACGGTGCGCTTGGAGTAGTGGGACAGCTTGTCCTTGGGGTGCTCGTACATGCGCAGGTTGTCGCGGTCGATGCCGAGGTCGACGTACCAGGCGAGACGCTCGTCGATCCAGTACTGGTGCCACTCCTCGTCGCTGCCGGGCTTGACGAAGAACTCCATCTCCATCTGCTCGAACTCGCGGGTGCGGAAGATGAAGTTGCCGGGGGTGATCTCGTTGCGGAACGACTTGCCGATCTGGCCGATGCCGAACGGGATCTTCTTGCGCGAGGACTGCTGCACGTTGAGGTAGTTGATGAAGATGCCCTGCGCGGTCTCCGGCCGCAGGTACGCCAGACCCGACTCGTCCTCGACGGCGCCGAGGAAGGTCTTCAGCAGGCCGTTGAACATGCGCGGCGAGGTGAACGCACCCTTGGTGCCGCAGTTGGGGCAGGTGAGATCGGCGAGGCCGTTCTCGGGGGCCCGGCCGCCGTGCTTCTCGGCGTAGGCCTCCTCGAGGTGGTCGGCGCGGTACCG
The DNA here is from genome assembly GCF_014207705.1 of Sphaerisporangium rubeum. Classification (NCBI taxonomy): domain Bacteria; kingdom Bacillati; phylum Actinomycetota; class Actinomycetes; order Streptosporangiales; family Streptosporangiaceae; genus Sphaerisporangium; species Sphaerisporangium rubeum. Next base: position 5,171,462 of record NZ_JACHIU010000001.1, read on the forward strand.
CTTGTGACACGACTGGCACTCGGTCAGCGGGTCGACGAACTCCTTGACGTGGCCGCTGGCCTCCCAGACCTCACGCGCGAGGATCACCGAGGAGTCCAGGCCGACGACATCCTCACGGCCCTGGACCATGGACTTCCACCAGGCGCGCTTGACGTTGTTCTTGAGCTCGACACCGAGCGGGCCGTAGTCCCAGGACGCGCGCAGCCCGCCGTAGATCTCGCTCGACGGGTAGACGATCCCGCGGCGTTTGGCGAGGCTGACGATCGTGTCCATGATGTCGGTACGGCGGGCCATCAAGAATCTCCATCCGGCTGGCGGTCGGGGTGGGGCTGAGAGTGGATCGAAGGGCGCGTCACCTGCCCGATCTCTCCCACAAGCTTAGGGGAACCGGCGACACGACCCGCACACAAATCCACGCCACGCGACGGCGTCGCCACGACGCGCGGTCACGGGCTGCTCACCACGACCTCGAAGGCGCTCGGCTCGTTCAGCATGAGCGTCATCAGAGGGTACATCTCCATGCGGGCCGCCGACAGGGCTCTGCGGTAGAAGCCGGCCCCGTCCCACGTGCTCACCAGGGCCCACAGGTGCGGCTCGTCGGCGGAACGTCCGAGCTGGCCGCCGCGGTAGCCGTCCTGCGCCGCGAACCGTTCCAGGATCGCCGTCGCCGACGCGACGAACTCGCCGCTCCTGGCTTCCGGCACCGTGTATCTGATGAAAGCGAGCATGCCGCACAGCATGCCAGCCCTCGCCGTGCCTCCCCGCCAGGCGGTCCGCTCAGCCGGCCGACGCGACGGCCCGGCAGGCGGCGCAGACGCCGAAGACCTCGACGGTGTGGGTGATCGACGTGAAGCCGTGCTCGGCGCCGACCGCGTCGGCCCAGCGCTCCACGGCGGGCCCGGCGACCTCGACCGTGCGGCCGCAGTTGCGGCAGACCAGGTGATGGTGGTGGCCGCCGGTGGCGCAGGCCCGGTAGACCGACTCACCGTCGTCGGTGCGCAGCGTGTCGACCTGACCGGCGTCGGCGAGCGACTGCAACGCGCGGTACACGGTGGTAAGGCCGATCTTGGCGCCATCGGCCCGCATCTGCGCGTAGATGTCCTGCGCGCTGCGGAAACTCGTGCTGCCGGCCAGCACGAGCCGTACGGCCTCGCGCTTGCTCGTCATGATCCGGCCGCCATCGCGGCCCGGTCGCGTTCCATGCCCGCGACCCGGCCGCGCCGCACGAAGCGGCCCGCGACCAGCGCGACGCCGAAGCCGGCGAGCGCGAGCAGCACGATCGCCGCGCCAGGCGCGACACCGGCGTAGAACGCCGTGGTGAGGCCGCCGACGGTGGACACCACGCCGAGCAGCATGGCGAGCAGCATGGTGGCGGTGAAGCTGCGGGTCACCTGCTGGCCGGTGGCGACCGGGACCACCATGAGCGCGCTGACCAGCAGCAGGCCGACCACGCGCATCGCGATGACGACGGTCAGCGCGGCGGTGACGGCGATCAGCAGGCTGAGGAAGCGCACCGGCAGGCCGTTGACCCTGGCGACCTCCTCGTCCTGGCACAGCACGAACAGCTCACGGCCGAACACGGCGACAACGCCGAGCACGAACGCCGTGAGGATCGCGATGACCCACACGTCCGCCGAGGTGACGCTGCTGATCGACCCGAACAGGTAGGACGTGAGCGTCGAGTTGCTGCCGCCGGGGGCCAGGCCGATGAGCAGCACGCCGCCGGCGATGCCGCCGTAGAACAGCAGCGCGAGCGCGACGTCCCCGGTGGTGCGGCCCCTGGCGCGGACGAGCTCGATGACGACCGCGCCGAGCACGGCCACGACGACGGCGGTGAGGACCGGCGCGGTGCCGGTGAGGAAGCCGAGCGCCACGCCGGTCAGCGCGACGTGGCCGATGCCGTCGCCGAGCAGCGCGAGCCGCCGCTGGACGACGAAGACGCCGACCGCCGGCGCGGCGAGGCCCACGAGCAGCGCCGCGGCGAGCGCGCGCCACATGAAGTCGAACTGGAGCATCTCGATCATCGGACGGTCCCCGGGTTCATCGGGCCGCCTGAGACGTCGTAGGCGTGCGGCTGTTCCAGCTCGTGTCCGGGCCGCGGGTGGCACGCGGCGTCCTCGGCGGGCCGGCCGTCGTGCGCGACCACGCCGTCGCGCAGCACGATCGACCGCGTGATCAGCGGAGCGAGCGGGCCGAGCTCGTGGGTGACGAGCAGCACGGTCCTGCCTTCCTCGACGAGGCCGGTGAGGGTGGCGGCGAGCTGGTGCTGGCTGGTGGCGTCCACCCCGGCGGTCGGCTCGTCCATCACGAACGTGTCCGGCTCCCCGGCGAGGGCCCGCGCGATGAGCACGCGCTGCTGCTGGCCGCCGGACAGGAAACCGACGGGGTCGCCGGCCCGGTCGGTGAGGTCGACGGCGGCCAGTGCGCGCGCCACGGCGGCGCGGTCCTCGGGTCGCGCGCGGCGCAGCCGGCCGCGGCGTGCGATCCTGCCGGACGCCACGACCTCGCGCACGGTGGCCGGCACACCGCCGCCGGCCGACAGGCGCTGCGGCACGTAGCCGACGCGCCACCAGTCACGGAACCGCGCGGGTGGCACGCCGTACAGCTCGGTCGTGCCGCCGGACAGCGGGATCAGGCCGAGCAGGGCCCGGATCAGGGTGGACTTGCCCGAGCCGTTGGCGCCGAGCACGGCGACGACCTCGCCTGCCGTGATCGTCAGATCGACACCGCGCAGCACACGGCGGCCGTCCAGGCTCACCTGGCCGCCTGACATGGCGAACGCCACCGGCGCGGCGGCGGCGGTGCTCCGCTCGGACACGCCGGTGGCCTGGGCTGATGAGGTCATGAGCATCCAAGTGCGCTGCGAAGGACGGTGAGGTTCGCGCGGGCCGCCGACAGGTAGTCACCTGAGCGCGGCCGGCTCTCGATCGGGTTGAGCACCGCGGTCGTGGCGCCGACCTCCTTGGCGAGGACCTCGGCGACCTTGGGGCTGACGAGTTCCTCGGTGAAGATGGTAGTCACCCCTTCCTGCTTGGCGACCCGTGCCACCTCGGCGAGCCGCGCGGGGGACGGCTCGGACTCGGGGTCGAGGCCGCTGATGCCGACCTGCTTGAGCCCGTAGCGGTCGGCGAGGTAGCCGAAGGCGGAGTGGCTGGTGACGATGGTGCGGCTCCGGCAGGTGGTGAGGCCGGCGCGCACCTCGGCGTCCAGCGCGGTCAGCTCGGCCGCGGTGGACTTGGCGCGGTCGGCGTACGCGGCGGCGTGCGCGGGGTCGGCCTCGCCGAGGCGCTCGCCGAGCTTGACAGCCGCCTCGGCGAAGCGCGCGGGGTCGAGCCAGACGTGCGGGTCGTACGACAGCTCCTCGCCGGCGTGGCCCTCCCCTTCGTCCGCGTGGCCTTCGTCGCCGGTGGACGGCAGGGTCGTGATGGCGGCGGCGACGTCGAACGCCTTGGCGGCGCCTTGCTCCCCGATGGCCTCGTCCACCGCGGGCTGGACGCCTTTGATGTGGACGACGAGATCGGCCTGCTCGACGGACGCGATCTGCCGCGGGTCGAGCTCCAGGTCGTGCGGCTCGACCCCGGGCTGGGTGAGCGAGGTCACGTGCGCGTCAGGCCCGGCGACCTTGGTGGTCATCCACTCCAGCGGATAGAACGCGGCGAGGACCTCAGGTTTGCCGGACGAGCCGGTCCCCGCGGCCTGACCGGCGCCGCATCCGGTGACGGCGATCAGCAGGCCCGCGCCGAGCAGCGCGGCGGCCCGCAGGCGGCGGGACCCACCGGCACGGCGATTCAGGAGAGAACGGTGAGAACGAGAGGAACGGGGGGAACGGTCGTGCGCGCCGGTCGAGTCGAGCAAGCCACACCTGGACGAAAAGGGCATCACCCTTCCGAGTATGCGCAGAATGAAAACCGTTGTCAAAACCACTCAGAAGAGTCCGAAGCGATCAAGGGCCAGGAGCAGCAGGAACGTGCCGAGCGCCACCCGCATCAGCCTGCCCCCCTTACCCAGCGACGGCCACGACATGTACGCCAGCCATCCCACGAAGCCGAGCACCGGGAGCGCGGCGAGACCACCTCGCCAGTCGTCCATCACGAACCCGGCGAGCAACAGCACCACCATCACCACCGGGACCACCCAGCGCGGCAGCCCGTACAGGTAGACCAGCGGCGTCGCGCTCCTGCGCTCCACCGCGCGCCGCGTCCCTGTCGCGCCGGGGGTGACGAAGTGCTCGCCTTTCGGCAACGGCCGTCCGCCGCGGGGCCGTCCCCCGCCGGACTTGCGCGCGAGCGGGTGAGCGGGTACCGCACGCTCAGGCGGCGGTCCACCACGGGAGGGCTTGGAGGACTCGGAATCACGCTTGTCGGCCACGCTTCAGCGTAGCGTCACCGCACGCGGCGGCCTTCCGCCGCGGACACCTCCGGCGGGAAGGCAATGGAAGGGAATAGGCCACCCCAGTGCTAAGTTAACTTGAGTCACTCAGCATTTCTTAGTACTGCGAGGAGTACGACATGGCGAAGCTTCAGATCATCGTGGCGAGCACCCGTCCCGGCCGGGTGGGCCTGCCGGTGGCCGAGTGGGTCGAGGAGGCGGCGCGCGCGCACGGCGCGTTCGAGGAGGTCGAGCTGGTGGACCTGGCCGAGGTGAACCTGCCGTTCCTCGACGAGCCGCACCACCCGCGCCTGCGGACGTACGTCCACCAGCACACCAAGGACTGGAGCGCCAGGATCGCCGGTGCCGACGCGTACGTGTTCGTCATGCCGGAGTACAACTACGGGTACAGCGCGCCGCTGAAGAACGCCATCGACTACCTGCACCACGAGTGGGCCTACAAGCCCGTCGGCCTGGTCAGCTACGGCGGCGTCGCCGCCGGCACCCGCGCCGCGCAGATGATCAAGCAGGTGGTCACCACCCTCAAGATGACCCCAGTGTTCGAGGCGATCGCCATCCCCTTCGTCCAGCAGTTCCTCGACGAGGACGGTAATCTCTCACCCAACGACGTCATACTCTCCGCCTCCAAGGCGATGTTCGACGAGCTCAAGCGCGTCTCCGACGCCTTGCGTCCCCTGCGCGAAACCCCCCAGCCCGCGTGAGGCCCGATGCACGAGATCCACGAGGTCTGTACCCGCTTCCACACCGCCGTCGAGCTGATCGGCGCGCGGTGGAGCGGCGCCATCCTGCGCGCCGTCTTCACCGGGGCCCACAGGTTCGCGCAGATCAAGGAGGCCATCCCCGGCCTCAGCGACACCATGTTGTCCGCACGCCTGCGCACCCTTGAGGCCGAAGGACTCATCACCAGGACCGTCCTGCACACGACCCCCGTGCAGGTCGAGTACCACCTCACCGCCAAGGGCCAGGACCTGGCCCCCGTGCTCGACGCGCTGATCGACTGGTCGCACAAGTGGATCCCCCTCTCCCCCGGCTCCCGCGAGTGACCACGGCCGCGCGCCGGGAGGGGATACGCTTTCCGACGGGAACGGTCACGTTGGTCCACCGGGTCATAGGGGAAAAGCGGATGCCATTCGGTCATGACATGGCGTGCTCCCTCGCCGCCGTCGCCGACCTGATCAACACCGCTCCGCAGACCGCGGCCGACGGCTCCGACGGCCTCGCGACCCTGCCGGACCTCGAGGCCTACGTCAGCCGCCGCAAGGTCAGCGGCGTCGGCGAGGTGCGCCAGGCCGACCTGGAGCAGGCCCGCGCGCTGCGCGCGACCTTCCTCGACATCTTCGCCTCCCCCGACGCCTCGACCGCCGTCGAACGCGTCAACGCGCTGCTGGAACGCACCCGCATCACCGCACGCCTGACCGAGCACGACGGCTACCCCCTGCACGTCCACTACTTCGGCCCCGGCGCCTCCCTGACCGAGCACCTGGCCGCCGACTGCGGCGTGGCGCTGGCGCACCTGCTGGTCATGGGTGAGTGGGAACGCCTGCGCGCCTGCACCGCACCCGGCTGCGCCAAGGTCTTCTTCGACGAGTCCCGCAACCGCTCCCGCGTCTACTGCGACAGCCGCACCTGCGGCAACCGCATGCACGTCGCCGCCTACCGGGCCCGCCGCCGCGCTTGAGCCGGCGAGAGCCGGTGCTCAGCCGTACGTCGGACGCTGGGGCCAGCCGGGTGGGGAGTCCTCCCAGTCCTGCATGCGGCCGTACGGTGTCAGGTCGAGGATGCTGTGGCCGAACAGGAGGCGGTCCACGCCGCGGGACGTGGTGTTGTAGGTGCGGTAGATGTCGTCGCCGTCGCGGAGGAAGACGGTGAGCATGAAGCCGCCGCCGGCGTCGCAGTCGGCGGAGAAGGTCGTGCCGCGGGAGGAGACGAAGGGCAGGGTCCAGCCTTTTTTCTGCTTGTACGCCTCGATCTGGGACAGCGGCATGTTGGAGACGGTGGCCCACGAGACGCCGCGGTCGGCCAGCAGAGGGAGCGCCGTCACCGGGACGTTGTCGGTGAAGGCCGTGCAGCCGGGGCAGTAGTGGTCGGGGCCGTTGTCCATGAACTGGTAGACGACGAGCTCACCGCGGCCTTCGAAGAGGTCGAGCAGGGTCTTCGGGCCGGTGGGGGTGTCGAAGGTGTATTTGTTCTCGAAACCCGTCATGGGGAGGCGGCGGCGCCGCGCGGCCAGAGCGTCCTGAGCGCGGGTCAGCTCTTTCTCGGCGGCCAGCAACTCGGCGCGGGCCTGCCGCCACTCGTCGAGCGGGACTGTCGGGGGTTTCTCCATGCGCCGATTGTTCCCGTGAGCACCGACAAAAGCGTGCGGCTCGCCGCCGGCCGTCGGGACCGGCCTGGCGTCGGTCAGGTGACGTTGGGGAGCGCGCCGCCGTAGCGGCGGTCGCGTTTGGCGTAGATCTCGCAGGCCTGCCACAGGTCGCGGCGGTCGAAGTCGGGCCAGAGCTGGTTGAGGAAGACCATCTCGGCGTAGGCGGACTGCCAGAGCAGGAAGTTGGAGATGCGCTGCTCGCCGGAGCTGCGGATGAACAGGTCGACATCGGGGATGTCGGGCTCGTCCAGGTAGCGGGTGAAGACGCGCTCGTTGATCTTGTCGGGCTTGACGCGGCCGTCCGCGACGTCCCTGGCGAGGCGCGCGGCGGCGTCGACGATCTCGGCGCGGCCGCCGTAGTTGACGCAGAACTGCAGGGTGATGGTGCTGTTGTTCCTCGTCATCTCCTCGGCGTCGCGCAGCTCGTTGATCACGCTCTTCCAGAGGCGGCCGGGCCGGCCGGCCCAGCGGATGCGGACCCCCATGGCGTGCAGCTCGTCACGGCGGCGGCGGATCACGTCGCGGTTGAAGCCCATGAGGAAACGGACCTCGTCGGGGGAACGGCGCCAGTTCTCGGTGGAGAAGGCGTACGCGGAGAGGTTCTTGACGCCGATCTCGATGGCCCCTTCGATCACGTCGAACAGGGAGGACTCACCCGCCTTGTGGCCCTCGGTCCTCGCGAGCCCTCGCGCCTTGGCCCAGCGGCCGTTGCCGTCCATGACGATCGCGACGTGCGCGGGAAGCAGGTCACGCGGGATCGGCGGCGGTACGGCGCCGGAGGGATGCTTGGACGGCGGACGGACGTTCACGTTGTGTTTCTCTCCTGGGATATGCGGTGGAACGTTCTGAGTTGCGGTCAGACGCGCTCGACGTGAGGCAGGGACCGGATGCCGTGCTCCAGGTGCCACTGGAGGTAGGCGGCCACCAGGCCGCTGCACTCGGTGCGGTGGCGCTGCTCGGAGGCGTCGGCGGTGTCCCAGTCGCCGCGGATCAGCGCGATCATGAGGCCGATCGTCTCGGCGGCCGGCACCGCGGCCCCGGCGGGACGGCAGCCGCCGCACACCACGCCACCCGCCGCGATGGCGAAGGCCCGGATCGCCGGGGTGGAGCACCGCGCGCACGAGTCGAGCGCCGGAGCGTACCCGGCGACGGCCAGCGAGCGCAGGAAGTAGGCGTCGAGGACCAGTCTGGCCTCGTGACCCCGGTCGGCCAGCGTGCGCAGGCCCCCGACGAGCAGCAGGAACTGCCGCAGCGCGGGTTCCTTCTCGCTCACGGTGAGCCGGTCGGCGGTCTCCAGCATGGCGACACCCGCGGTGTAGCGGGGGTAGTCGGCCACGAGCGCCTCACCGTACGGCCGCAGCGTCTCGGCCTGGGTGATCACGTCGAGGGAACGGCCGACGTGCAGTTGCAGGTCGACGTGGGTGAACGGCTCCAGCCGCGCACCGAACCTGGAGGTGGTGCGCCGCACCCCTTTGGCGACGCCGCGCACCTTGCCCGTGCGCTTGGTGAGCACCGTGACGATGCGATCCGCCTCACCCAGCTTCTGGGTGCGCAGCACGACTCCCTCGTCACGGTAGAGGTTCACCAGCCCAGTCTAGGGACGCCGCGGCCCCGGCGTGCCGTCCCCGGACGACATCAGCCGACACGCGTGGTGGGTCCGTGTGGCGGCGTTATGCGGCGAATATGTCTCGGAGGATTCCCGATGACGTCGCGCGCCGGAACAGTCACTAAACTTTCCCCCCTGGCGACACCCCCCTCGATCGCCACCGCCTCTGCACCACTGCTGAAAGGGTGACATGACCCGCGTGGTCCTGCTGGGCGCATCGCCCGGCCCGATCGGTTACACCGAGCCGCCAGTCCCGGCCGCCCGCCTGGCGCTCACGTCGCTACCCGGCTCGCCTTCCGTGCTCAGCCGGCTGTACGGCCAGCTCACCGCCATGGACGCCGAGCCGCTCGCCATCACCCGCCCCGCCGACGCCGAGGACTTCCGCGCGTACCCCGGCCGGGTCGTGGAGTCACCCGACCTCGCGGGAGACCTGCGCGCGCTGGCCGACGCCGTCGAGCACGCGACCGACAATCTCTTCATCGTCCCCGCGTGCTCGGTGACGCAGGACGAGTTGATCTACCAGATCACCAAGAGCAAGCGAGGCGCCTTGGCGCTGATCGCCAAGGAGCCGCGCGAGGGGGACAACGGCGAGACCGCCGACGAGAACGCCACAAACGCCACAGCGGCCAGGGAAGAGATCCCGATCGAGGAGGCCATGCCGGAGATCGGCGCCGGCGTCCACGAGGGCCTGCCGGTACGTCTGCGGGCCGGCCGGTCCCGCATCGTGTCGGCCGGGTCGGCGTACCACGCGGTCACCCGGCCGAACGCCGTCGCGCTCGGCCCGCTCCACCTGCACCAGCGGCACGCCGCCACGCTGGCCGAGGCGGCACGTGAGCTCGCCGGCATGGCCCACCTGTTCGGCCCCGAGGACGATCTGGTGCAGCTGCTGGTGCTCGGCCTGGTGCGCCGCGGCGTCTCGGTCGGCCTGCGCGGCCGCCGCGACCTGTTCTTCGCGCGGGTCCGCACCCAGGAGGACGCCGACGCCGCCGTGGTGGCCATGGCGGGGTACGACGAGGACCGCGCCAGGCTGAACAACGCGGTCAAGGGGGCCGACGGCTTCTTCACGACCTACTTCGTCAGCACCTACTCGCGTTTCATCGCGCGCTGGGCCGCGCGGCGCGGGCTGACCCCCAACCAGGTCACGCTGATCTCGATCGCGCTCGGTGTGCTCGCGGCGCTGGCGTTCGCGACCGGCACCCGTGCCGGATGGGTCACCGGTGGTGTGCTCATCTACTTCGCGTTCGTGTTCGACTGCGTGGACGGCCAGCTCGCGCGGTACGCGCGCAAGTTCGGCGTGCTCGGCGCCTGGCTGGACGCGACGTTCGACCGGGCCAAGGAGTACGTCGTCTTCGCGGGCCTCGCGGTCGGCGCGACCGTCGCCGGTCAGGGCGACGTGTGGACGCTGGCCCTCATGGCGCTGTCGCTCCAGTCGGTGCGCCACCTGCTGGACTTCTCGTTCGGCGCGGCCAACCGCAGGAAGCCGCCGGCGCCGCTGCCGACGCTGGACCTCGCGGCGGTGGACGACCGGCCGCTGCGCGAGGAGCTGAGCAAGCGCAAGACCGTCAAGGTGTCCCTGGCGCGCAGCCTGCTGCGGGTGTGGGCCCAGGCGGGCCGGTTCCGTGCCGTCCACTGGGCACGTAAGATGATCGTCTTCCCGATCGGCGAGCGGTTCGCCGTCATCGCGATCACCGCGGCCGTGTTCGAGCCCCGCGTCACGTTCCTCACGCTGTTGATCTGGGGCGGCGTCGCGGCCGTCTACACCCTTACCGGACGTCTGACGAGGTCCCTCGCATGATCACCCATCCGCAGACCGCCGCCGTACCGCTCCCCGATCCCGACGAGGAGCGCAGGCGCGTCCAGACGGCCCGCCTGCTCGCCTACCGCGACGACGGCCCGCTGGTCGCCGTGCTCCGCGACCGCCTCGGCCGGGGCCTGCCACCGGTCCCCGCGGCGCTGCTCGCGCTCGCGGCCGTGGTGGCGATCGGCCTCACCGGTGTGCTCGACCCCGGCACCGGGTGGGTCATGCTGCTTCCCGCGCTGGTCATGACCGTGCTGGTGGTGCCGACCGCGCCGCGCGACCACCTCGGCCGGTTCGACTGGCTGGTGCCGCCGCTGATCCGCGGCACCGAGTTCATCGCCGTCATCCTCGTCGGCCTGGCCGACGGCACCCCCAAGTGGCTGCTGTTCGCCTTGATCTACGTGGTGGGTTACCACACCTACGACACGGTGTACCGCACCCGGCAGAGCATCTGGCCGGCCCCGTGGGTCTTCCAGGCGGGTCTCGGCTGGGAGGTGCGGCTGCTGCTGCTCGGTCTCGGCGCGGCGCTCGGCGTCGGCATGTGGGTGGCCGGCGCGCTGACCCTGTACCTCGGGGTGCTGTTCGCGTACGAGAGCATCACGAGCTGGCTGCGGCTGGACAAGGAGTCGGCCCTGGCGCAGGCAGGCGACGACCTGGAGGCCTCCCCCGAGGAGGCCCTGGAGCAGGCCACGGGGGACGCCGAGAAGGCGTGACCCTCCGCGTTCCGGCGGAGCCCGCGTCTCGTCGAGGCGCGGGCTCCTCGCATGCCGGGCTCCGGCACGCGCCGCGTGGTCGCCGGTTGCGTACGGCACCGGGAGCGGCTGTATACAGGTCAGCGTGGAGCTCGATGCGCTGGACCGTGCGATCGTCAAGGCCCTGGTGGCCGACGCTCGTTCTACGTACGCCGAGATCGGCGGTCAGATCGGGTTGTCGGCGCCGGCGGTGAAGCGGCGGGTCGACCGGCTGCTCAGCAGCGGGGCCATCACGGGGTTCACCGCGCGCGTGGAGCCGTCCGCGCTCGGGTGGACCACCGAGGCGTACGTCGAGCTGTTCTGCCGCGGCAAGACCTCCCCGACCGAGATCGGCCTCGCCGTCTCGCGGCACCCGGAGGTCGTGTCCGCCTGCACCATCACCGGCGAGGCCGACGCGTTGCTGCACATCCGGGCCAGGGACGTGCGTCATGTCGAGCAGGTGATCGAGCGCATCGCGTCGGAGGCGTTCGTCGTGCGCACCAAGAGCTCGATCGTGCTGTCCCGGCTGATCGACACCCCGCACCTGCGGGACGCCGCGCCGACCCAGTGACGTGACGCCGGTGTAACGCTTGCGTGGCGATGGGGTGTCCGCGCAACGGATCGACGGCCGGTGACCTCGGCACGCAACCGATCGCCGGTGAGGCGCAAGTTCCGCGGCTGGTCCGTCCGTATTCGCGTTTTTAGGCTGTAGCCATCGCTGACCAGCGGTTTTCCCACGCTTCTGACGGAGTGATAGATGGCCCCCAGCCGGCATTTCCTCATGTGCCGACCCGAGTACTTCGCGGTCGAGTACGCGATCAACCCCTGGATGGATCCGCAGGCGGGAGCCGACGCGGCCACGGCGGTGCGGCAGTGGGAGGGGCTCAGGGCCGCGTACGAGGAGCTGGGCCACCGGGTCAGCCTCATCGACCCGATCGACGGGCTGCCTGACATGGTGTTCGCGGCCAACGGCGCACTGGTCGTGGGGGGCCGCGTGTACGGCGCGCGCTTCGCCAACGTGGAACGGGCAGCGGAGGGGCCGGCGTACCTTTCGTGGTTCACCGGGAACGGGTACGAGCCGGCGCTGGCGGCGACGCACACCAACGAAGGGGAAGGGGACTTCCTCACGCTCGACGAGGTGATCCTCGCCGGCACCGGGTTCCGCACGTCGGTGGCCGCGCACCAGGAGGCGCAGGAGTTCCTCGGCCGGCCGGTGGTGACGTTGCGGCTGGTCGACCCCTGTTACTACCACCTGGACACGGCGCTGTTCCCCATCGACGGCCGCAACGTCGCGTACTTCCCCGAGGCGTTCTCACCGGGAAGCCAGGAGGTGCTGCGCCGCATGTTCCCCGACGCCGTGCTCGCCTCCGCGCAGGACGCGGCGGTGCTCGGGCTCAACGCGGTGAGCGACGGCGAGAACGTCGTGATCAACCAGGAGGCCGCCGACCTGGCCCTTGAGCTGAAAAGGCGCGGACTGAACGTCATCCCCGTCGATCTGAGCGAGCTGCGCAAAGCCGGCGGCGGCCCGAAGTGCTGCACATTGGAGATCCGCTCATGAGCGTGACACGCGACCAGATCGACCGCGCGGAACGGCACAGCGCGCACAACTACCACCCGCTGCCGGTCGTCGTCCGCGAGGCCGAAGGCGCCTGGGTGACCGACGTCGAGGGCCGGCGGTACCTGGACTGCCTGGCCGGGTACTCGTCGCTGAACTTCGGCCACGGCAACGAGACGATCCTCGGCGCGGCCGAGGACCAGCTCAGGCGGGTGACCCTCACCAGCCGAGCGTTCTACCACGACCGGTTCGCGGAGTTCTGCGAGGGCCTGGCCGCATTGTGCGGCAAGGACATGGTGCTGCCGATGAACACCGGCGCCGAGGCCGTCGAGACCGCGATCAAGGTGGCCCGCAAGTGGGGCTACGACGTCAAGGGTGTGCGGCCCGGCCAGGCCAACATCGTGGTCATGGAGGACAACTTCCACGGCCGCACCACCACGATCGTGAGCTTCTCCACCGACCCCGACGCGCGCGACGGCTTCGGCCCCGCCACCCCTGGTTTCCGCATCGTCAAGTACGGCTCGGCGGAGGCGATCCGCGAGGCGATCGACGCCGACACCGTCGCGGTGCTGCTGGAGCCGATCCAGGGTGAGGCGGGGGTGCTGGTGCCGCCGTCGGGGTTCCTGCGGCAGGTGCGCGACATCTGCACCGAGAACAACGTGCTGATGGTCGCCGACGAGATCCAGTCGGGTCTCGGCCGCACCGGTGAGACCTTCGCCTGCGACCACGAGGGTGTCGTCCCGGACATGTACGTGCTCGGCAAGGCGCTCGGCGGCGGTGTGGTGCCGGTGTCGGCGGTGGTCGCGGACGCGGACGTGCTCGGCGTGATCAAGCCGGGCCAGCACGGCTCGACGTTCGGCGGCAACCCGCTGGCCTGCGCGGTCGGCCACAGCGTGGTGGAGCTGCTGCGCACCGGCGAGTACCAGGCGCGGGCCAGGGAACTCGGCGAGGTCCTGCACGAGCGGCTGCGCGCGCTGATCGGCCCGGTGAACGGCGCGGACGGCGGGGACGGCGGCGGCCACGGCGTCGTCGCGGTGCGGGGCCGGGGCCTGTGGGCCGGTGTGGACATCGACCCGTCGCTCGGCACCGGACGCCAGGTCTGCGAGGCCCTGCTGCGCCACGGCGTGCTCGCCAAGGACACCCACGGCTCCACGATCCGGCTGGCCCCGCCGCTGGTCGTGACAGCCGAGGACGTCCACTGGGCCGTGGACCGCCTCATCGACGCACTGGCGGAACTCTCGGGCTGACGGCGCCTTCTAGAGTCAGTGGGACGGCGGCGTGGCGGCGCCTTCTGCGCTCAGTGGGACGGCGGCGTGGCGGTGAGCACGACCTCGGCCAGCTTCTCGTACTCGGGACGGGCCGTGTGCCAGCGCACCGCCGCCTTCCTGCCGTCCAGCACGAGGGTCGCGAGCACGTTGGGGAACCACGGCCCGTCGGTGATCTTCCAGCGGAAGGCCCGCCGCGGCAGCCGCGCCGCGCGGGCCAGCAGCGACCCCACCAGGGTCGCGACCCCGAACTGCCCCACCACGTTGGCGAACCGCACGACGCGGCTCAGCGGGTTGCGTATCGGCGAGCACACCGCCTGGTAGATGCGCGCGTGGTCGAGGTCTCCCCCGGCGGACGTGGCCGCCGCCAGGTAGGAGTAGTGCACGTCCCCCGACAGCAGCACGACCGTGGCGGGGGCCCGGCCGCGCCGTCCGGCGGAGATGTCGACGAGCAGCGTGCCGAGCCGGTCGAACGACCGCCGGAACGCACCCCAGTGCTCCAGGTCGATGGCCTGGCGCATCTTCTCGGCGACCACGGCGGCCCGCCGTCCCCAGGCCCCGCCGGCGACGGCCTCGTTCCAGCTCTCCACGTCGAAGATGCCGCTCGGCAGGAACACCGGCACCGACGAGCCGATGAGCAGGTGGTCGACGTCGCCGGTGGCCCGCTCGGCGAACCACTCCCACTCCACCTCGTCGACCATGCCTCGCTTGGCGGGGTCCAGTTCGCGCGCGCAGCGGGTGTCCAGCATGATCAGCCGGTTGTGGCCGACGTCGCGGCAGTAGCTCCACCGGTTGGACGTGGGGTCGGCGTCGGCGAGCGCCGCGAACGCGTCGAGCGCCGCGCCGCCGTCCACCTCCCCCGCGGTGATCTCGGCGTACGCGGGGTCGGCCTTGCGCTCGGACGGCGACAGGTTGCCGATGTGCTGGTAGATCCAGTACGCGCCGAGCGCGGACACCACGCGGCTGCTCCACCACGGCACCTTGGAGATCTCGCGGCGCCACACGTCCGAGGTGTTCCAGTCGTCGCGCACGTCGTGGTCGTCGAAGATCATCGCGGTCGGCACCACCGACAGCACCCAGCGGACCAGCGGCTCGGTCCATGCCTGCCGGTACAGCTCGGCGTACTCGTCGAAGTCCACGATCTCGTCGGGCCCGTCGTCGCGCCTGGCCCTGATGAACGCCAGCATCTCCTGCGACGGCTCGTCGGCGTACACCTGGTCCCCGAGGAACAGCAGCAGATCAGGCGGCTCCTCCCCCGCCATCAGCCGCTTGCCGTACTCACGCAGCACGTCCACCCCGTGCGTCGCCTCGTGCGCGTCGTCGTGCGGCACGGTCGTCCGGCAGGACCCGAACGCGACCCGCCGCAACTCGGTGACATGCCGGATCCGGCTCGGCGGATTGTCCTCGATCGGCCACACCCCGTGGCCGTCCAGCTCGACCGTGTACTCCCCGATCTCCTGCGTCTCGACGATCGCGTAGTGGTGGCCGTGCACGGTGAACGTCCGCGCGGTGGAGCGGTTCCCCTCCACCACGACGGCCACCTCACAAGGGTCGCTCGTCTCCACCCAGATGGACGCGCCGTCCTGGTCGGAATATCGCAGCATCGGACCCACCAGCAAGCCGGCCACGGGACCTCCCTCATCGAGCGTTGTCAAGCGGTATGAACCTTATGCGGAAAACCCGGACGGCGGACCCGGCCTCCCGGGAGCGGACCAACTCTCCCAGGTCACGCCTCGATCCGTCCGGCGGGGTGGCCGTGTTCACGGTGCTGCGACGCCGGTCCTGGTGGTCGTCCGCCGCGCGGCGGTGGGAGCGAGGGGCCCGGCCCTCCAGATCGTGACAATTCATACACCTGATGCCTGGAGGTAATACTCAGTATTTTCCCAGCTAAGGCGGGTATGTTGCACCAGCATGAACTGGAAGCGCAAGATCAATGACGCGCTGACCGGGGCGACCGGATTCCAGCTCCAACGAGTAGGAAAAGTAGACTCCAGCGATTCCGGGCCGGTTCAGGCCCCTTCCGCCGATTCTTTGATCCGGCCGCCGGCCGATCCGAAGGCCGACCGGCTGCTGGTGAGTCCCATCTTCATCCTTTCTCCGGTGCGATCCGGATCGACCCTGCTCAGGGCCGTCCTCAACGCTCATTCGGCACTGCACGCGCCGCACGAGCTTCATGTACGCAGATTGACCGTCGGGTTCGGCACGTCACTGGCGGAAAAAGCCATGGACGCGCTCGGCCACAACCGGGCCGATCTGGAACATTTGCTGTGGGACCGGGTACTGCACCGGGAACTCGTTAAAAGCGGCAAGCAGTACATCGTGGACAAGACACCGGCGAACGCGTTCGCGTACCAGCGGATCAGCACGTGCTGGCCGGACGCGCGGTACATCTTCCTGCTGCGGCACCCCGCGTCCATCGCCAAGTCCTGGCACGAGGCCAGTCCGGACAAACGGACACCGGAGGAGGCCGCGATGGACGCCTTGCGGTACATGAAGGCGGTGGAACGTGCCCGGTGCGCGCTGACGGGGCTCACCGTGCGGTACGAAGACCTGACCGCCGAACCCGAGGCCGTGACGAGGCGGATCTGCGATTTCCTCTCGCTGCCGTGGGAGCCCGGCATGCTGACGTACGGGGAGCAGGCCGTGGTGGTCAAGGGGCTCGGCGACTGGAAGGACAAGATCCGCTCCGGCACCGTGCAGGCGGGACGGGACCTGCCGGCCGAGGACCAGATCCCCGAGTCGCTGGTGCCGATGGTGCGCACGTGGGGCTACCAGCCGGGGGTGACGAACCCGACGTGAAGCTCCGTTACATGCTCCTGCACGCCTACGGCATGGGTGGCACCATCCGCACCGTGGTGAGCCAGGCCAACGCCATGGCCGCGCTCGGCCACGACGTCGAGATCGTCAGCGTGGTCAGGCGCCGCACCAAGCCGCAGTTCCAGATCGACCCCCGCGTCCGGTTGTCGTCGCTGAACGACCAGCGCGAAGAGGTGCCGTCCGACTCGATCGGCCGCCGTGCCTGGCGGCGGGTCCGCGGCAAGATCGTGCCACCGCGCGAGTACGCCGGCCGGTACTTCACCGAGGCGGTCGAGGCCTCCGTCATCAAGTACGTGACGTCCCTGGACGACGGCGTCCTCGTCACCACCCGTCCCGCGCTGAACCTGATCTCCGCGCGCCGCGCCACCGGCGGCGTGATCCGGGTGGGCCAGGAACACATGAACCTCCCGACCTACCCCCACCAGGTGAGCTCGGCCATCGTCCGCCACTACGGCAAGCTCGACACGATCGTCACCCTCACGGCGAGCGACCAGGCCGAGTACCAGAACGCGCTCCCCGGCGCGCACGTCGTGCACATCCCGAACGCCGTCTCCGCCGCCGGCCGCGAACCGACCCGCCACGAGAACCCCGTGGTGGTCGCCGCCGGCCGCCTGGTGGCGCAGAAGGGGTTCGACATGCTGATCCCCGCCTTCCGCCAGGTGGCCGACGCCAACCCCGCCTGGGAACTGCGCGTCTTCGGCTCCGGCCCCAAGGAGGAACGCCTCACCGGCCTCATCAAGGAACACGGCCTCCAGGACAACGTCCACCTGATGGGCCGCACCCAGAACCTCCCCGAGGAACTGGCAGGAGCCTCCATCTACGTCCTCAGCTCCCGCTTCGAAGGCCTCCCCATGGTCATGATCGAAGCCATGAACCACGCACTCCCCGTAGCCGCCTTCGACTGCCCCACCGGCCCCGCCGACGTCCTCACCCACGAGAGGAACGGCCTCCTGGTCCCCCCCGGCGACATCGACGCCTTGGCCAAGGCCCTCAACCGCCTGATCGCCGACCGCGACCTCCGCATCCGCCTCGGCACCGCCGCCAAGCAGCGAGCCCGCGACTACACCCCCGAAGTCGTCATGCCCCAGTGGGAGTCGTTGTTCCGGGAACTGCTGGAACGACAGAGCTGAACTCAGGTGGGTCGTCAGGCTCCACCGGGATTCCCGCACAGTGCGCCGCGTTCCAGAAGTCCCGGGGACGAGAAGCGTGGGAACCATCCGGTGGAGCCCTGACAATTTCGTCAGGGAAATCTCAGTCACTAATACGCATGACTGGACCGTTCTGCCCGTACGGCAGAGTGAACGTGCACGTCACGTCGGCAGGAATCAGTCGTGAAAAAGTAGCGTGCGGGTGGTTTCTGAAAAATTCATCGAACCTTGACATCGGCAAGTTCACCATTGACGATGCGTCTGCCGGGAACCCGTCGTGCGGTGTATCGGCCTGCGCCGGCACCGTCCCGCATGCGCTGAGAGGTGCATAAGCCGTGGCTTGGACAAGACATTTGACTGTGGGCCTGAGCGCGATCGCCGGCCTGCTGACCATGCTCGTCGCACCGGCGGCCGCCGGAGGCGCCGTGGCGCCATCGGCCGGGTGCGCCGCCACGGTACGGGTCGACGCGGAGTACGCCGGGGGAAGCGTGGTGACCGTCACGATCACCAACACCGCCGCCGCGCCGGCGACCAGGTGGACGGCGTACGTGACCCTCGCCGGCGGCCAGTCGGTGGCGTCCGCGTGGAACGCCGTCATCGCCTCGGCCGGCACCGCCAACGCCATCTATGTCACCGCGGTCAACACGGCCTATAACGGAAACCTCGCCCCAGGGGCTTCGACGACGTTCGGGATGCAGATCGCCGGCGCGGGACCGGCCCCGACGGCGAGCTGCGTCAACGACGCCGTCACCGGCGAGCCGAGCGTAACGCTCACCGAGGCCGACAACGGGAAGGCGATCACTCTTCGCGTCGGACAGTCCCTCGGCGTCTCGCTGCCCGCGGCGTACCGGCCGACCGGCGTCAGTGGAGCGGCTCTTTCGAAAGTCCTGACCCGCGGTGGATACCCGACCGATCTGCCGCTGTTCGAGGTGTACCGCGCCGCCGCCTCCGGTTCCGTCGACGTGAGCACCCTGACCGACTACGCCTGCCTGCACACCGTCCCCCGGTGCACGGTTCCGCAGAAGTCCTGGCGGGTTCACGTCGACGTCGTCGGCATCGGCGGCTGAGGCCCCGTCCCCCAGACCCCGGTCTAGGCCGGACGGCCCGCGCGCCACCAGTCCAGGGTCTCGCGGAGCGCGACGTCCGTCGGGGTGGGGGCCATGCCGAAGGTCGTCTCGAAGGCGGTGGAGTCCAGGATGAAGGGGCGGGTGCGCTGGTGCTGGGTCTCCATGAGCTCGCGCATCATGGGGACGAACAGGCCGGTGGCGCGCAGTGCCACGTCGGGGACGCGGGTGACCTTGGGGTCCGGCGCGCCGGCGATGGCGGCCATGCGTTCGGCCATCTGCTTGAACGTGGGGGCCGGGGTCGCGGTCGGGATGTGCCAGGGACGGCCCCAGACGCGGTCATCGGAGCCCGCCACCGCGAGGGCTCTGGCGACGTCCGGCAGGTAGGTGAGGCTGTGGGGCTGCGACGGGTCGCCGATGGCCCGGACCGGCTTCCCGGCGAGGATCGGGGTGATGAAACGGTCGCCGAAGAACGACTGGTCGGTCATGCCGGGGCCGTAGTAGTCGGAGCCGCGCAGCTCGGTGACGCGGACGCGGCCCTCGCGGTGCGCGGCGAGCATGTCGTGCCACATCGTGGCGCGCACGCGGCCCTTGGTGCCGGTGGCGGCGAGCGGCAGGTCCTCGGTCATCGGCGCGTGCACCTCGCCGTACACGTACAGGTTCCCGAGGGTGACGAGCCCCGCGCCTGAGGCCTCGGCGGCGGTGAGCAGTGAGGCGGCCATGGGGGGCCAGTCCTCCTGCCAGCGGTGGTACTGGGGGTTGACGCAGTTGTAGATGACGTCGGCGCCTTTGGTGATGCCGGTGAGCGCCTCGGCGTCCTTGATGTCGGCCGGCGTGCGGGTGACCCCCGCCGCCACCGGGCCCGAGCCGGACCTCGTGACGACCGTCACCTCGTGTCCCTGACCCGCCAGCAGAGTGGCGAGTTGACCGCCGACCTGTCCCGCGCCGACCACGACGTGCTTACCCATGATGAGCTCCTTCTCTCCGATGTCTCAGACCTGGCGCCAGGCGACCCGCAGCGCCGCGTTGAGCACGAACAGTGCCGCGAGCACCAGCGAAGCGGTGTGCGCGCCGGCCGCGTAGGCCAGCGCCGCTCCCCCGCCGAACCACACGATCTCCAGCGCGGCCCGCGCGATCCCGCGCAGCGGCAGGCGTGCCTTCGGCGCTCCGAAGACCACCCACGCCACCGCGAACAGCAGGGGAACGGCGAGGGCCGCGGGCAGGGCCCATCCGGACGGCGCGGCGGTGTATCCCCAGTACCCGGCGGCCACGTAGACGCCGAGCTCCAGGAAGAACATCAGAGCCATGTTGGCTCCCTTGGCCGCGCTCATCATCGGACTCGCCTCTCGTTACTCATGCTCTGTGATGTGAGCAATGCTCTCTCAAGAGAGCAGCATTCGTCAAGAGCAGTGCTCTCGATTCATGCAGCCGCTCTGATATCGTCGGTCCCGTGAACGCAAGCCGCACCGCCAGGGAACGCGTCCGCGCCGAGCTGATCAGCGAGATCAAGGACGTCGCACGCCGGCACCTCGCCGCCGAAGGAGCCGCGGGCCTGTCCCTGCGCGCTGTGGCCCGCGAACTCGGCATGGTCTCGTCGGCCATCTACCGCTACTTCCCGAGCCGCGACGACCTGCTGACGGCGCTCATCATCGAGGCCTTCAACGCCGTAGGCGAAGCCGTCGAGACCGCTGACGCCGCCTGCCCCAGGGACCGCCACCTCGACCGCTGGATGGCCGCCTGCCGTGCCGTCCGCACCTGGGCCCTGGCCCACCCCCACGAGTACGCGCTCATCCACGGCTCCCCCGTCCCCGGCTACGTCGCCCCCCAAGACACCGCCGTCGCCGCCGCACGCGACGCCATGGTCATGACGGCCATCCTCAGCGACGCCTCGGCGTCCGGCACCCTCACCCCACGCCTCACCGGCCTCCCCCCCGCCCCCGCGAGCTTCGCCCCCGACGCCGACCGTCTCCGCGAAGCCCTCCAGACCGCGGTTCCCGACGACCTGATGCTGGCGGGCCTGATGGCCTGGACCCAGATCTACGGCTTCATCAGCTTCGAACTGTTCGGCATGTACAACAACGTCCTCGACACCCCCGCCGACGCCTTCGACCACACCGCCATGGTCCAAGCCCACATCCTGGGCTTCTCCCCACCCTGACAAACCCCGTTCGAGCCCTTCCCCCGGCCCGAGAAAGCCTCGTTCCGGCCCACTTTCCCGACAGCCACCCAACCCGGGAACCCGGTCCCGGGTTCATCTCCCCACCCTCCTCACGGCCCCCAAAAATCGTTGGACGCCGCTGATAGCTTCCTGACCCATGCACACCATCGACGTCGACCGATTCATCGCCGACGGTTTCGCCAAAGTCGAAGCCATCGTCCCGCGCGAGGTCGCCGACCAGGCCAGGGCCCTTTTATGGCGCTTCATCGGCCTGTCCCCCGACGACCCGTCCGGCTGGACCAAGCCCGTCGTCTGGACCGCCGACCTCGCCGGCCAGGGCCCCTTCGGTGAGTTCGTCCGCAGCCCCCGCCTACGCGCGGCCCTGGACGCCGTAGCCGGCGAAGGCGGCTGGCAACCTCGAGGCAGCCTCGGCAACATCCCCGTCCGCTTCCCCGTGAGCCCGTCGGCCGACGACCGCGGCTGGCACGTGGACCACAACACCCAGCGTCCCGACGGCACCTGGGGAGTCAGCGGCCGACCTCAGACCCTCCTCCTGCTCGTCCTGTTCTCCGAGGTGGGCCCCACCGACGCGCCGACCCGCATCCGCGCGGGTTCCCACCGTGACATCGCCTCCCACCTGGACGAGACGGTGATCGACCCGATGCAGTCGGCTTCCCTGTTCGACACGACAGGCGCCGACCGCCCCATCTCCCTCGCCACCGGCTCCCCCGGCGACGCCTACATCGTCCACCCCTTCACCATCCACGCGGCGCAGGAACACCAAGGCACCGAACCCCGCTTCATGGCCCAGATGCCTGTCGTCCTCACCACCCCCGTTTCCCCCACCACCGACACCCCTCTAGGCCGCGCCGCCGGCTGGTAACCCTCAAGCCCGCACCGCACACCAGACCGTACGAGCCCCACCCTCCCCACCGCCGCTGCTCCCCCACCCCAGTGCCACCTCCTGGACGATGAGCAGCCCGCGACCGTGCTCCCCACCGTCCGGCTCCATCACCCGCGGCCCGTGTAGAGGTGACCCGGGATCGGTCACCTCTACATAGAGGATCCCTGCGGCCTCACTGACGATGAGACCGATGAAATCCCCCGGCCCGGCCCCCGAGTGCGTGACCGCGTTAGTCACCAGCTCCGACACGAGCAGCACCACATCCTCCAGGACCGGAGCCCCCTCCCCCAGCCATCGCCGCACCTCGGCCCGCGCCAGTGCGACGGACTCCCGAACAGCGGGAAGCTCCACCTCACCAAGGATCCTCGGCTCCGCACTCGCTGCCTTCATGCCTCACCCGTTTCACGCGTTGGTTCACGATTGCCCCTCCAACCCTCTCGAAGTTCGGATACATTGAGTAACGGATTGACTTCAACAAGCTACCAACGGTTTCGCTGAAAGGCTGAGAAGACAACGGAGTCCTCATGCCGAAGGAAAGTGAACTTTTTCCCTCGAACTCCCCCGTAGCACTGTTCGGTTTCGAACTCCGCCGGCATCGGAAGGAACGCGGCTGGTCACAGCAGCAACTGGCGCGAGCCGTACCGTATTCGGTCGGAACCATCAGCATGATCGAGACGGCCAAACGGTGCCCGTCCGAGCAGTTCGCGCAACACTGTGACGACGCTCTCCAAGCCGATGGCGCCTTGGTTCGACTCTGGCCGCTGGTGACCCGCGCGTCCGCGCCACCGTGGTTTCGTCCTTGGCTCGAAGTGGAGAGCAGCGCGGACGTGATCCGCACCTGGGAACCCTCTCTCGTCCCCGGCCTGCTACAGACGGAGAACTACGCCAGGGCCATGCTGAGCGGAGAACCTGGGGTGACGGTCGAGGAGGTGGAAGAGCAGGTGACGACGCGGATGGAACGCCAGTCGGTCCTCCGGCGCACCAAGCCGCCGATGCTGTGGGCAGTACTCGACGAAGCCGTACTGCATCGTCCGATAGGCGGCCCCGAGGTCATGGCGGAACAACTGAAACATCTTTGTCAGATCGGCCAGTCCCCTCGGATCACCATTCAGATCCTGCCGCTCACCGCCTGCTCCACAACCGGCCTGCTGGGAGGTTTCGTGCTCGCGGAGGCGGATGGCGCACCGGACACCGCGTACATCGAGGCTGCGTCCAACGCACAGGTCACAGACTGGACAGAAACCGTAAGGACCCTAGCATTCAGGTACGAAGGCATTCGATCCGAAGCGCTTCCTCAGCGCGAATCCCTGGAATTAATCAAGGAGACGATATCCCGATGGACAAGCTGACCACGGCCTTCGATACCAGCCGTTGGAAGAAGTCCACCTATTCCGGCAGCAACGGCGGTAACTGTGTCGAGGTGGCGAACCTTTCCGGAGGACGACGGGCCGTGCGGGACAGCAAGGATCGTTGTGGACCGGCGCTGGTCGTCCCGGCTCGGGAGTGGACCGTACTCGTCAGGCTGATCAAGGGGTATGAGGTCGGCTGAGCGCCTTCAGGGAGCGGCTTGCCAGAGTGCGCTGATGGGGATGGCGCGCATGCGGTCGCCGAACGGGAGGGTTTGGGTGCCGGTGTAGAGGACCACCCCGGCGATGAAGTCGTCGCCTACGCGGTCGGCCACGTGGTGGAGTCCGCGGAAGTCGTCGGGGCGGACCGTCGAGGAGGCTTTGATCTCCAGAGCGGCTACTTTTCCCTGGCGCGTCTCCAGGATGGCGTCCACCTCTACCTGGTCTTTCGTGCGGTAGTGGTAGAGGTCTGCGCGTTCCTGCGACCAGGTGAGCTGGCGGCTGAGTTCCATCAGGACGAAGCCCTCCAGCAGGGGGCCGAAGGGGCCTTCGGGACGGATCAGGGTGCGGGTGTCGGCGCCTATGAGGTTGGCGGCCACGCCTGAGTCCACGAAAGCCAGTTTCGGGATGCTGGTGGCGCGGTTGCTGAGGTTGCGGGACCAGGCGGGGACGCGCTTGGTCAGGAAGACCTCCTCCAGCAGGGCCAGATAGCGGTTGACGGTGGTCAGCGGGACGCCTGCGGCGGAGGCCAGGGTGCCTGGCACCAGGAGATTGCCGGAGCGTGCGGCCAGGAGGCGGATCAGGGTGCGCATCTCGGGGACGCGTTCGATCTCGGAGAGCTGCGTGACGTCGCGGGCTATCAGGTCGGAGACGTAGGAGTCGAAGAAGCGTTCCCTGCGGCGGGGGGTGGCGCGGGCCACCGCCTCGGGGAAGCCGCCTCGGACGACGCGGTCGGCGTAGTCGGCGCGGGTGAGCGTGGAGGTGTGGCGGAGGCCGGGGCCGTGGGTGAAGAGCGCGTCGATGAAGCGGTCGGGGGTGCCGTCGATCTCGCCTTGGGAGAACGGCCAGAGCTCTATGGTCTCGACTCTGCCGGGGAGCGTGTCGGGGAGGGCTCGCAGGCCGAGGACGCGCGCGGAGCCGGTGAGGAGGTAGCGGCCGGGACGGGGGTCGGCGTCCACCTGTTCCTTGATGGAGAGGAGGAGCTCAGGGGCCCGCTGGATCTCGTCGATCACCATCGGCTCGGGGAAGTCGACGAAGCCGGCCGGGTCGGTGAGGGCCGCCTGACGTACGACGGGGTTGTCCAGGGTGCGCCATTCGGCTGACCTGCCTTTGGCGACCACGCGGACGAGAGTGCTCTTGCCGGATTGGCGGGCTCCGTTGATCAGCACGACACGGGTATCGGACAAGGCCTCGGCTACGGCGCTCTCGGCATGCCTCGGACGTACATCACCGAGAGGGGTCCATCCCATGTCCACCACCAGGTCAGCATGCCACAGCGCTCGATCGAGTGGAACTCTGGACGCCATGTAGCTGGTCGATTGGTCGCTCACTCGATGGAGATTTGGTCGCTCGGCTCTTGGTGTTCTGGTCGCTGGGTCACTGGTGGATACGTCGCTACGGTGGTGGGGTGATGGCCGGGAGGGTCAGGGTGAAGGTGGCGCCGGCGCCTGGGGTGGTTCGGAGGGTGAGGGTGCCGTTGTGGGCTTTTGTTAGGGAGTGGGCTATGGAGAGGCCGAGGCCGGTGCCGGTGGTGTCGGGGTGGGAGCGGGAGGGGTCGGTTCGGTAGAAGCGGTCGAAGACGTGGGGGGCTTCGGCCGGGGTGAGGCCGGGGCCATGGTCGGTCACGGCGAGGGTCGCTTCGGGTGGGGTGGTGTCCGGGGTTGTGCCTACGGTGATTCTCACGGGGGTGCCGGGTGGGGTGTGGGTCACCACGTTGCTGATCAGGTTGGTGACGACCTGGCGGAGGCGGCGTTCGTCTCCGAAAACCAGAGCGGGGGCCGGGGGGCCGCCTGCTGGGGAGGTCAAGGTCACTTCGCGGTCGGGGGCCAGGGCTTTGAGGTCGAGGCGTGCGTCGGCGGCCAGGGTGCGCAGGTCCATGGGGGCCAGGTCCAGGGGGAGAGCGTCGCCGCCTTCGTCGAGACGGGCCAGGAGGAGGAGGTCTTCCACCAGGCGGGACAGGCGGGTGGCTTCGGTTTCCATTCTGGACATGGCCTGGTCGACGTCGGTGAGGCCGCCTAGGCGGTGGAGTTCGGTGAAACCCTTGATGCCGGACAGGGGGGTGCGGAGTTCGTGGCTGACGTCGGCGACGAAGCGGCGGAGGCGGGCCTCGGAGTCGGCGCGGGCCGCGAAGGCCTGTTCGATCTGGGTGAGCATGCCGTTGAGTGAGGCGGACAGGCGGCCGATCTCGGTGTTTCCTGCCTCGGGGACGCGGCGGGTGAGGTCGCCTGCGGCGATGGCGGCTGCCGTTTCCTCGATGCGGCGCAGGGGACGCAGGCCGGCGCGGATGGCGAACAGGCCGGTCAGGGTGAGGACGGCGAGGAGTGCGGCGCCGGTGACGAGGATGGCGGCGCGGAGGCGGGCCACGGTGGAGGTCACACCGTCCATGGAGACGGCGACGACCACACCGCCTGTGGTGCTCGGCAGACCGGGGATGGTGGTGGGGGTGTCCGGGGTCGCGGATGGGGTGCCGGGGGTGGTGGGGGTTCTTGGACTCCCGGTCGGGGTGCCGGGGATGGCAGGGGCTCTAGGACTCCCGGTCGGGAGGCCGGGGACGGCGGGGGTTCTTGGACTCGCCGTCGGGATGCCGGGGATGGCGGGACGGGGTAGGGCGAGGACGCGCCAGGTGCCGGGGCCGGTGCGGTCGGGGGTGTCGAAGGGGTGCTGGGCTCGGCGGGTGATCTCGGATGGGGTGAGGGCCGGCAGGGACGGGCCGGTCTCGTCGTGGCGTGCGGGGAGGCGGACCTCCTGCTGTACGGTGCCGGACGGGGTGAGGACAGCTACGTACAGGTCGGTGACGAGGTCGAGGTTGGCTACGCGATTGCGTGTCTCCTGCGGGTTCTGCCTGCCGAGGATGTCGGACGGGAGGAGCGGGAGCAGTGCGGCGAGGCCGCTGAGGGAGCGCAGTTGCTTGTCCACGCGGTCGACCAGGTTGGCGCGCAGCATGCCGATCACGATGGAGCCGCTGACGATGAGGCCGGTGGCCAGGAGCGCACTGGTGATCAGGATCAGGCGAGCGCGCAGCGATACGCGCCAAGGCCGCCGGGGACGTGATGGGGTCATCGGGGTTTGCGGAGGATGTAGCCGACGCCGTGGACGGTGTGGATGAGGCGGGGGCCGGTGGGGTCGAGTTTGCGGCGGAGGTAGCTGATGTAGGTGTCGACGATGCTGGTGTCGCCGGCGAAGTCGTACTGCCAGACGCTGTCGAGGATCTGTGCCTTGGAGACGACGCGGCCGGCGTTGAGGACGAGGTGGTGCAGGAGGCGGAACTCGGTGGGTGACAGGCGGACGGGGGTGCCGGCGCGGCGGACCTGGTGGGCCTCGGGGTCGAGTTCCAGGTCGCCGACGGTCAGGGTGGCGGCTTCGGGGGTGCCGGTGCGGCGGAGGATGGCGCGGATGCGGGCTATCAGTTCCTCCAGGTCGAAGGGCTTGGTGACGTAGTCGTCGCCGCCGAGGGTGAGGCCGGTGACCTTGTCCTGCGGGGAGTCGCGCGCGGTGAGGAACAGGACGGGGATCGGGGGGCGGGCCAGGTCGCGGATGCGGCGGACGACCTGGAAGCCGTCGAGATCCGGCAGCATGACGTCGAGCAGCACCAGCGCGGGACGGTCGGCGCGTGCCGCCTCCAGGGCTTCGGTGCCGGTGGCGGCGGACGTCACCGTGAAACCGGCGAAACGCAGGGTCGCGGCCAGCAGTTCGCGCACCGTGGGTTCGTCGTCCACGACCAGCAGCCGTTCCTCGCCGGAACTCCCGGTGTCCGTCATGGCCTCACCCCCGTCGTCCCGTCCCATCCTCGTCGCCTCAGCGTCGCATCACGCGTCGCGGCGGCGGAACACCACGTACGCGACGGCCAGCAGCACCACGGTGTACGCGCAGAACACCGCGAAACCGGGCCATGGCGCGAGCAGCGCGGGGTCGTCCTTCACGGTGAGGAGCCGGACGCCGGCCGTCGTCGGGAAGTACTTCACCACGAACGTCGCCAGCCAGGCCGGGTAGAGCTGCGACAGGACCGGGATGAGCAGGGACACCAGGAACAGGACGGTGACGGCTCCGGCGGTCGTGCGGACCAGGACGCCGATCGCGAGACCGAACAGGCTCATCACCGCCATGTACAGGCCGACGCCGGCGAGGGCCCGCGCCACCCCAGGGTCGGTGACGGCGTAGAACGGCAGGCCCCTGGCGGTGAGCACGGTGCGGCCGATGAGGAACATGGTCACCGCGGTGACCCAGCCCGCGACCAGCGCCATGGCCGCGTACACCACCGCCTTCGCCGCGAGGATCCGTCCCCGGCGTGGGACCGCCGTGAGGGAGCCCCCCAGGGTGCCGGTCGCGTACTCGACGGTGACCGCTCTGGCACCGAGGTATCCGGCGATGAGCTGCAGGATGAGCAGCCCTCGGAACACCCACTCGAACGGGTCCGCCTCGGGGTCCGCCTGACCCCGGCGTGCGGCGTTCGCGAACAGTAAGGTGAGCAGCGCACCCACGATGACGAGCCCCGGCAGCGTGTACCAGGTGGACCGCAACGTGCGTGCCTTGGACCACTCCGAGCGCACGACATCCACCGGCCTGACCCGGCCGCGCGCCGTGACGGACGCGAGGTCCCATCCGGTCCCGTTCCTCGTGGCGGTCATCGCGCCGCTCCGAACTCGACGCCGTCGCGGGTCAGGGCCATGAAGGCGTCCTCCAGGGACGTGCGGCGCGGCGTCAGCTCGTGCAGGACGACGCCTTCCGCCGCGGCGAGCCGTCCCACCTCCTCGGCGGACACCCCCGCGACGGTCAGCTCCTCGCCGTCCTGCCGCACCGCCGCACCCATGGCGGTCAGCGCACCGGCGAACCGCCGGGCCTCGGGGGTGCGGACCAGGACCTCGCGGGACCGCAGGACGTCCTCGACAGAGATGTCCGCGATCAGCCGGCCGCGGCCGATCATGACGAGGTGGTCGGCGGTGACCGCCATCTCGCTCATCAGGTGACTGGACACCAGCACCGTGCGGCCCTCGGCGGCGAGGTCGCGCATCAACGTGCGGATCCACAGGATTCCTTCAGGGTCGAGGCCGTTGACCGGCTCGTCGAGCACGAGCACCGCGGGGTCCCCGAGCAGGGCCGCCGCGATGCCGAGCCGCTGCCGCATGCCGAGCGAGAACGTCCCCGCTCCGCGGCCCGCCACCGCCGACAACCCGGTGAGCCCCAGCACTTCGTCCACCCGGCGGCGGCCGATGCCGTTGCTGTCGGCCAGGCACACCAGGTGATCGCGTGCGGTACGGCGGGGGTGCGCCGCACCGGCGTCCAGCAGCGCGCCGACGGCCCGCATCGGCGCCGGCAGGTCCGCGTACCGGACCCCGAGCACGAGCGCGTCACCGGCGGTGGGTGCGTCCAGCCCGAGGATCATTCGCATGGTGGTCGTCTTGCCTGCGCCGTTCGGCCCGAGGAAGCCGGTGACCACCCCCGGCCGTACGTCGAACGTGAGCCGGTCCACCGCCGTGACGTCGCCGTACCGCTTGCTGATCTGCCTTACCTCGATCACCGGGGTCCCTCCGTGTGCCGATGCCGTGTGTTCATGCGGCGAGATGCTGGCAGGTCGTGCTGGAGGGCTCCGGAGAGCTTCTGTGAGATCTCTGTGAGGTTGTTACCAGGCGAGCATGGCGCTGAGCGCGGGGGCCGGGAACGCCGGGTAGCGCTCCTTGGGGCCTACGTTGAACAGCAGGGTGCCTGTGCAGTTGCGGCCGGTGTACATCAGGGCTACTGCCGGGATGCCGGGGGTGCCGTAGGTGTTGTACATGGAGTACACGGGGAACTCGGTGTTCACGCAGCCGGCGCCTGCGGGGAGTACGGCCATCTTGCCTCGGTAGAACATCTCGCTCCAGGCGCAGATCTTGCCGGGTGCGCAGTCGTCGGGGGCCATGGCGTTCGCCGGGGTCACGGTGAGGACGGCGGCTCCCGTGATCAGGGCTGCGGTGAGGGCCTGGGTGAGCCTGCGTGCGGACATTCGGACTCCTTTGCCTTAGGTCGCCGTGGGTGAGGCGGGGAGGGAGAATGTCGGACTTTTTGCTGATCCCCAGTACGAAACCCGCCGTCGTCCGCGGTGGTGGATTCGTCCAGCGCATCAACGCATTCGCGCTGGTGGTGGTCAAGCTCTTCTCACAGCATCTACGCATCGGTAGTGCGTACGGGGATGGCACGCCGGTCACGCTGTGAATGTTTCGGGGCCTGCTGTGGGGAGGCCGGGTCGTGCCGGGTCTGGTGGTGAAGGCTGGCCGCGCTGGAAACCGGCTGTGGCAGAACCGGCCGGAGGAAGGCCGGCCATGACGGAGTTTTACTGCCGGGAGAGCCCGGGGGGTAGGCGGGCCGCCATGTTGGCGTGAGTCGACTCGGATGGGTGGGCAAAGACCACAGCGAGCGAGGTAGGGGTTTCAAGGATCCAGATCAGCCGACGCGACCTACTGATCAGCATGGTGCGTGACCTCGGCACAACCATCTCAGGCGCCGTACAGAGGCGCCGGATTCGCCGTCCCGCGTCCCGCCGTATCGGCGCCGAGAAAGAGGCAAGCGAGGCGGAGGTGGGAGGCCGGTCCGCCGATGCGCGGAGCAGTAGGCAGACCGGCCGATGTGGTGGCCGCAACCCTCGATCCCAGCCGACATACCGAACCCTGATACAGGCGACAGGCCGACCCTGGGAACAACCGACCACCCGAAACCCGACACAGGCGACAGGCCGACCCTGGGAACAACCGACCGATCGAAAACCGGCACAGGCGCCAGGCCGACCTTGGGAACAACCGGCCAACCGAAACCCGGTACAGGCGACAGGTCAGCCCGGGGACGGTCAGGAGGTCCGGGGCTGGAGTGGTCAGGTGCGGTGGGCTCGGTTCACGGCGGAGAGGATGGCTTTGAGGGAGGCGGTTACGGTGTTGGCGTCTACGCCGATGCCCCAGAGGGTTTGGTCGGCTACCTGGCATTCGACGTAGGCGGCGGCTCTGGCGTCGGAGCCGGAGCTCATGGCGTGTTCGCTGTAGTCGAGGACGCGGATGTCGACGCCTACGCGGCTCAGCGCGTCCACGAAGGCGGAGATGGGGCCGTTGCCTACGCCTTCGAGTTCGCGGATCTCGCCGTCCATGCGGATGTCGACGCTGATCATGTCCTTCTCGTCGACCTTGGAGACGTTGCGGTGGGCCAGGAGTGCGAAGCGGCCCCAGGGACGGGTGGGGTCGGGGAGGAACTCGTCGCGGAAGATGGTCCACATCTCGGCGGCGGTGACCTCGCCACCCTGGGTGTCGGTGCGGGACTGGATGACGCCGGAGAACTCGATCTGCAGGCGGCGAGGCAGGTCGAAGCCGTGTTCGGCCTTCATGATGTACGCGACGCCACCCTTGCCGGACTGGCTGTTGACGCGGATGACGGCTTCGTAGGTGCGGCCGACGTCCTTGGGGTCGATCGGCAGGTACGGCACGGCCCAGGCGAAGTCGTCGACGGGGACGCCGGCGGTGGCGGCGTCGCGCTCCAGGTGTTCCAGGCCCTTCTTGATGGCGTCCTGGTGGGAGCCGGAGAAGGCGGTGTACACCAGTTCGCCGCCGTAGGGGTGGCGCGGGTGGACGGGGAGCTGGTTGCAGTATTCGACGACGCGGCGGATCTCGTCGATGTCGCCGAAGCCGATCTGCGGGTCGATGCCTTGGGAGAACAGGTTCATGCCGAGGGTGACCAGGCAGACGTTGCCGGTGCGCTCGCCGTTGCCGAACAGGCAGCCTTCGATGCGGTCGGCGCCGGCCTGGTAGCCGAGCTCGGCGGCGGCGACGGCGGTGCCGCGGTCGTTGTGGGGGTGCAGCGACAGCACGATGGAGTCGCGGTACCGCAGGTTGCGGTGCATCCATTCGATCTGGTCGGCGTAGACGTTCGGGGTGGCCATCTCGACGGTCGCCGGCAGGTTGATGACGGTCTTGTGGTCGGGGGTGGGCTGCCACACGTCGTTGACGGCGTCGCAGACCTCGACGGCGTACTCCAGCTCGGTGCCGGTGAAGGACTCGGGTGAGTACTGGAAGAAGATCGTGGTGTCGGTCATCTGGCCGGCGAGCTTCTTGCACAGTTTGGCGCCTTCGACGGCGATGGCCGTGATGCCGTCCTTGTCCTGTCCGAACACGACGCGGCGCTGCAGCGTGGAGGTCGAGTTGTACAGGTGGACGATGGCCTGCTTGGCGCCGCGCAGCGACTCGAAGGTCCGCTCGATCAGTTCGGCCCGCGCCTGCGTGAGGACCTGGATCACCACGTCGCCGGGGACGCGGTCCTCTTCGATGATGCGGCGGATGAAGTCGAAGTCGGTCTGTGAGGCGGCGGGGAAGCCGACCTCGATCTCCTTGTAGCCCATGCGCACCAGCAGCTCGAACATCTGCAGCTTGCGGTGGGAGTCCATGGGATCGATCAGGGCCTGGTTGCCGTCGCGCAGATCGACCGCGCACCAGCGGGGTGCCCGGTCGATCACACGATCAGGCCAGGTGCGGTCTTTCAGGCGTACCGGTGCGTACGACTCGTAGCGCTGGTACGGCATCTGGCTGGGCTGCTGCTCCGGAAACATCGTGCTCCTCGTCGGTTTTGTCAGTAAACCGGGGCGGCACAGGTGTGACCTGATGCGTAGAAGAGTTGCCGCCACCGGGAGATCCACAGGCGGCCGACGCGCAGCACATCGCTCCGCGGCGAGGGAGCCGGCCTCTTACAGGCCCTCGCCGCGGCGGCTAAGAAGCAGCCCGCGCAGCATACGTCCGACGGTAGCAGATGGACCGGGGTCGATGAGACGCCGTCTCACCAGGTGGCCCTCCTCGGCGCATGACCGGGCCGGCCGAGGCGCGTCACACCTGGTCAGCGCGTGATGAGTGGCCTTTGTCAGCCTATGGGATGCGCTACCCGTAAGCTCCCCCTAAACGGAAAGGGAGGCGCGCATGCAGGACGGGGAGATCTTCTCGAAGATCAAGGACCTGGTCGCGGAGGAGCACACGCTGCGGGAGCGGGTGTCGGCCGGCGAGGTGTCGTCGGAGGACGAGCGGAGCCGGATGCGGCACCTGGAGGAGTCCCTGGACCAGTGCTGGGACCTGCTGCGCCAGCGCAAGGCCCGCCGCGAGTTCGGCGAGGACCCCGAGCAGGCGGCGGCACGGCCGGTCAGCGAGGTCGAGAACTACCAGCAGTGACCGCAGGCGGCGGGGTCCCCCGGCGACCGGGCCGCACGAGATGACCGACCCGGCAGGCGCGCGCTGGGTGCACACCTGGGTGGCGGCGCCGCAGCTCACCGAGCCGGACAACATGCCTCCCCCGCCGTTCACCCGGGACGGTCTGGTGCTCGCCGGCGCCACGCTGCGCCAGACGGTACGCGTGTCGGCCGGCGGCACGCGGACGCGGCTGCGGTTCTCCAACGCCTTCGGCGGCGCCGCGCTGCCCCTCACCAAGGCCGCCGTGGCGCTCCCCGCAGGCGGCCGGGCCGGTGTGGCGGCCGTCGAGCCGGGGACGTCGCGTCCGGTGACCTTCGGCGGCCGGCCGTCGGTCACGATCCCGGTGGGTGCGCAGGCGGTGTCCGATCCGCTGGACCTCGCGCCGGCCCCGCGGTCGAACCTGACCGTGACGATCCACCTGGCCGAGGGCCAGGCGTCGACCGCCATCACCTCGCATCCCGGTTCGCGCACCACCTCGCACATCGTCGGCGGTGACCATGTCTCCCGCGTGGACCTGACCGGCGCGACGAGCACCGATCACTGGTACTTCCTCAGCGGCGTCGAGGTGCTGGCCCCGGCGGGGACGGCGGGCCTGGTCGTCATCGGCGACTCGCTGACCGACGGCCGGGGTTCCACCACCAACGGCAACGACCGCTGGCCCGACCGGCTCGCCGACCGCCTGCACGCGAGCCCGTCCACCCGCCACGTCGCCGTGCTCAACCAGGCGGCGGGTGGCAACCGTGTGCTGGACGACGGGCTCGGCCCGAGCGTGCTGGCGCGGCTGGACCGGGATCTGCTCGCGCTGAGCGGCGTGCGGTGGCTGCTGCTGTTCGAAGGGGTGAACGACATCGGGACGGCGGCGGCGACCCCCGGCGAGCAGGCGCGGGTCGCGGCCGACCTGATCGCGGCCTACGAGCAGATCGTCACGCGCGCGCACGCGCACGGGATCCCGGTGTACGGCGGCACGATCACACCGTTCGGCGGGAACGACCCCGGTTACGACGACCCCGGAGGGCTGCGTGCGGACACGCGCCAGGTCGTCAACCACTGGATCCGCACCGGCGGCGGCTTCGACGCCGTGGTCGACTTCGACCGGGTGATCGGTGATCCCGCGGACCCGCGCCGGATCCGGCCCGCGTACGACACCGGTGACCACCTGCACCTCAACCCGGCCGGTTATCAGGCGGTCGCCGACGCCGTCCCCGCGGCGCTGTTCCGCTGAGACCCGGCGGCGTTTCATGGAAATCTGTTGGTGAACCGCGTGCGGAGAACGGGGAACGAAAGGAGGTGTGCCCGCCGGAGGCGGACGGGGGTGGGGCATGGTTTCAGAGACCGTGCTTGAACGACGGGAAAAACGACGCGAGCGCGCCTACACGGCGATGAAATGGGCCGCGTCGACCGACCACAAGGTGATCGGGAACCTTTATCTGGTCACGGCGTTCGTGTTCTTCCTGATCGCGGGGTTCCTCGCGATGCTGATCAGAGCGGAGTTGTTCGCACCGGGCCTCCAGGTGGCCGGCGCCAAGCAGTACAACGAGTACTTCACCATCCACGGCACATTGATGCTGCTGCTCTTCGCCACCCCGTTGTTCGCGGGATTCGCCAACGCCATCATGCCGTTGCAGATCGGCGCGCCGGATGTGGCGTTCCCCCGGCTCAACATGCTCAGCTACTGGCTGTTCCTGTTCGGCGGCCTGATCGTGGTGGCGGGTTTCGTGACGGCGAACGGCGCCGCGGACTTCGGCTGGACGGCGTACACGCCGCTGTCGCGGCAGCAGTACTCCCAGGGCCACGGAGGCGACTTCTGGATCATGGGGCTGGTCATGTCGGGCCTCGGGACCATCCTCGGCGCGGTCAACTTCATCACCACGATCATCACGATGCGCGCACCCGGCTTGACGATGTTCCGGATGCCGATCTTCACGTGGAACACGCTGCTCACCAGCATGCTGGTGCTGCTGGCGTTCCCGGTGCTCGCGGCGGCGCTGATGGCGCTGGAGATCGACCGCAGGCTCGGCTCGCACATCTACGACCCGGAGACCGGCGGTGTGCTGCTGTGGCAGCACCTGTTCTGGTTCTTCGGCCATCCCGAGGTGTACATCGTGGCGTTGCCGTTCTTCGGCATCATCACCGAGGTGCTGCCGGTGTTCAGCCGCAAACCGGTGTTCGGCTACATCGGCCTGGTCGGCGCGACCATGGCGATCAGCGGCCTGTCGGCGGTGGTGTGGGCCCACCACATGTTCGTCACGGGCCACGTGCTGCTGCCGTTCTTCTCGTTCATGTCGTTCCTCATCGCCGTGCCGACGGGGGTGAAGTTCTTCAACTGGGTCGGCACGATGTGGCGGGGACAGCTCGTGTTCCCGACGCCGATGCTGTTCGCGGTGGGGTTCCTCGTGACGTTCCTGTTCGGCGGCCTGACCGGGGTGATCCTGGCGTCGCCGCCGCTGGACTTCCACGTGAGCGACAGCTATTTCGTGGTGGCGCACTTCCACTACGTGCTGTTCGGCACGGTGGTGTTCGCCATGTTCTCCGGCTTCTACTTCTGGTGGCCGAAGCTGACGGGACGGATGCTGGACGACCGGCTCGGCAAGTGGCACTTCTGGACGCTGTTCGTCGGTTTCCACGTCACGTTCTTCGTGCAGCACCTGCTCGGCGCGGAAGGCATGCCGCGCCGCTACGCCGACTATCCGGCCGAGGGGAACCTCGTGCTGCTGAACGAGATCTCGACCGCCGGCGCGTTCCTGCTCGGCGCGTCCACCCTGCCGTTCATCTGGAACGTCGTGAAGACGTGGCGGCGTGGCGAGAAGGTGACCGTGGACGACCCGTGGGGTCACGGCAACTCGCTGGAGTGGGCCACGTCCTGTCCGCCGCCGCGGCACAACTTCGTCAGGATCCCGCCGATCCGCTCCGAGCGTCCGGCGTTCGACCTGCACTACTCCTTGCGTCCGATCCCGGTGCGGATGGAACACGAGGAGTAGGGCACGTCACACCGCGAGCAGCCGGTGCACCTCCTCGTCGTGCAGGTCGTCGGCGGTGCCGTCCCGCACGACGTGACCGGCGTCCAGGATGAGGAACCGGTCGGCGAGCCGCAGCGCCAGGTCGAGGTACTGCTCCACGAGCAGCACCGCGAGCCCCGAGGCGTGCAGCCGTTCGATGGCCTCCTCGATCTCCAGGATGATGGACGGCTGGATGCCTTCGGTGGGTTCGTCGAGGATGAGCAGCTTGGGCCGGGTGACCAGCGCACGCGCCATGGCGAGCTGCTGCTGCTGGCCGCCGGACAGGAAACCGGCCCGCCGTTTCAGCAGCGGCTTCAGCCGGGGGAACACCTCAAGGGCCTCGTCGATGGCCGAGGCGTCCCTGTGCGGTGACGCCTCCAGCGTGACCAGCAGGTTCCCCATCACGCTGAGCTGCGGGAACGTCTCGTGACCCTGCGGGACGTACCCGAGGCCGAGGCGCACCCGCTCGTGCGGCGGCATGCGGGTCACGTCGGTGCCCTCGAACGTGACGGTGCCCGCGGTGGCCGGCAGCACCCCCATCACGGTGTTGAGCAGCGTGGTCTTGCCGACGCCGTTGCGGCCCATGACGCACACCAGGCTGCCGGGGGCCACGTCGAACGACACGCCGAACAGCACGCGCGCTCTGCCGTACCCCGCTTCGAGGTCGCGGACCGACAACATCACGTCACCTCCCCGGCGGTCGTGGCGACCGCCGCCGCGTGTTCCTCGGGTACCACGGCGGCGTCCTCCCTGGCCCTGCCGAGGTAGACCTCCTGCACCAGCGGGTCGGCGCGCACCTCGTCCACCGAGCCCTCGGTGAGCACCTTGCCTTCGTGCAGGACGGTGACCTGCGAGGCGTAGCGCCGCAGGAACTCCATGTCGTGCTCGATCACGATGACCGTGTGGTCCTTGGCGATCTCGGTGAGCAACTGGCCGGTGCGGGACCGCTCGTCGGCCGACATGCCGGCCACCGGCTCGTCGAGCAGCAGCAGCCGGGGCCCCTGCGCGATGAGCATGCCGATCTCCAGCCACTGCCGCTGGCCGTGCGACAGCACCCCGGCGGGCCGTTCGGCCAGCACGTCGAGGCCGGTGATCTCCATGGCGGCAGCGACGGCGTCGGACACCCCGCGCCGCCGTCTGATGAGCGACCACAGCGGCCTGCGGAACGACGCGGCGAGGTCGAGGTTCTCCACGACCGTGAGCTTCTCGAACACCACCGACGTCTGGAACGTGCGGCCCACACCCATGCGGACGATCTCGTGTTCCTTGCGGCCCACCAGGTCGGCGCCTTCGAACCGCACGGTGCCGGTCGCCGGCTTGGTCAGGCCGGTGATGACGTCCACCAGCGTGGTCTTGCCGGCGCCGTTCGGGCCGATGAGGAACCGTAGCTCCCCGTGCTGGACGGTGAGGTCGATGCCGTCGATGGCGCGGAAGCCGTCGAAAACCACCGAAAGGTCACGTACCTCCAGCAACGCGCCGTCGCTCATGCGGGCCGCCTCCTCCGCGACGTGACGAGGTCGCGCGCCGCGGCGGCGACCCCGAAGATGCCCTTGGGGGCGAGCGTCATGACCAGGATGAACAGGGCCCCCTGCAGGTACAGCCAGCCGTCGGCGAACTGCTCGCTGAACGACGTCTTGGCGTACCCCATGACCACCGCGCCGAGGATGGCCCCGGCGAGCGCGAACCGGCCGCCGACCGCGACCGCGACGACCAGCTCCAGTGACGGCACCACGCCGAGCAGCGCCGGCGAGATGATGCCGACGACCGGCACGAACAGCGCGCCGGCCAGGCCCGCCATGCCGGCGGACACCGCGAACGTGAGGGTCTTGACGGTCGCGGGGTTGTAGCCGAGGAACCGCACGCGGTCCTCGCCGTCGCGCACCGCGATGAGCAGCCGGCCGAACCTGCTGCGCACCATCTGCCAGGCCAGCACGTACAGCACCAGCAGCACGGCCGCGACCACGATGTACAGCCCGCGCTGCGTGCCGTCGGCGGCGAGGTCCTGGCCGAACAGCTCGAAGAAGTTGGTGAGGCCGTTGGTGCCGCCGGTGAGCCCCTGCTGGCCGACGAGCAGGATCACCAGGGCCGCGGCGAGCGCCTGGGTGAGGATGGCGAAGTACGCGCCGCGCACCCGCTGCCGGAACACCAGCGCGCCGAGCAGCACCGCGAGCAGCACGGGACCCGCCACCGCGAAGAAGATCGCGAACACGGGGTTCTCGAACGGCACCCACAGCGACGGCAGCCGCTCGACGCCGCTCCACACCATGAAGTCCGGCAGGTCTCCCCCGGCGTCGTGCAGCTTGAGGTACATCCCCATGGCGTAGCCGCCGAGCCCGAAGAACACCCCCTGGCCGAGGGTCAGCATGCCACCCTGACCCCACGCCAGGCCGATGCCGAGGGCCACGATGGCGTAGCACAGGTACTTGGCGAGCAGCCCGAGGCGGAACGGTTCGAGAAGCAGCGGGGCCACCACCAGCGCGATGACCGCGATGGTGGCGAACACGGCGGGGCCGCGCAGCCGGCTGGTGAGGGACGGCCCCGGTGGCGGGGCCGCGACGGTCACGTCGTCGCGCACGGTCGTCGTCATGTGAGCGCCCTCGATCGGAGCACGAACAGGCCCTGCGGCCGGATCTGGAGGAACGCGATGATGGCCACGAACACGATCACCTTGGCCAGGCTGGCGTTGGTCCAGAACTCGGCGTAGGAGTTGAGCAGGCCGAGCGCGACGGCGGCGATCACCGCGCCGCGCAGCTGCCCGAGGCCGCCGGCCACCACCACGAGGAACGCGTCCACGATGTAGTAGGTGCCGAGCGCGGGTCCCACCGGGCCGATGAGGGTGAGCGCGACACCGGCGATGCCGGCGAGGCCGGAGCCGATGAAGAACGTGCGCTGGTCCACCCGGCCGGTGTTGATGCCGCTGACCGCGGCGAGCTGGCGGTTCTGCATGACGGCCTGCATGCGGCGGCCCTGCGAGCTGCGCGTCATGTAGGCCCAGATGGCGACGACGCTGCCGATGGCGAGCGCCGTGATGAACATGCGGTTGTACGGCAGGATGCCGATGCCGCCTTGCAGCCACGTGGGGGCCGTCACCTGCACGTTCGGTGCGCCGAACAGGTCACGCGCCAGCTGCTGGAGCACCAGGCTGACGCCCCAGGTCAGCAGCAGCGTGTCGAGTGGCCGGCCGTAGAAGTGGCGGATGGCCGTGCGTTCCAGGATCCAGCCCATGATCCCGGCCACGAGGAACGCGACGGGGAGCGCGACGAGCACGGCCTGGCGGCCGGCCCAGCCCTGCAGCAGGTAGGCGGTGTAGGCGCCGGCCATGATGAACTCGCCGTGCGCCATGTTGATCACACCCATCTGGCCGAACGTGAACGTCAGGCCGAGCGCGATGAGCAGCAGTACGGCCCCGATCGACAGCCCGATGGGGAGCTGGTTGACTACCGCCTCCATGCGGCCCTCACCTCCCTCGCGCGCCGGCCGACCGCATGCACGGCGCCGTGGGACGCGCCGTCCATGTCAGTCACGTTGTGCATAAGCCGAAGATCCCTTCTTTTCGGCGGGGCGGGGACGGCCCTGCCGGTTCCGGGACGCGGAAGGCGCCGCGTCGCCGCGCCGCGGTCATGTCCGCGGTCGGGTCGCCTCCACGTCCCGGAACCCGTTTGCGGTGTGGCCGGGTGAGACCCCCTCCCCCGGCCACGCTCATCTCGTCCGGCGCGCCTCGTCAGGCGAGGCCGCCGGCCCAGGAGTAGGTCTTCAGGTAGGGGTCGGGCTTGATGGGCTTGCCGGAGTTCCAGACCTCCTTGATGAGGCCGTCCGGCTCGATCACGCCGATCCGCGCGGTCTTGTACATGTGCTGGTTCTCGCCGTCGATGGTGACCAGACCCTCGGGGAGTTCCAGCGCGATGCCGCCTGCCGCCTTCTTCACTGCCTCGATGTCGGTGCTTCCCGCCTTCTTCACCGCCTCGGCCCACAGGTAGACGGCGTTGTAGCCGGCCTCCATCGGGTCGGACGTCGGACGGTCGGCGCCGTACTTGGCCTTGAAGGCGTCGACGAACTTCTTGTTGGCCGGGTTGTCGGTGGTCTGGTAGTAGTTCCACGCCACCAGGTGACCGGCGATGTTGTCGACGCCGATGCCCTTGACCTCTTCCTCGGCGACGCTGACCGACATGACCGGCATCTTGTCGGCGGTGACCCCGGCGCTCTTCAGCTGCTTGAAGAAGGCGACGTTGCTGTCGCCGTTCAGCGTGTTGAAGACCGCGTCCGGCTTGGCCTGCACGACCTTGTTGACCAAGGTGCTGTACTCGGTGTGGCCGAGGGGGGTGTACTCCTCGCCGAGGACCTCCATGCCGTTCGCCGCCGCGTACGCCTTGATGATCTTGTTGGCGGTGCGCGGGAAGACGTAGTCGCTGCCGACCAGGAAGATCTTCTTCTTGCCCTTTTCCTTCAGGTAGTCCAGACCAGGAACGATCTGCTGGTTGGTGGTGGCACCGGTGTAGAAGATGTTCGGGGAGCTCTCCAGCCCCTCGTACTGCACCGGGTACCACAGCAGGCCCTTGCGCTTCTCGAACACCGGAAGCATGGCCTTGCGGCTGGCGGACGTCCAGCCGCCGAAGACCGTCGCCACCTTGTCCTGAGCGATGAGCTTCGTGGCCTTCTCCGCGAAGGTCGGCCAGTCGGACGCGCCGTCCTCGACGACGGGCTCGATCTTCTTGCCGAGCACGCCGCCGGCGGCGTTGATCTCCTCGATGGCGAGCAGTTCCGCGTCCCGTACCGTGACCTCGCTGATCGCCATCGTGCCGCTCAGCGAGTGCAGGATGCCGACCTTGATGGTGTCGCTTCCAGCCCCTGCGGAGGCACCGCCCGAAGCCGTCGTCGGCTCACCGCCACAGGCGGTGAGACCCGTCGCGAGCAGCGCGACCGCGGCCCCGATGCGCCAAGCTGAATTCCGCAATTACTCCTCCTTGCCGATACGGCCCCCGCACCGACCCGTCTGCCGCAAAGGTCCGCGAACGACGTTTCGCGACAACGTCGCGATTGTTAATTGCCGTTTACCGGCTCTTCACCGCATCAACATGAACGCGCCGCAAAGCCCGTGCGCCATACGGGTTTAGGCGCCGGCCGAATCGAACCGGCAAATCTCACTCATAACGAAAGTTTCTGGTTGAACAGGTGTGCCGGACATCGGAGTAAGGTGGCAACGGCCCCGGTCAGCGCCGACACGAATCGGAAATCCGCACGTCACGCCTACGAAACGGTTGTTGCCTAGGGTCCGGCCATGCGGCTCACCCCACACGAACAGGAACGCCTGCTCATCCACGTAGCGGCGGGTGTCGCCCGTGACCGGCAAGCCCGTGGGCTGCGGCTGAACCACCCGGAGGCCACCGCGATCATCGCCTCCTTCCTCCTGGAAGGCGCCAGAGACGGTCAGAGCGTGGCCGACCTCATGGAGGCGGGCCGCAAGGTCCTGCGCCGTGAGGACGTCATGGAAGGAATCCCCGAGATGCTGGAATCGGTGCAGATCGAGGCGACCTTCCCCGACGGCACCAAGCTCGTCACCGTCCACCGGCCGATCGCATGATCCCCGGCGAGATCGTGCACACCGGCGAGCCGGTCCCGCTCAACCCGGGACGCGAGCGGGTCACCCTGCGCGTCGTCAACACCGCCGACCGGCCCATCCAGGTCGGCTCGCACTACCATTTCGCCGCCGCCAACCCCGGCCTGGAGTTCGACCGGACCGCCGCGTGGGGCCTGCGGCTGGACGTCCCCGCCGGCACCGCCGTCCGGTTCGAACCCGGCGTCGAGCGGGACGTCACCCTCGTCGCCATCGCCGGACTGCGTGTCGTCCCCGGCCTTCGTCCCGAATGGGCCGGGCCGCTGGACGAGAAGGCCGCGGAAGCATCGGACACCAGCGCGGACGGGGACACGGCATGACCGAGCCGGCGATCGAACGATCGAGATACGCCGTCCTGTACGGCCCGACGACCGGCGACCGGATCCGCCTCGCCGACACCGACCTGTTCGTCGAGGTGTCGGAGGACCTCAGCAGAGGCCCGCACGGCGCCGGCGACGAGGTCGTCTTCGGCGGCGGCAAGGTCATCCGCGAGTCCATGGGCCAGGCCCGCACCACCCGTGCCGAAGGCGCACCCGACCTGGTGATCACCGGCGCGGTGATCCTCGACCACTGGGGTGTGGTGAAGGCCGACATCGGCGTGCGCGACGGCCGCGTCGTCGCCATCGGCAAGGCCGGCAACCCCGACACCATGGACGGCGTGCACCCCGATCTGGTGATCGGGCCGTCCACCGAGATCCTTTCCGGCAACGGCAAGATCGTCACGGCGGGGGCCATCGACTCGCACGTCCACCTCATCTGCCCCCAGATCGTCGACGAGGCCCTCGCCGCAGGGGTGACCACGGTCATCGGCGGCGGCACCGGCCCGGCCGAAGGCACCAAGGCCACCACCGTGACCGGCACCTGGTACCTCGCGCGCATGCTCGAGGCGATGGACGGCATGCCGGTCAACGTCGCGCTGCTCGGCAAGGGCAACACGGTGAACGAGGAAGGGCTGCTTGAGCAGCTGCGCGCCGGGGCCTCGGGGTTCAAGCTGCACGAGGACTGGGGGACCACGCCGTCCGCCATCGACGCGTGCCTGCGGGTGGCCGACGCGACCGGTGTGCAGGTCGCCATCCACACCGACACCCTGAACGAGGCGGGGTTCGTCGAGTCGACGCTGGCCGCCATCGGCGACCGCATGATCCACGCCTACCACACCGAAGGCGCGGGAGGCGGCCACGCACCCGACATCATCCGCGTCGCGTCGTACCGCAACGTGCTGCCGTCCTCGACCAACCCGACCAGGCCGCACACCGTGAACACCCTGGACGAGCACCTCGACATGCTGATGGTGTGCCACCACCTCAACCCGGCGGTGCCTGAGGACCTCGCGTTCGCCGAGTCGCGCATCCGGCCGTCCACCATGGCCGCCGAGGACGTGCTGCACGACCTCGGGGCCATCTCGATGATCGGGTCGGACTCGCAGGCCATGGGCCGGGTCGGCGAGACGGTGATCCGCACGTGGCAGACCGCGCACGTGATGAAGAAACGGCGCGGCGCGCTGCCGGGTGACGGCGCGGCCGACAACCTGCGCGCACAGCGGTACGTCGCCAAGTACACCATCTGTCCCGCCGTGGCGCACGGCCTGGACGAGCACGTCGGCTCGGTCGAGACCGGCAAGCTGGCCGACCTCGTGCTGTGGGACCCGGCGTTCTTCGGGGTCAAGCCGGACGTCGTGCTCAAAGGCGGTGTGATCGCGTACGCGCAGATGGGTGACGCCAACGCGTCCATCCCGACACCGCAGCCGGTGATGCCGCGGCCCATGTTCGGCGCCACGCCGAAGACCGCGGCGGCCACGTCGCTGCACTTCGTCGCGCCGCTCGCGCTGGAGTACGGCCTGGCCGACCGGCTCAGGGCCGACCGGCGGATCGTGCCGGTCGCCGACGTGCGGCGGCGCGGCAAGGACACCATGCCGAACAACGCCGCGCTACCGGCCATCGACGTCGACCCCGACACCTTCGCGGTGCGGATCGACGGGGAACTCATCGAACCCGCCCCGGCCGTGGAGCTCCCCATGGCCCAGCGCTACTTCCTGTTCTGACCATGTCGGCGGCCCTGCTGCTCCTCGCCGACTCCCGCCTGCCGGCCGGCGGCCACGCGCACTCCGGCGGCGCCGAACAGGCCGTGCGGACCGGCGACGTCACCGGCCCCGGCGACCTCACGCGCTACCTGCGGGGACGCCTCGCCACCACCGGCCTCGTCGCGGCGTCCCTCGCCGCGGCGGCGTGCGCGCTGGCGAGGGAGGCGGCCGAGGCATCGGAGACGTCCACCGCCTCCGAAGGCGCGTGGCGTGTGCTGGACGGTGAGGCGGACGCGCGGACGGCCTCACCGGCGCAGCGGGACGCGAGCCGCACCCAGGGACGGCTGCTGGTGCGCAGCGCGCGGCGCATCTGGCCGTCGGCGGCGCTCGACGCGCTCGCGGCGGCCGCGCCGCAGGGGACGCATCACCCGGTCGCGCTCGGCGCCGTCGCGGCGGCCGCGGGCTGC
This sequence comes from Sphaerisporangium rubeum, assembly GCF_014207705.1. Lineage (NCBI taxonomy): Bacteria > Bacillati > Actinomycetota > Actinomycetes > Streptosporangiales > Streptosporangiaceae > Sphaerisporangium > Sphaerisporangium rubeum. Next base: position 5,215,100 of record NZ_JACHIU010000001.1, read on the forward strand.
GACCCCCACGACGCGGCGCTCGCCGCCGCGTACACCACGGTCACCGGGCCCGCCACCGCGGCGGTCCGGTTGCTCGGTCTCGACCCCGTCGTCGTGCACCGGGTGCTCGCCGGCCTCGGGCCGGAGCTCGACGGCGTGGCCCGCGCGGCCGGCGCCACCGCCGCGTGGGAGGACCTTCCCGCGCACGCCGCACCCGCACTCGATCTGCTGGCCGAACAGCACCTACGCACGGAGGTACGGCTCTTTGTCAGCTAACCACGACGACCGCCACGACCGTCCCGACCCGCACGGCAGGGCTCTTCGCCTCGGCGTCGGCGGACCGGTCGGCAGCGGCAAGACCGCACTGGTCGCGGCGCTGTGCCGCACACTCGGGCCCGTACTGCGCCTCGGCGTGGTCACCAACGACATCTACACCACCGAGGACGCCGACTTCCTGCGCCGCGCGGGGGTGATCGACCCCGAGCGGGTCATCGCCGTGCAGACCGGCTGCTGTCCGCACACCGCGATCCGCGACGACATCGCGGCCAACCTCGACGCCGTCGAGACCCTGGAGGAACGCTTCGGGCCGCTCGACCTCGTCATCGTGGAGAGCGGCGGCGACAACCTCACCGCGACGTTCAGCAGAGGCCTGGCCGACCAGCAGATCTTCGTGCTGGACGTCTCCGGCGGCGACAAGGTGCCACGCAAGGGAGGGCCCGGCGTCACCAGCGCCGACCTGCTCGTCATCAACAAGACCGACCTCGCCAAGCACGTCGGGGCCGATCTGACCGTCATGTCCAGGGACGCGGCGGCCGTCCGCGAGGGCCGGCCGGTGCTGTTCACCTCGATCCGTGAGGTGCCGCAGGTGTACGCCGTGGCCGAGTGGGTCCACGGGATCACGCAGGCATGGGCCCACGCGCAGGCACACGACCACGGTGAGCACGGTCACGCCGTGCCGTCCGGCTCCTGAGGACGTGCGGCGGGCCGATGAGCACAACCGTGGAGACCGGACCAGGGCCGTACCGGCTCGCCGCGCGTGACGGCGGACGGCGGTCGCTGCGGGCCCGTGCCGCGGTGGGGACCGAGCGGGCCGGCGAGCGCACCGTGCTGCGCACGCTGCGGTCGGACCCACCGCTGACGTTGCGGCAGACCGGGCCGCGGCGGGTCCACCTGGTGTCCACGGCCGCCGGACCGCTCGGCGGCGACCTGCTGGAGCTCGACATCGACGTGGCGGCCGGCACCACCTTGGAGATCGCGTCGGTGGCGAGCACGCTCGTGCTGCCCGGCACCGGCGTGTCCCATGTGGTGGTGCGCGCACGGGTCGGCGCGGGGGCCGTGCTGCGTTACGCTCCCGAGCCCACCGTGCTGGCCGCCGGGTGTGACCACCGCATGGACGTGCGGCTGGACCTGGCCACGGACGCACGGGTGTCGTGGCGTGAGGAGATCGTGTTCGGCCGGCACGGCGAACGTCCCGGCGTGTGCCGTTCCCGGTTCGACGCCACCGTGGACGGTGTGCCGCTGCTGCGCCAGGAGCTGACCGTCGGCGACCCCGCCGTGGACGGCAGCCCGGCGGTGTACGGCGACGCGCGCTGCGTCGGCAGCGTGCTGCTCACCGGGGTGCGGCCCGCCGCACCCCTGCTGTCCGACGGCTGCGCCGTGCTGCCGCTCGCCGGACCCGGCACGCTGGTCTCCGCGCTGGCCCTCGACGCGCCGGCCCTGCGGGCCCGGCTGACGTGGGGGGAGACGGAGGCCGGTCAGGCGTAGAACTCGACCTGGGGGAGACAGAGGCCGGTCGGTGGCGGAACACGGCCCGGGTGAGGCCGGGGCCGGTCAGTCGTAGAAACCGAGGCGGCGCAGTTGCTTGGGGTCGCGCTGCCAGTCCTTGGCGACCTTGATGCGCAGGTCCAGGTAGACGCGGGTGCCGAGCAGGGCCTCGATCTGCTGACGGGCCCGGGTGCCGACGTCCTTGAGCCGCGCGCCTTTGGGGCCGATCACGATGGCCTTCTGCGAGGGCCGCTCCACGAACATGTGCGCGTAGACGTCGAGCAGGTCCTCGCGGCCCGGCCGGGGACCCATTTCCTCGACGACGACCGCGATGGAGTGCGGCAGCTCGTCGCGCACCCCTTCGAGCGCGGCCTCCCTGATCAGCTCGGCGACCAGCAGCTGCTCGGGCTCGTCGGTCAGCTCGCCGTCGGGGTACAGCGGCGGGGACAGCGGGAGGCGTGCGACGAGCTGGTCGGCGAGCACGTCGAGCCGCTCCCCCGTCTCGGCGGACACCGGGATGATCTCGGCGAAGTCGGCGAGCTCCGACACCGCGAGCAACTGCCGGGCCACCGCCTCACGGTCGGCGAGGTCGCACTTGGTGACCACGGCGACGACCGGGGTCTTCTTGACGGCGGCGAGCTTGTCGGCGATGAACCGGTCGCCGCGGCCGATCGCCTCGTCCGCGGGGACGCAGAAGCCGATGACGTCGACCTCGGTCAGGGTGGACAGCACGAGGCTGTCCAGCCGCTCGCCGAGGAGCGTGCGGGGCCGGTGCAGGCCGGGGGTGTCGACGACGACGAGCTGCGCGCCTGGCCGGTGGACGACGCCGCGGATGGCGCGGCGGGTCGTCTGCGGCTTGGAGGAGGTGATGGCCACCTTCGCGCCGACCAGCGCGTTCATCAGCGTCGACTTACCCACGTTGGGCCTGCCGACGAAACAGGCGAAACCGGCTCGGAACTCAGTGGCTGGAGAACTCACGTCCCCCATTGTCCCGGATCAGATGTAGCGGCCCTTCACGGTGCCGTCCGGAGCGGCCAGGAACAACACCGCGCGGCCGAGGTCCTCGATCACCGCGAGGTCGTCGCCACCGGGCTCGTCACCTTCGGTGACCAGGGCCGCGGCCTCCAGCGAGACGGCGCCGCTGGACACCGCCATCGCCACCGCCACCTGCACGGCGGTCAGCTTCAGCGACGGCAGGTCGATGTCGGTCGCGGTGTAGGTGCGGCCGGTCTCGTCGCGCACCGCCGCGCCTTCCGCGGTGCCGTTGCGTGCTCGCGCCGCCCGGGCCAGAGTGATGATCTTGCTGTCCTCGGGGCCGAGGCTCGTCTCGCTCACGCGCCAAGGTTACTGGCGTCCCCGCGGTCCGCGCCTGCCGTACCGGGACCAGGTGCCGCCGATCAGTCCCCGGACGGCTCGTGGACGGCCGAGACGACGGACTCGGCGAGGCGGCCGGTCTGCTCGGGGTCGAGACGGGCCACGCCGGTGTGCACCAGCGAGACGAGCAGGTCTCCGCTGCGGACCACGACGATGTGCATCTCGTACGGGTAGCCGCCGACCCTCCCCCGGTAGCGGCGGGCCTGCGAGCCGTCGCCGAGCGGACGCACAGCGAGCTCGGAGGCGACGAGGCGGTCGCCGCGACCCGCGCTGTCCACGGTGGCGGACGGACAGGAACGCATGAGCCGTCCGATGTGCCGCAGCTCGGCATCCGCGTCCCCGTCCGGATACGCGAAGAGCACCACCCCGGCGCTCTCCCCGAGGTGGTCCCCCTCGAACGTCGCGGACTCGGTGATCGCCGGCTCCTCGTCGTCGCCGATCCGTCCCTCGGCCAGCCGGAACAGGTGCGCGCAGTCCTCCTCGGCGGGCCGGAACGGTGAGTGCCAGGCGGGTGAGCGGTGCGCGAAGTCCACCGCCGGGTCGACGAGCCCCGTCAGCGCGGCACGGGCCCGCCGCAGTTCCTCGGGTCCCGCCGCGCCGTCGCCTGGGCCACAGGCCGCCGTGGCCCAGGCGAACAGGGCGCAGGCCAGGAACACACCAGTGACGCGCATCGCGCTCCCCCGAGATCCCGCACGCGGGACTCCCCGGCTCCCGCCGCAGTGATCCTTCCCGGCCGTTCCCGGCGCAACCTCATGATCGTCAACGCTTACCGCCTGTTGGCCCGCCGATGGCGCACCAGCCGTCCATCCGCCGCGCTCGCGTGCGGACCACCCCTTCACCCGCCGAGCGCGCGTGTGCGCCGCCACCACCCGTTGATCGGCTCTCTCCCCGTGCGGACAGCCGCCGCACTACGCTGCTGCGGCGGATCCTTATGGCTGGGAGGTGGCTCGGGGTGGCCGGTCGCGGGGTGCTCGCCGCCGGGGTGGCGCTGGTGTTCGCCGTGGGGCCCGGCGCGGTGCCGGCGATCGCGGACGCGCCGGTGCGGTGCGCGCCGCAGCGCGGCGGGGTGCGGGTCGGGGAGTCGTGGGGACAGCGGCGGCTCGCGTTCACCGGGGTGTGGCCGCTCACCAAAGGCGCGGGGGTCACGGTCGCGCTGATCGACAGCGGGGTGGACGCGCGGCATCCGCAGGTGCGGGTGGCGAAGTCGGTGGACCTCACCGGGACGGGGGCCAGGGACTGCCTCGGCCACGGCACGGCGGTGGCGGGGATCATCGCGGGACGTGACATGCCGGAGATCCCGTTCGCCGGAGTGGCGCCGGAGGCGCGGCTCATCTCGATCAAGCAGACCAACGACGAGACCGGGGACATCGCGCTGCTGGCGCGGGGGCTCGTGCGGGCCGCCGAGCTCGGCGCCAAGGTCGTCAACGTGTCCATCCAGACGCACGACCAGCCGGACCTGAAGGCCGCCGTGGACTACGCGCTCGCCAGGGACGTCGTGATCGTCGCCGCGGCCGGCAATGTGAACAAGGGGGACGGCACACCGGCCCCCGCCTACCCGGCCGCCTACCCCGGGGTGCTGTCGGTCGGCTCCGCCGGGCCGGACGGCCGGCGCACCGACTTCTCCAACGCCGCGACCCCCGTCTCGGTGCTCGCGCCAGGCACCGACCTCACCAGCACGTGGCCCGGCGGGTCGTACCGCGAGGACCTGGAAGGCACCAGCTACGCCGCGCCGTTCGTCGCCGGTGTGGCGGCGCTGGTACGGGCCCGGCACCCCGGCCTGGACAACGTCCGGGTCCGCAGGCGCATCGAGATCACCGCCGACGGCGCGTCCGGGGCCGGCACCGGGGCCGGCATGGTGAACCCGCTGCTCGCCGTCACCGAGATCATCCCGTCGGAGTCGGTGGCCATCGCACCGCCGCCACCCCCGCCGCTGCCTCCCGGCGCGATCAGCCCGCCAGAGCCACGCGACCACGAGGCCGTCGCCACATCGGTCACCGTCACCCTCGCCGCACTCGGCGCGGCGGCCCTGGTGACCTGCCTCCGCCTGGTACTCCCTGCGGGCCGCAGACGCGGCTGGCGACCGGGCCGCACAGCCGTCCCCGGAGACTGAGCCGCTCCTGCGCCATGGCCCGGGACCGGGTGCGCCTTTCTCGCCGACGACGTTCAAGCGAACAGCGCGCCAAGTCCGCGGCGGTCTCGGACTGGCGCGTCTCGTCCCACTGAACGTGGTCTGCGCGGAGTACACCGAGTCTACGCGGTCTGGGACCGGTGCGCCTGAAGCACGGCCGTCCACGGTTCGATGGCCTCGTGGCCACGTGGAACGTGCCACTCACGCCGTATTTCGGAGGGCTTGTCATGAGCCCTCATCGGGTTTTGCGGTCGGCCTCTGGCCGGTACTCAACAAGACCGTAACGGTGCCACTCAAGTGGCTAAATATCCGGAATGTGGCTTGTGTGATGTGGTGTCATGTCCCACTGGATACTTGAGCCACAGGGGAAGGCAAAAGGGACATGCAGGCATTAATGCCGGACGACCCCCAGAAAGTAGGCGAATACTCCCTACTTACGCGCCTTGGTGAGGGACCACGCGGCACCACCTACCTGGCCCGGCCGACCGGCACCGTTGAGACGAACACCGAGACGAACACCGAGACGGCTCCCGCCACCGCCTCACCGGCCGGCACCGCGCCGCCGGCCGGTGAGGCGGGAAACACCGAAAAGCCGGAGCCCGCCGGGTCCGCCGGGGAAGCGCAGACCTCGGAGGGAACGAAGTCCACCCCTGAGACGAGGGCCGGCGGCGGAGTGGGGACCGGCGGGGAGACGGGTCCGGGGCCCAGGTTCGTCGTCAGGCTGCTTGCGTCTCGGCCGGGGGCCGACGACGCCGCGCGGACGGCGGTGCTGGACGAGTTGTCGGCGGCGCGGCGGGTGTCCGGTGCGCACGCGGTGCGGGTGGTCGACGCCGGGTGGCACGGGGACCGGCCGTATGTCGTCCGGGAGTATGTCGAGGGTCGTTCCCTGCGGGAGACGGTCGAGGCCGGCGGGCCGCTCGCCGGGGACGCGCTGGAGCGGGTCGCCGTGGGTGCGCTGACCGCGCTCACGGCCGTCCACCTCGCCGGGCTGACCCACGGTGCGCTCAGCCCGAGCAATGTGATCCTCACTCAGGACGGCCCGAGGATCGCCGACTTCGGTCTCCCCTCCCCTGCGGAGACCGCCGACGACCTGCGCGCCTGGGCCACCACGATGGCGTACGCCGCCACAGGCAGCACCGGTCTCGACCTCGCGGCCCTGCCGGCCCCGCTGCGTGACGTGGTGTCCGCCTGCCTGTCCCCGGCCGCCGCCTCCCGTCCCACGGCACAAGGCGCCATGCTCTGGCTCCTCGGCCAGGACCGCACCCAGCCCCACGGCGGCGACCGTCCAGGCACCCCCGCGCTTGCGGCACCAGACCCTGCGGTCCCTGGTACGGCACCCGCGAGCTCGAAGGCCGTCGTTCCGGCGGCCGAGATCACGCGTCCGGCCACCCCGGCGGCCGAAGGCACGCTTCCCGCCGTCCCCCCCGCCACGGTGGTGCCGGCGCGGGAGGTACCCGTTCAGGTGTGGGGTGCGCCTGCGTTGCCGGCCGAGGGGGTCGTGCCGGTCACGGCCGTGTCCCCGGACGAGGGGGCCGAGCCGTCGCGGGCCGTCGTGCGCAAGAAGATCGGCGGACGGTTCCCCGTCGGACTGGCGGCGGGGCTCGGGCTGGTGGTCGGGCTGTCGGGGCTCGGGCTGTGGGGTGCGCAGCAGTACTCCGCGCCGACGCAGATCGGCCGGCTGGCCGCCGAGGGGGACGCCGGCGGCGTCCCGGTACCCACCGACCGTGGTGGCGGCACCGGGGGTACCGAGGTGGGTGGCACCAGTGCGCCACGGCCCGAGGTGACCGTCCCGTGGGCCGCGAGCCCGGGGCCGCAGGAGACCGGCGTCTACCCGCTGGACATCGGCGGTGACCCCGACATTCCCACCTCTGACCAGCGGTTCACCCCTCCGGCGGTGCCGACCACGGTGCCGGACCCAGGGCCGACCACGCCGAGCCCGGCGCCGACGGTCACCGTGACCGCGACCCCGACCGTCACCCCGTCAGGCGAGGCCTCCCCCACTCCGAGTCTCGACACCCCGACGCCGACCCCGAGCCTGGACACCCCGACGCCGACGGCGAGTCCTGGCACCCCCACGCCGACGCCGAGCGGAGCCGGGAGTCCCACCGCGTCCGGGCCCGTCACCCCGGCGCCGAACCCGTCCAGGACCCGCACTCCGGCGCCGACGGTGCGTCCCACGGCGAGCGGCACGGCCGTCCCGGGGCCCACGGCGAGCCGTACGGCGACCAGCCCGCCGCGGGTCACGCCGGATCCGACGTACTCGCTGCCGCGTACCCGGCCGCAGGGGGCCAACCCGTACGAACCGCAGCGGATCTGCGACAGCGCCGGCAAGGGCACCGGGTTCTACGTCCAGCGTTCCAGCTCGTTCGCCGGCGGCGTGACGTACCAGCTCTACAGCGCGGCGGCCGGCGCCAACTGCGTCGTCACGCTGAAGACCGGGAACCTCGGCAAGGCGACCCCGGTGTCGGCGACGCTGGAGGTGCAGGGCCAGGCTCCGCTCACCGACAAGGGCTCCTACTCCTACTACGCGGGCCCGGTCATCGCCGCCGCGAAGGGGAAGTGCGTCCGCTTCACCGGCACGGTCGGCACCGCCGCCACGTCCGTGCCGTACGGCAACTGCGGCTGACGGACGCCGCGCCACGCCTCGGAGTGGATGAGAGGCGTGGCGCGGGCCTACTCGCGGACCACGGTCGGCCCGGCGGTTCGCGGACCGGTGACCCCGTCGGCTCGCGGCCCACGGCGCCTACTCGCGGACCACGGTCACCCCGCCGGACGGCACGGTGACCCGGCCTTCGTAGAGTGTGCCGTCGAGCGCGTCGCGGCCGGTGATCCCGTGGACGGTGACGGGGTCGCCGCCGTGGTTGATCAGGAAGAGGTGGTCGCCGCGCCGCACGTGCTCCAGCGTGTCCGGCAGGTCGCGTGGCCGGTCCACCCCGGCGCCGTCCAGTACGGCGGTCAGCGCGGGACGCAGGTCGCCGGGGGCCGTGGCGAGGTACCACGCGACACCGCCGCCGAGGTCGTGGCGGGTCATCGCGGGGTGTCCCGCGTCGGGTCCTTCGGCGAACAGCTCGACGGCGTGCGCGCCTGCGGGCCGTACCCGCTCCGACCACACGCGGCCGTGGTCCCCGCCGGACAGCGCGACCCGCTCGCCGGCGCGCAGCGGGTGGAATTCCTCGACGCTCAGGCCGAGGACGTCGCGCAGCGCGCCGGGGTACGGGCCGGGGTGGACGGTGTCGTTGCGGTCCACGATGCCGGAGAAGAACGACACGAACAGGTGGCCGCCGCCTTCGGCGTACCGGCGGAGGTTCTTCGCGCCGGCCTCGCCGAGCAGGTACAGGCTCGGCGCGACCACCAGCCGGTACGCCGACAGGTCCGCCTCGGGGTGCGCGAAGTCGACGGTGACGTGCTCGCGCCAGAGCGCCTCGTAGTAGGCGTCCATCCGCTCGCGGTACCGCAGGTCGGCCGACGGCCGCCACTCCAGTTCCAGGGCCCAGGCCGACTGCCAGTCCCACAGCACCGCCACCTGCGCGGGGACCTCGCCGCCGCGTACGCCGTCGAGCGCGGCGAGGTCGCGGCCGAGTGCCACGACGTCGCGCCACAGCCGCGAACCGGTGCCGGCGTGCGGCAGCATCGCGGAGTGGAACTTCTCGGCGCCGAAACGGGACGCGCGCCACTGGAAGAACAGCACCGAGTCCGAGCCTCTGGCGACGTGCGTGAGGCTGTTGCGGCGCATCTCGCCGGGCTGTTTGGCGATGTTGCGCGGCTGCCAGTTGACCGCGCCGGTCGAGTGCTCCATGAGCAGCCAGGGCCGGCCTCCGCCGAGTGAGCGGCTGAGGTCGGCGGCCATGGCGAGCTCGATGTGGTTCCCGGGTCGTTCGGCCGCCAGGTAGTGGTCGTTGGCGACGACGTCGACCTCGCGGGCCCAGGCCCAGTAGTCCATCGAGGCGCAGTTGGCCGTCATGAAGTTGGTGGTCACCGGCACCGACGGCGTGAGCTCGCGCAGGATGTCGCGTTGCAGGCGGTAGCACGCCAGGTGCTCGTCGGAGGTGAAGCGCATGAAGTCGAGGCGCTGCGCGGGGTTGACGGCGGTGTGGTTGGCGCGGGGTGCGTCGATCTCGTCGAAGGAGCCGTACCGCTGGCCCCAGAACGTGGTGCCCCAGGCGTCGTTGAGCGCGGTCAGGTCGCGGTAGGTGCGGCGCAGCCAGACGCGGAACGCGTCCACGCTCGCGGGGCAGTAGCACTCGCCGAGTGGCGCGCCGTACTCGTTGTGCACGTGCCACAGCGCGAGCGCCGGGTGGTCGCGGTAGTGGCCGGCGAGCGCGCGGACCAGCGCGGCGGTGGCCTCGCGGTACTCCGGCGAGCTCGGACAGGCCGTCTGGCGTGCGCCGGTGCCGAGCCGGACGCCGTCCCTGGTGACGGGGAGCGAGCCGGGGTGGCGGCGGGAGAACCACGCGGGTGGCGCGGCCGTGGGGGTGCCGAGGTTCACCGCGATCCCGGCGTCGTGCAGCCGGTCGAGGATCTCGTCGAGCCAGGCGAAGTCGTACGCGCCGGGTGTCGGTTCCATCAGGACCCAGGAGAAGATGCCGACGCTGACGAGGTTCACCCCGGCCTCACGCATGAGGCGGACGTCCTCCTCCTGCACCTCGCGTGGCCACTGCTCGGGGTTGTAGTCGCCGCCGTAGGCGACACCGACCGGAAAGCGCCGGGGCATGGGGCCTCTCCCTACCGAAAGTCTGTGAACGTGCACAGTAGCTCAGCTCCGTGCAGCTGAGAAGGGGATGCCCCCGTAGCCCGCCGAAACCAGAAGTTAACGACCAGGCAACAGACTCTTGACGAGACCAAAAGCGGGGAATCAGTCTGTGAACGCTCCCAGAACATCCCCCATCCTTGATCGACGACTCCATACGATGGAGGCAGGAATGCGCACCAGGCGCCTTTCCGCCGTGGCGACGGCATTGATCACAGCCCTTCTGGCCGCCGGGTGCGGCGGATCCGGCGACCCCGAGGCCCCCGCCGCCTCAGGACCGGCGAGCACGGCCCCCGCCGGTCCGGTGACGCTGACGTACTGGACCTGGGTCCCCAACATGGACAAGATCGCCGCGGTGTGGAACCAGGCCAACCCCGGCATCAAGGTCACCGTGAGCAAGCAGGCGGGTGGCGACGACGCCTCCGCCAAGTTCCTCACCGCCGCCAAGGCAGGGAACCCGCCGGACCTGGTGCAGGCCGAGTACCAGCACCTGCCGTCGTTCGTCGCCGCCGGCGCGGTGGCCGACATCGCGGCCGAGGCCGGTCCCGCCAAAGGCGAGTTCTCGCCGGGGCAGTGGGGCCTCGTGACCCTCGGCACCGAGGGGGCCTACGCGATCCCGCAGGACAGCGGGCCGATGATGCTCTACTACCGCAAGGACCTGTTCGAGAAGTACGGCATCGAGGTGCCGAAGACCTGGGACGAGTACGCCGAGGCGGCGCGCACCGTGCGGAGCAAGGACCGCGAGGTCTATCTCGGCACCTTCTCCAGCAAGGACCCCGGCGCGTTCGCCGGGCTCGCGCAGCAGGCCGGGGCCCAGTGGTGGTCGATCAGCGGGGAGGCGTGGAAGGTCGGCATCGACGACGCCGCCACCCGCAAGGTCGCCGACTACTGGGGAGGCCTGGTGAAGGAAGGCGTCATCGACGACATGCCGTACTTCACCCCCGAGTGGAACAAGGCACTCAACGACGGCACGTTGCTGACCTGGCCGTCCGCGGTGTGGGGGCCGGGGGTGCTGTCGGCGAACGCGCCGAAAGGCGAGGGGAAGTGGGCCGTCGCGCCGCTGCCGCAGTGGAGCGCCGGTGAGAACGTGAGCGGCTTCTGGGGTGGTTCGTCCACCGCGGTCGCGGAGAAGTCACCGAACCGCGCCGCGGCCGTGAAGTTCGCGACCTGGCTGAACACCGATCCACAGGCGTTGCGCCTGCTCATCGACGAGGGCTCGGTCTACCCGGCCTCCGCCGAGGGACAGGCCGCGATGACCGAACCGCCGGCGTACTTCTCCGGCCAGCCGGACTTCTGGCAGCAGGTACAGGCGATCTCGGCCACCGCGCGCGGCTTCACGTTCGGGCCGAACGTCAACGTCACCTACAACGCCTTCAAGGACGCGTTCGACAAGGCGCTGCGCGACCGGTCGCCGTTCGCGGACGCCGTGCGGGTCATGCAGGAGTCGACGGTCGCCGACATGCGCAAGTCCGGCTTCCAGCTCGCGCCATGAGGCGGCGCGGCGGCCCGGTGCCGTACCTGTTCCTCACCCCGGCGGTGGTGCTGTTCACGCTGTTCCTGGCACTGCCGATCGGGTACACCGCCTACCTGAGCCTGCGCGGCACCAAGGTCACCGGGCTCGGGCTCGGCAAGGGGGCCCGCAGGGAGGTGTACGTCGGGTTCGCCAACCTCGCCGCGGCGATCGGGGACGGCGAGCTGTGGGCCGGGTGGCTGCGCGTGCTCGGGTACGGCGCGATGGTGCTGGTGACGATGCTCGGGCTGGCGCTGCTGTTCGCGCTGCTGCTGGACTCGGCGCACGTGCGGCTCGCGCGGTTCTCCCGCATCGCGATCTTCCTGCCGTACGCCGTGCCGGGGGTCGCCGCCACCCTGCTGTGGGGCTTTCTGTACCTGCCGAGCCTGAGTCCCGCGCAGGGGCCGCTGTCGGCGCTCGGCGGCGAGGTGGACCTGCTCGGCGCCGGCACGGTCGTGTTCTCGATGGCGAACGTGGCGGTGTGGGGAGGCGTCGGGTTCAACATGCTGGTGCTGTACACGACGCTGCGCGCGGTGCCGCGGACGTACTACGAGGCGGCGCGCATCGACGGTGCGAGCGAGCTGGCGATCGCGCTGCGGGTGAAGATCCCGATCCTCATGCCGGCCATCGTCCTCACCACGGTGTTCTCGCTCATCGCCACCATCCAGGTGTTCACCGAGCCGACCGCGCTGCGTCCGCTGACCAACACGATCAGCTCGACGTGGAGCCCGCTGATGAAGGTGTACCGGGACGCGTTCATCACCGGCGACCTGTACTCGGCGGCGGCCACGTCGATCGTCATCGCAGGCATAGCGCTGGTGGTGTCGTTCGGCTTCCTGCGCGTGGTGCGCGACCGCGCCTTCCAGGAGCGGTGATGGCGGCCACCGCGACACGCACACGCGCCGCCGGCGCGCCGGGCCTCGCGGCCACGGTGATCCTGCTCGGCGGCGCGCTGTACTGCCTGTTCCCGATCGCCTGGGTGGTGGTGGCCGCCACCAAGTCGCGGGCCGAGCTGTTCTCCACCGGCACGTTCGCCGTCGGCGGCGGCCTGCTGGAGAACCTCGCCGGCCTCGCGGCGTACCGGGACGGGGTGTTCTGGCTGTGGACGCTGAACACCTTCCTGTACGCCGGGGCCGGGGCCCTGCTGTCCACCGGCGTGTCGGCGATCTCGGGGTACACCCTGGCCAAGTACCGCTTCCCCGGCAGGACGCTGCTGTTCAACCTGCTGATCGGCGGCATCCTCGTCCCGGCCGTGGTGCTCGCCGTGCCGCAGTACCTGCTGCTGTCCGAGGCGGGGCTCGCCGACACCTACTGGGCCGTCCTGCTGCCGCAGATCCTCAGCCCGTACGGCATCTACCTGTCGAGGGTGTACGCCTCGGCCGCCGTGCCGGACGAGCTGCTGGACGCGGCGCGCATCGACGGCGCCGGGGACCTGCGGGTGTTCGGCCGGGTCGCGCTGCCACTGATGGTTCCCGGCATGGTGACGGTGTTCCTGTTCCAGTTCGTGGCGATCTGGACGAACTTCCTGCTGCCGTTCATCATGCTCGGCGACGACCGGAAGTTCCCGCTGACCGTCGGCCTGTACACGCTGCTCGCCGCCGGGGCCAACCAGCCCGCGCTGTACAACCTGATCATCACCGGAGCCATGGTGTCGCTGATCCCGCTGATCGCGCTGTGCCTCACGATGCAGCGGCACTGGCGCGCCGACCTGTCGGGTGGGGCCGTGAAAAACTGATGCTCGTGCACAGAAGACGCCCCACCATCCACGACGTGGCCGCCGCCGCCGGAGTGTCACGGGGCACGGTGTCCCGGCTGCTCAACGGGGACAGGTACGTCAGCACCTCGGCCAAGGTGGCGATCGAGCGCGCCATCGCCGAGACCGGGTACGTCGTGAACCGCAACGCGCGGAGCCTGGTCACCCAGCGCACCGGCTCGGTCGTCATGGTGCTGTCGGAACCCCAGGAGAAGCTGTTCGAGGACCCCAACTTCAGTGTGCTGCTGCGCACCGCCACCCGGCGGCTCGCCGAGCGTGACGTGTCGCTGGTCCTGATGATCGCGGCCGACGACAGCGACCGCGAGCGGGTGGTGCGGTACGTGCGCGGCGGCCACGCCGACGGGGTGCTGCTGGTCTCCACGCACGCCGGCGACCCGTTGCCGGACCGGCTGCGCGACATCCCGGTGGCGGCGGTCGCGCAAGGCGCGGTGCCTGGACGCGAGACCGTGATCCCGTACGCCGCGGCCGACGACCGCGAAGGGGCCAGGCAGATGACGCGGTACCTCGCCGAGCAGGGCCGCAGGCGGATCGCGACCATCACCGGGCCGCTGGACACACCGGGTGGCGCGCTGCGGCTCGCCGGGTTCTGCGACGTGCTCGGCCGGCGGGCCGCCAAGAAGCTGATCGAGCACGGCGACTACACCCAGCTCGGCGGCGAGAGCGCGATGGCGCGGCTGCTGCAGCGGGCCCCCGACATCGACGCGGTGTTCGTCGGCTCCGACCTCATGGCGGCGGGTGCGCTGTCCACGTTGCGGTCCGTCGGACGGCGGGTGCCGGACGACGTCGCGGTGGCCGGTTTCGACGACTCGGCGGTGGCCATGACCACACATCCGCCGCTCACCACGATCAGGCAGCCGCTCGCGCGGGTCGCCGAGGAGACGGTGGGGCTGCTGCTGGGGTTGATCGACGGCGGCGAGTACACCGGCCCGGTGATCCTCCCGACCGAACTCGTGGTGCGCGAGTCCGCGTGAGGCGTGTTGGCGTCCGGTGGTTTGACGCGCCGCGATACGGTGAGACGCCATATGGCGGCGCTTGCGGTGCCAGGGCTTGAGTGACCCGGCTTCCCGGCCGCGCGACGCCGCTCTTCCGGAAAATCCCTCACAGCGGAAGGCGAATTCGTATGACGTGGCGCGGCGAGCCGTTCTCACCGACCGGTGACCCCGAGGTCGATCAGGTGCTTGAGACGCTCGCCGCTCAGACGGCGCAGTTCGAGGAGGTCGGCCGCCGCCTGTCGGCCACTCTCGGCCGCGGTGAGGCCGAGGACGGCCGCGTCGTGGTGGAGGTCCGCACCGGCGGTTCCCTGGCCTCGCTGCGCCTGGACCCCCACGCGCTCACCCTCGGCCCCGACGTGCTGGCCGCCGCCATCCTCAGCGCCGCCAAGGAAGCCGAGACCAACGCCGCCAACCGCGCCGAAGCCGTCATGCGGCCCCTCCTCGGCGACGACCGGCCCCGTCCCCCCACCGGCGACCGCTGATCGGTCATCGGTGAGCGCTCCGCGGTGGCGGCGCTTAGAGTGATCGTCGTGGAAGTGCCGCTGGAGGAGCGTCTGCGCCTGGCGTGGGCGGACGGAGATGTCGCGGGGTGCCTGGCGTTGCTGCGGGTGGCGCAGTTCGGGTTGCCGATCACCGAGCGTGCCGCCAGAGGGGACGAGCCTCCCGCGTGGCCGACGGTCGCCGACGAGGAACGGGTCTGGGTGGTGGCGTTCACCTCGGTGGAGTCCATGCGGGCCTGCCTCGGGGAGCTGACGGCGCATCACCGGGTGGTGACACTGGCCGAGCTGGCCGCCGGGTGGCCCGACCCGCGGTGGGGGCTCGCGGTGAACCCCGGAGCGCCTGAGGGGTTCTTCCTCGAACCCGGCACGGTGGCACGGCTGGCGGCGCCGTCGCTGGCGCAGGACAGGGACGCCATGCGGGACGCCGTCGGCGCGGCGGGGCCGCCGGTGCTGCAGAAGGTTCTGCGGCCGGTCGACCTGCACGCCTACCTGGCCGAAGGCGAGTCGCGGGTGTCGGGGTACTGCCACCACGCCATGGACGTCGCGCACATCGCGACCCCGGCCGTCCTCGCGGACGCGCTCGGCCAGGCCGGGGAGGAGGGGGTGATCACCGATCAGGGGTCGGTGCACCTGCTGCGGTGGCGTGCCGCCGGATTGAACCTGTACCGGGTCCCCTACGGCGGGGTCGACGAGGAGAGCAGGGACGCCGTGGCGGGCTGGGTGATCGAGGAGCCGCCGTTCGCCGGCATGGGGTTCGGGCCGAACCCCGACCAGGTGGTCCGCGAGTACCACGTGGCCGGAGCGGGCCTGCCGCACGGCGCGGAGATCTGGGAGCTGACCGCCGGCGGCGCCGAGCACCGCCGCGCCGTGTACGACGGCGACCTGGACCGGTGGCTGCTCGTGCGCGTCGTCCCGGTGGACGCGGCGTGACCGGCCACGGGTACCGCGCGCGGTGGCGCGGCGCCGAGTACGCCGCCGTCCCCGACCCCCGGCCGGACGGCGTGTGGATCCGGCTGCGCGGCGGCGCGCCGGCGGAGGGGTTCACCGAGGTCACGGCCGGTGTCCACGTGCGGCCGGTGCCGGCCGGTGAGTGCGACGAAGTGGTGTACGCCGTCACGGCCTGCGAGTGGCGCGGGGCTCCGTGCCAGGTGCGCGACGCTCGGGACGGTGAGCTGCTGGTGGAGTACGTGGGAGGGCTGGTTCCCGTGGCGCGGGGGCTGGGGCTCGCGCGGGTGGAGCGGGGGGTGTACCGGGGGTGGGTGCCGCGCGTTGAGGTGCGGAATCTGCGGGAGGACGTCGTACGGCTGGAATTCTAGACATTTACCTATAAAACGGATAATAATCTCAGAGTTTCACATTCGACACACAATGCTTGCCGTGTCACTGGAGAAATGCCAGAATGTCCGGCCATATCAGGTTTTGCTCCTGAAGTGTGCTGCGGCGGATACTCGGGGGAGGTCCGGTGGAACCGTACGACAGCGGGGACGCGGCGGGACTGCGGGCCTACGCCGACGAGCTGCGTGACGCCTTCTTCCGCATGCAGGAGGAGATCCCGGCGCTGCACGAGAGGGCCCGCACCCTGCAGGTCACCGAGAGATCCCCCGACGGCCTGATCAGCGCCACCGTCGGCGCGCGCGGCGACCTCGTCCGGCTCGATATCGACCCACGCGTCTACCGGCGGCCCGACTCGCGCCACCTGGCCGACACCATCACCACCACCGTCCACAAGGCCGCCGCCACGGCACGGCAGCAGGTCGTGGAGATCTTCGCACCCCTGATCCCCGCCGAGCACATGAAGGCCCACCTGGACGGCGACCTGGACGCCGTACTGGAGCAGATGACCGCGCGGCTACCCGGCGAGAGGTGACCCATGCCCGACCACGTCGACGTCCAGCACCAGCAGGCCGGCCTCGCGATCAGCCGCTGGGACACCGCCGCGTCCACCGTCACCACCACCTGGAACACCGGCAAGCAGACGATCCGTGCACACACCAGCCGCTCGCCATGGGGGAACGACTCGGCGGGCCAGGCGTTCAAGTCGGCGTACCTCGGCAACGGCGGCGGACCCGAGAAGATGATCCGCGACGGCGACCAGATCATCGAAGGCGTGACCGTGCTCGGCGAGAAGGTCCGCACCGCCGTGACCCGCACCAAGCAGACCGACCAGGCCCAGGCGGCCGCGGCCCGCGGCATCTGACCGGCCCGCGTCCCGTCCTGCGGACGCGGCGACGACGGGGTGGGACATGACACAGGGGACCCGCGGCTCGGCGTACGGACATGACGGCGACACGGGGAATCCGCGACGTCCACGGATGGACGTGACGGTGACGCGGAGGGCCCGCGGCTGCGACGGGTGGATGTGACGGTGACACAGGGGCTGCGGCTGCGACGGGTGGACGTGACGGTGACACAGGGGACCTGCGGCTGCGACGGGTGGACGTGACGGTGACACAGGGGACCTGCGGCTGCGACGGGTGGACGTGACGGTGACACAGGGGACCTGCGGCTGCGACGGGTGGATGTGACGGTGACACAAAGCGGGACAGGGCCGGTCGATCCGAACACCACCGGTGGCGGCGGTCAGCCGACCATCGCGACCGGCGCGGGGACCACGAGCGACGTGACGCCGGCGTGGGGGGAGAGCCTGCCGGGCTGGGCCGACATGCTGATCTCGCTGATCGTCTCGGGGCAGAGCTGGCCGGAGGCGAGCGAGAGCGGTCTCTGGGACCTCGCCAAGGCGCACCAGGCCCTCGGCAACGACCTGTGCACGGCCACCGGGCCGGTCGTCGACGCGTGCGTGGCCGTGCTGAAAGGATGGGACGTCCCCGCGTCACCGGAGTTCCTCGCCGAAGCGCGGCGGCTGCTCGAGTCCGAAGGCTCCAGCGTGCCGGCGATCGGGCTGCGCAACCTCGCCTACGCGCAGCAGGCCAACGCGTTCGCGCAGGAGACGCAGTACTCCAAGATCTCGATCAACGTGGCGTTCTGGGTGGCGGTGAGCGCGGCGGCCATCGCGCTCGCGGCGGCGTTCTTCACCGCGGGGGCCAGCACCTCGGCGCTCGGCCCCATCGCCGCGACCGCGCGCACCGTCATCGGCCGCATCCTGCAACGGCTCGCCATGGTCGCCGGTCGCGGCGCCGCCACACGCCTCGTCGCGACGACCGCCGGACGGGCCACCCTCGGCCGCACGGTGCTCGCCAACCACTTCGTACGAGAGGTCATCGAGGAGGTCGGCGAAGAGGTCTTCATCGACGCCTACACCCAGCGCGAGCAGATGCGCCTCGGCACCCGCACCGGCTGGGACTGGCGCAAGACCACCGCCGCCGGCATCGGCGCCGCCGGCGGCGCCGTCATCGGCGTGAAGCTCGCCTCCCCTCTGTCCCGCGCCACCGGCCGCGTCCCCGGCCTGCGCGCGCTCGGCGCCGCCGGCGGCACCGCACCCGGCGTCGGCAACGCGTTCGCGCGTTTCCCCGGCCGCGCCGTCCAGACCGGCCTGAACAACATGGCCGCCTCCCCCGGCGGCAGCTTCCTCGCCAACGGCCTCGTCTACGGCCAGTGGTCCCTCCCCACCGGCGAATCCCTCCTCGGCGCCGCACTCGGAGGCGCCGGCCGCACCAACACCATCAGCCCCTTCAACCCCGACGTGGCCACGGCTGCCCTCCACCCTCTCACCGCTCTGAACAACGCCACCGCCACCGCCGCCAACGCCGACTCCTACCACTCCCCTCCCCCCACCCAGGCACAAGCCCCCGACCCCACATCAAGCACCCCCACGACCGACCCCACCACCCAAGCGGCCCCTCCCCCCGCCGCGAACAGCACCGCCGGCGGACCCAACACCACCGGTGGCGGCACGGGTGGTGGCGGCGGCAACAGTGGCGGCGGCACGGGCAACAGCACCGGCAATGGCGGTGGCAATGGCACGAACGGCGGCACAGGCAACGGGAACGGCCACCCCACCGGTCCGATCAACAACCCCTCCGCCAGCGGACCTCCCCCCGCGGCCCCCGTCCCCGGCAACACCCCCAGCGGCACATCAACGGCAGGCAACCCGACCGGCTCCACCACCGGCACTCCCCCAGGCCAGCCAGGAGGCACCGGAACCGGCGACACCCCCACAAGCACCGCACCACCCGGCAGCACGCCGACAAGCACTCCTCCCACGGGAACCACACCAACCGGCACCACCCCGACCGGCACCACCCCGACCGGCACCACTCCGACCGGCACCACTCCGACGGGAAGTACGCCTCCAGGCACCACACCGCCGACCGGCCCGCCGAGCGGTGGAGCGCCTTCCGGAGGTGCTCCTTCCGGCAGTTCCGCCACCGGTGGTGTTCCTTCCGGGAACCCCGCCGCCGCGGGTTCTCCCGCTGGCAGTGGCCCGGTCGGCGGTGTGCCGGCCGGCGGTGTGCCGGCCGGCGCGGCTCCGGACGGTACCGCGGGGTCGTCCGGCGCGGTGTCCAGTGGCGGCACCGCGGCGGGACCCACCTCGTCCACCCCACCGGGGGCCGCCACCCCACCCACACCCTCAGGTGCCGCACCGGCCACACCGCCAGGAGCCGCTTCCCCCGCACCGGCAGGACCCCCGGCCGTCTCCGGCCCCGCGATAGGCGTTCCCATCTCACCCGGCACCCCTCCCGGTACCGCTCCGGTGAGCCCCGCGGCGCAGGCGAGCGGCACAGGTCAGGCTCAGACCGGCACCCCCGGGCCGTCGACGGCACCGGACGGGAACGCGCCGGACGGGAACGCGCCGGACGGGAACCGGGTAGCCGGCGAGGACAGGGCTCTGGTCGCCAGAGGTGGGGCCGTGGTGGATCCGCGGGTCGTGCGGGTCGTGGACGGCGTGGTCAGCGAGGTCCTGCCTGTGGTGGCGCCGGGTGCGCTGCCGCTTCGGGACGGGACGGTGCGGGTCCGGGCCGAGGGCAGGACGACGCGGGTACCGGCGGACGCGGTGGACCGGGTGCGCAGGCGACTGGCGTCACGGGTCGAGGACGGCGTCCCGCGGGACCGGGTGCGTGCCGAGGCCGCCGCCTGGCTCGGTGCGGCCGTCGCCAGAGCCGAGCACCGGCCCCCCATGGAGGGAGCACTCAACGCTCTCGGCGACTTCACCCTCGCGTTCCCCGACACCGGTGCCTTGGCCGTCGTCGTCGCACAGGACGTCGTCGGCCACCGCTGGGACCGCCTGGCCACGTACGACCTGACCGACCCGGCCCGCCTCCTGACCTCCCGGTCCGCTCCCTCCCCCACCCCGCCTCCCTCCGGCACCGACGCGCTCCTCCTCGGCCCTCTCGACCGAGCACGCCAGGAGATCATCCAGCGGATCGCCGCTCTGACAAGCTCCTCTCGACCGCAGACCCCACCCCCACAAGCTCGACCGCAGACCCCACCCCCACAAGGTGGAACACGACCCGACCAGAGAGCGGCACAGCCGGACCAGGGAGCGGCACAGCCGGACCAGGGAGCGGCACAGCCGGACCAGGGAGCGGCACAGCCGGACCAGGCAGCCACGCGACCCGGCCAAGGTGGCTCACGACCCGGCCAGAGCGCCGCACACGCCGGCCAGAGCGCGGCGCGACCCGGCCACGGTGAGACGGCGGCGCCTGTTCACGAGGGTGTGCGAGCCGACCAGGGTGGCATCCGGTCCGATCAAGGGATGGTGCGGCGGTTCCTGGGTGCGGTGAATCCGCTCGGGCCGGCTCTTGGGGCTTTCGACGCGTACGTCGAGATGCGGTACGCCGAGTACCGGCGTCTGGCGGCGGCCTGGGACGCGGCGGACGCCGAGGGGCGGGTGCGGCGCCAAGGTGAGATGGAACGCTTGGCACGCGTGCTGGAGGACGACGGCCAGGTGGCGCCGGTGCCTCCGTGGGCCGCCGGCGGGGTGCGTACCACCACACCCGCCTCCGTCCCCGTACCGGCCTCCACCCCGGACCCGGCCCGGAGTGTTCCCGCCGACCCGGACGCGCGACGCGTCGACGAGGTCGTGGCGCGGATCGGCCGGGTGCGGGAGACGCTGGCGGCGGCCGAGCGCGGCCTCCAGGAGCGGTCGGGGATCAACCGCGAACGGGCCGCCGAGGCCCGGACGGAGGCGGACAAGGCGAAGAAGCTCGCCAGGGGGGCCGCCAAGGCGCAGGACATGGGCCACGGGGAGCGCCGGCGGCGGCACCGGGCCGACCGTGCGCTCCAGCGGCTGACGGCCGACCGGTTCGAGCGCATCGCCAAGGCGTACCGCGTCGCCGCCGGCCGCGCCGCCGAACTGGAACACGCCTACGCCGACCTCGCCGCACTCCTCGGCACGGCCACACCTCCCACCGGCGGCACGACCGTGGCGGCGGCGCTTCAGGCCGTGGAGGAAGCGGCCGGACGGTACCGGGAGGCGGTGGCGCGGGTGCGGCCGCTGGTGGAGGTGCTGCCTGCGGGGGTTCCGCATGGGGTGCTGCCGCACATGGGGGGGTTGACGCGGGAGGTCAACGCGCTGCTGGAACGGGAAGGGGTGGCGCATCGGTTCACGGCCGAGGACCTGATGTGGGAGTTGCGTGCGGAGTTCCGGCGGATGGTCACCTCGGACGGCGCGGTGCTGCGTGCGGGGGACGCGGAGGTCAGGGTGCGGCTTCGCGCGGGTGAGGCGGTCGAGGTGGCGGAGCCGGGGATGACGGCTTCGGAGATGATGGTGGGGCGGTTGCCGCAAGGCGGGGGGTGGGTGGCGGCCACGACGGCGCGGTTCCTCGGGGCGGCGTTCAAGGTGGACCCGGTGGCGCTGGCGCGGCTGGTGCCGCAGGTCGATCCGGCGTGGGCCCAGGTGCGGCTGCTCGCCAAGTACGCGGTGCTGAACGGCCGGTGGAACCGGGGCCATCTGACGCGGACGTCGGGTGGCGCGGCGGAGTTCGTGCTGCCGGGACAGGTCACCGACAACCGTGGCGACGCGACGATGTACCGGATGCGGGTGGCCTACGACGTGGACCTGCGCGTCCCGGGACGCCGCGACCCCGGCCGCTGGACACCGGCCTTGCGGGTCGCTGAGAGTCTGCCGGGGGACAAGGCCGAGTTGGATCTGTGGATTTCGCATGCTCATACGGAGCCACCTGCCGGGAAACAGTTCCGGTTGACGCGTGCGGAGCCGGGGGCACGGTTTCCTCGCCATGCGGTGGTGGCCATGGACGGGCTGGCGGCGCTCGCGGACGAGACGGTGGCGGCGATCGGCCGGGGAGGTGGGGGCCGGCCGCAGGTCACCTTGGGGCCGGAGGCCAGGGCCCAGGTGCGCATGGTGATCACTGAGGATCTTCCCGGGAGGCTGAACGAGGCGGTCGAGGGCCGGCACGGGCTGCAGCGGGTGATCAGTGACAACGGCCGGCCGGTCGGGTATCTGCGGGTGCGTACCACGGTGCGGTCGGTGCCGGTGCTGGTGGGGAACGCCAGTACCAAGCAGCACCAGGAGTGGCTCGGGGTCGGGTTCTCCGGCGCGAACGGGTCGGCGACGGCGACCCGGTCCTCGGGGGTCGCGGTCACCGCGGGGGTCAGGGATCCCTCGGACGCCGAGCCGGGGGTGAAGGGGATCGCGTCGTTGAAGGCGCGGGTGTTCGCGACCGTGCAGCGGTCGGTGTCGCGTTCGGACGGCCTCAGTTCGGGGGGCATGGCGATCCTGCCGATGGTGCGCCGGTGGATGGGCCACAGCAACACGCATGTGCTGACTCTCGCGCACGAGGTGACGTTCCTGGCGCTCGATCACGGCGAGCCGCATCTGCCGGTGCGCGGCGGCGGCACGGCACTGGTGCAGAGCCCGGAGCCGGACGCGGCCCGGTACGGCTGGCCGGTGGACGCGCGGGCCCCGCGCACCGCGAACGGCGTCCCGGTGCGGAACCCGGACGGCACGCTGGTGCTGCGGGACGACCCGGCGGACGGCACGCCGCCGGGCCGTCGCCGCGAGCTGCCGCAGTGGCTGCGGCCCGGTGCGGGAGCACCGCGCGGCGCGGGGCCGGTGACGGTGGACCTGGATCCGGCGGAGGTGGAGCGGCGTCAGGCGCAGGCCGAGGAGCGGCTGCGCCGCATGGGGCTGCTGCCGGAGCTGCGGCCGGACGGCATGCCGAAGCTGTCGCGCGTGCCGGCGCTGCGGGAGGCGCAGCTCACCAACATGCGGGAGGTCGCCGAGCAGTTGTCGCCGAACGCGCTGCGCACGCGGATCGACCAGGCGGCTCAGGACGGCGTGTTCTTCGATCTGGTGCGGGTGCGGCCCGGACTGTCCATGGAGCACGTCACGGTGCGCGTGCGGCTGACCGCCACGCCGGACGCGGGGTACGTCGGCGTGACCACGGCGGAGCCCCATGTCTCGCTGAACATCGGATCGAGCTCCGCGTCCCGTTCCCGCGACCGGTCGCGCGGCTACTCCGCCGGCGCCGGCGTCGCGGCGGGTCCCCCGCCGGGTACGACGGGGAGGGTGTGGACGGGGGCCGAGGCGAGCGTCCAGGGGAACTGGGGCCGCGGCGCGGGCTGGTCGGCGTCCAACACGCTCAACTCGGTGACCCTGATCGAGAGCTCCGGCCAGACGGCGGTGTTCGCCACCGGCTATGACCTGGCGATCGACGTCGTCCGCCGCGACGGCCGCACCGAGCCGCTGCTCACCCCCGGCGCGGCCCCCGTGCCGGCCCGCCTGCTGGTGCCGGCCGACCTGCTGCCGCGCCGCGCCGCGGATCCGGCGCCGGACACGCAGCCGACGACCATGGACATGCTGCGCCGCGCCACGCTGCTGCACCTGGACGCACCCGGCCTGCTGCCGGCCGTGATGAGCGTGCTTCCGTCGAGCGTGCGGGCCGACGCGGCGGCGTTCCACCATGTCGCGGCCTTCGCCAACGTGCGCAACCTGATCGCCAACCCCGCCGGGTTGTCCTCGGGGTACCGCACCGAGGTCGTGGTCCGTCCGAGGGCCGCCGGTCAGACGAGAGCGACGCTGACCATGGAGGTGGCGATCGGGGAGTCGACGTTCGCCGGGGACGGCGACCTGGTGACCGGCGAGATCATCTTGGCGCTCGGCGGCAGTTCGGCCACGCTGAGCGCGCAGCGCGGCGCCGGCGGCAACGCGTCCACGGGTCTCGGCACGCGGCAGGCGGACGGCTCAGGCGGCGGTCTCGGCGTGAACGGCGGGGTGTCGGGGGGACGGTCGCACGCGGTCACGCACGCCACGACGTCCGGCAGGGAACAGCTGACCGTCGAGACGGGCCGCAAGAACCACTACCTGATGACCGCCGAGATCAAGGTCACCGGCCACGAGGCCGGTTCGTCCCGGCCGCGGAAGCAGACGGTGTCCGCCACGGTGCTCTACGCGCTGCCGGAACGCGACGCGCTGCTGCTGTACGGGGAGAGCCAGATGTCGTTGCCGCTGCACCAGGTGGCGGACGCGGTGCAGCGCTACCTGAACGGCGACCTGCGGCTGGACCCCGCGATGGCCGTGCGGGTGGCGCGCAGGTACGTCGCGGAGCGAGAGGCGGCGCTGACGGCGGGGACGCCGGTCGGGCCGCTGGTGGCCCGGCACACCCCAGAGACGCTGTTCACGACGATGGCGGACCGGATCGACCCGCCGTCGGCGCGCAGCAAGGACCTGGCCGACCTGCTGACACGGCGGAGGCCGCGGACCGAGGTGACGCTGCCGGCGCACTTCAGGGACTCGATGGCGCTGACGACGTTCGAGACGGTGGACCTGGCTGGGCCGGACGGGACGCCGATGGAGCCGTTCGACGCCGTGATGAGGGCCGTCGCGGCGGTGGCGCCTGAGGCGGCGGGTACCGACCCGGTGCTGTGGCGTGCCATGTTCGGCGACCTGGCCGGTGAGAACTGGTGGGGGAAGATCGACGACATGGCGGCGTCCCACGGCTTCGAGTGGGCCCTGCCGGTGCGGGTGGGGCCGCACCGCACCGACCAGGTACGGATCACCGTGCGGGTCGGCATGGGTGAGGGTGCGGTGATGCTCGAAGGCAAGAACGACGAGGTCGTGCACATCTCGCAGCAGTACGCCTACCGTCTGCGCGGCCGGTCGGCGTCGTCGAGCCGGTCCGGCGGCTTCGGGGTGTCGGGTGACGCCTCAGGCGGCGGTCACGGCGGGAACTTCGGGGCCGGCACCGACCGGGGTCTCACGCGGTCGGCGTCCGGCACCGAGCAGCGCACCCTGTTGCAGCGCGCCGCGTCTTTCGACGGCGCCGACCGGATCAGCCACGACGTGACCGTGGAGATCGAGGTGTCCCGCGAGCCCTTGCCGCCGAGCCGTCCCCCGGGCCGGCTGACCCGTCCCCTGCACGCCGCCACGGCCATGGTCACCAAGGCGCTCGACGGGGGGAGCCGGCGGCTGCGTTCGCTGCCGCCACCGGTCCCCGCGGCCGGCGGGCCGGTGCGGATCACGCTGACGGGACGCGCGGTGCGACTGGTGCCGGACGGACTCACCGCTCCGGCGCGGCGGGCCCAGGGTGAGCCGTCCCGGTTCCCCGACCCACGCCAGGCGCCGCTGCCGGAGACGTACTTCACCGAGACGACACGCGCCGAGTCCCTGATCGACGCCGTGCGTGAACGGCTCGCGGGACGCGACCTGCTCGGTCCGCAAGGGGTGCGCGAGCACTGGGTGACGGTGGGGCAGGAGCTCGCGCCGATGGCCCGCACGGCGAACTTCCGCCTGATGACCGACCCCGACGGCCACCACGTGCTGCGCCTGCCGGTGCCGGGTTCGTACGGCGAGGTGGTGGACGTGTGGGTGCGCGCGCGGCCGTCGGAGCCGCGCCTGGTCGTCGGGCCGCGCGCCGGGGTGGAACTCGGCCGGGTCGACCGGCAGGAGCGCAGGTACGAGTCGGCGGTGGAGCGCGGCCGCATGCTTCCCCTCGGCGTCAACGGAGGGCTCGGCCAGGACGCCTCGGGTACGGCCGAGAGCGTCTCGGCGGGTGAGCAGTCCGGGGACCGCGCGTCGTCGAGCGGAGGCAACCGCAACGAGACGAGCCTGTTCCTCAAGGGGTCCACCGTCACGGCGGCGTTCCGGGTGGACTTCGACGTGGCCTTCGAACGCCGCACCGTGCGCGGGGACGGCACGGAACGGCCCGGCCGCCGCGCGACGCTGCCGGCGCCGGTGACCGGCACGGCGCACCTCATGATGCCGGCGGCCGAGTACGAGCACATGTTGCGTCATCTGGAGTCGGCTCCGGCCCCTTCCTCCGGCTGGGACCTCGGCGAGGACCGTCCCGCGCGCCGCCTCCCGTGGCGCCGCGCCGCCGCCGGCACGCCGCACGTCCTGGACGAGGTCCTGGAGGCCGCGGGCCGCACGCTCGGACCAGACGCCGCGGCCGGCATGGAGGAGGTGTTCCGCGCGGTCGCCGACGAGGTGCGGCGGCGCGCGGCGGGACGCGGACCGGTGTCACGGATCGTCTCGTCCGGCGCGGCGGACATGGTGTCCCTGGTCACCTCGTCCACCGCCGCGGACCTGCCGCTGGCGCTGACGTGGGCCAGGGTGCTGGCGCGTGAGCTGCGCGCGCCGGTGCGGATCACCGTGGACGAGCGCGGCCAGGTGCGCGGCTACGTCGCCGCACCGGACGGCGGACTGACCGCCGAGGACCCGGACGGCGGGTTCGCCGCGGCGTTCGCCACCCTTCCTCCCGAGGTGTGGGCCACGGCCAGGGCCGCGGACCTGGACCTGCGTGAACTGTTCAACCGCACAGCGTCCGACCAGCACGGCTTCGCCGACCGGGTGCGCGCGGAACTGACCGCCAGCGGTGTGCCGGTCCCCCGCGTGCCTGACCCGATGTTCCCGACCGTGCTGTGGGGGCCGGGGCCCGGCCAGATCACCGGTTCCACTCTCGGTGGTGTCGGCACCACGGCCCCGGGGGATCCCGGTTCCGGTTTCGTGAAGAGCCGGCCGCCGGAGGCGGGCCCGGTCACCGAGGCGGAGATGCGTGCCGCGTGGGCCGAGGTGCGGCCGTCGGACATCGCCGGCGGGTACGCGGGTTCGTCCTTCCCGGACGGGGACCCGCTGCTGCGCGTCGACGTGCGCGGCCTGCCACGGCAGCACTACCGGCCCGTGGTCGGGGAACTCCCCGGCGACCTGATGGCGAGGACCGAACGCGCCTCAGGCACCGAGGCCGACCCGCACGTGCTGACCGTCGACCCCCGTGTCCCCGCCGACCATGTCACCCGCGCGATGCTCCACGAGGTCGGCCACTCCATCCGCGCGCTGAACGCCTCCGCGCCGGAGGCGCCGCAGCGGAACGCCTCCGGCACACAGGCGGCGCCGGAGGGCACCGGTCCCCGCCAGGGGGTGATCCGGCCGTCGCTGACGACCGGCGCGCCGGAGGCGGCCGAGGACGCCTGCGTGGCGGCACGGACGGACGAGTACCGGTACCTGTCGCGCCGGTGGACCGAGGCCGCGCCGGACGCGCGGCCGGAACTGCGGCGGCAACTGGAAGGGCTGGCCCGCGTCATCACCGCGCGCGGCCACGTCCCGCCGCCACCGCCGTGGGCCGCGCCGGACCCCGGGGAGTCCAGGGCCGACTTCTGGAACCGCATGCGCAAGCTCGCGAACACCACCGGGTGGGACCCTCCGGACGAGGAGGACTGCGCGTGCCCGCAGGACGGCCCGTGCCGGTGCGGACGCCGGCCGGCGCAGGCCCCCGCACCGGCACGGGCCGGCGGACGGGAGGAGGCGTGACGGTGTTCCCTGTGGCGCGCACCAGGGACGAGGCGCATCTGTACCTGGACCTGCACCCCTGCGCGGCGTGCGGATCGGTGGACGTCACCTGGCAGGACGCGCTCGTGACGTCCGGCGGGTCGGCCGCCACCCGGTACTCGGGGATCTGTCCGGGGTGCGGCGCGGCCCGCGAGTACGTGTTCGCGTCGCCGCGCAGAGAGGTCGTCGCGGCCGGTTTCCCGGTGTTCGGCGGCCCGGAGCCGTCGCGGCTGCTGGACGCCGGCGAGTGGCTGTGGGTGGCGGACCTGACGGCGGGGAACGTCCCGGCCGGGGACCCGGTGGCGGCGCGGCGGGCCCTGGCCGTCGCCGCGGCGGCGGTCGAGGAGGTCGTGAAGTTCATCCCGCCGGGGGCCGACCGGGTGCCTGACGAGGCGTTCTGGTCCGACCGGGGCCGCAGGGTGCGCGCGGCGGAACCCGGCCGGTTCCAGGTGGACCGCCTGCTGGTCGTCCGCGACACCTACCGCGAACTCGGGTCACGGGGCTGACCGCCGCCGCACCCGGATAAGGTCGGCAACGACGCCGCGCCGGGCCGGTGCGGCGGCCGGGACGCGAAAGGAGCGCCGCGTTGACGTTGCCTCTGGCCAGAACACTCGTGGAGGCCTACCTGTACATCGAGGTGACCGCGGTGGCCCTGCGAGCGGCGGAAGGCGGCGAGCAGAGCGGGGACGGCGGGGACGGCGATGGCGCGGCCACGTTCAAGGACTACGAGGCCTGCACCACCCTGGCCGAGAGCCGTGAGGCGTGGACGGTGCGGTTCGACGGCCACAAGATGGGCCTGCCGCTGCGCCTCGTCGTCGTGGTGCCGTACCGCACGGAGTTCGCCGCGCGCCGTGAAGGCGTCCGGTTCGGCCACGGCCCCTCCGAGGTGATCGACGCCGGCCAGTGGCGGGTGATCAGCGGCGGCTACGCGCGCCAGGCGCTCCGCGAGGACCTGCTGTTCGCCAAGGACCCCACCGACGCGGCCCGCTACCAGGGTGTCGTCCAGGGCTGGGAGTCCGCGAGGGACGCCGCCGCCGAGGTGGCCAAGTTCCTCCCCGAGGAAGGCGACGAGATCCCCGGCGAGGCGTTCTGGACCGACATGGGCCGCGCGGCGCGCCGCGACGACCCCGAGTGGTTCACCCGCGAGGGTGTCGCCGAGGCCGTGGCGTTCTTCCAGGAGGCCCTGGACGACTTCGTCGCCGCGCACCCCGGCCACCGCGCCTGACGCTCACCGCTCCGCCGGGGTCTCCGGCCGCCGCGCCTGACGCTCATCGCTCAACGGGGGTCTCCGGCGGCAGGAAGGCGGTCTGCACGAGCCGCGAGCCGTACCGGCGGTCCACGTAGTAGGCGCGGCCCGGTGGCAGCGCGTGCGGCCGGACACCGAACAGGACACCTTCGTCGCGGTCCCCCGAGAGGATGACGGCGGGGCTCGCCATGTCCTTCAGGCGCTGCATGACCGGGTCGAACATGCCGCGGCCCGCGCCACCCATCGCGCGGGACAGCACCAGGTGCATGCCGATGTCACGGGCCTGCGGCAGCAGGTCGAGCAGCGGCGCCAGCGGGTTGGCGCCGGTGGCGACCAGGTCGTAGTCGTCGACCACGAAGTACAGGTCGGCGCCTTTCCACCAGGACCGCGACCGTAGCTGGTCGGGGGTCAGGTCGGCCGGTGGCAGCCGTTCCACCAGGGCCTGCCTGGCCTCGGCGACCATCTCGGCGGCGGTGGTGCTCGAGGCGGCGTACCCGATGCGGTGCTCGGTGTAGGCCGCGTCGAGCAGGGACCGGCGGTAGTCGATGACGACGAGCCTGGCCTGCGCGGGTGCGTGCCGCGCGACGACGCCTTCCGCGACCAGCCGCAGCAGGTTCGACTTGCCGCTCTCGGTGTCCCCGATGACGGTGAGATGGGGGTCGGTGCCGAAGTCGGCGAACACCGGCGACAAGGTGGCCTCGTCGATGCCGAGCGGGATGCGCGGCCCCGTCTGCTCGGGTCCCGGCAGCGCGTCCGCCGGCAGGACGGCGGGAAGCAGCCGTACGCGTGGGGCCGGTGTGCCGTGCCACGCCTCGCGTACGCCGTCCACCAGGGCCCGCACGCCGACGGTGAGGTCGTCGGCCTGCCGCACGCCGTCGATGCGGGGCAGCGCGCCGAGGAAATGGTGGCCGTCCCTGGTGAGTCCCCGGCCCGGCACGCCTTCGGGGACCCCGAGCGCGGCCTTGCGGTTCACCTCGGACTCGTACACGTCGCCGAGCCGCAGTTCCAGCCGGGACCCGAACAGGTCGCGGATGCCGGGCCGGAACTCCGACCACTTGTTGGTCGCCGCCACCACGTGGACGCCGTACCCGAGGCCCCTGGCCGCGAGGTCGGTGATGACCGGCTCAAGGGAGTCGAACTCCTGCCGCACGGTGAGCCATCCGTCCACGACGAGGAACACGTCGCCGTACCCGTCCCCCGGCAGTGTGCCGTCGGCGACCTGACGCCGGTAGGCGGCGAACGAGTCCACACCGTGCTCGGCGAACTGCTGTTCCCGCCGCCGCAGCAGCCCGGTGACCTCGGCGACGGTGCGGCGCACCCGGTCGGCGTCCAGGCGGTTGGCGACCCCGCCGACGTGCGGCAGGCCCTCCAGCGACGCGAGCGTGCCGCCGCCGAAGTCCAGGCAGTAGAACTGCGCCTCCTGCGGGGTGTGGGTGAGCGCGAGCCCGGTGACGAGGGTGCGCAGCAGGGTGCTCTTGCCGCTCTGCGGCGCGCCGGCGACCGCGAGGTGACCCGCCGCGCCGGACAGGTCGACGCCGAGCGGGTCGCGCCGCTGCTCGAACGGCCGGTCCACGACGCCGAGCACCGCGCGCAGCTTGCCGCGTCCGGCCCAGCCGGCCGTGGTGAGGCCGTACTCGGGGGTGATGCTGAGCGGCGGAAGCAGGTGGCTCAGGGTCAGCGGCTCGGCCAGCGGCGGCAGCCAGATGCGGTGCGCCGGCGGGCCGTACCCGGCGAACTGCCGCACCATGACGTCGAGCAGGCTGTCCCGGCCGGCCGGGACGGCCGCGGGTTCCGGCTCGGCCGGGCCAGGCGTGACCGGCACAGGCACATAGGCGGGGCCGAACGGCACGACCTGCCGCCGTTCCGGCGTGGTGCGGCGTTCCCTGCGGGACTCCGGAGCGAACGGCCCGGAGACGTAGGCGGCCTTGAAGCGCGTCATGCCGCTGGTGTCGAACTTCAGGTACCCGTTGCCTGGCGCGGACGGCAGTTCGTAGGCGTCGGCGGCGCCGAGCACGACCCGGCTCTCCATCGCCGAGAACGTGCGCAGGCCGACGCGGTACGACAGGTGCGTGTCCAGGCCGCGCAGCCGTCCCTCCTCCAGGCGCTGCGAGGCGAGCAGCAGGTGGACGCCGAGGGACCGGCCGAGGCGGCCGATCATGACGAACAGGTCGATGAACTCGGGTTTGGCCGACAGCAGCTCGCTGAACTCGTCGAGCACCACGAACAGCGTCGGCAGCGGCCGCAGGTCGGCCCCCTGTTCCCTGGCGCGTTCGTAGTCGCGCAGCGAGGCGTGGTTGCCGGACGCGCGCAGCAGTTCCTGCCTGCGGACCATCTCGCCGTGCAGCGCGTCGTACATGCGGTCCACCAGGGGAAGCTCGTCCTCCAGGTTGGTGATCACCGCGGAGACGTGCGGCAGCGACTCAAGACCGAGGAACGTGGCGCCGCCCTTGAAGTCGACGAGCACGAAGTTGAGCGTCTCGGACGAGTGCGTGGTGGCGAGACCCAGCACCAGTGTGCGCAGCAGTTCGCTCTTGCCGGACCCGGTGGCGCCGATGATCAGCCCGTGCGGCCCCATGCCGCCCTGCGCCGACTCCTTGATGTCCAGCTCCACGACCCGGCCGTCGGCGCCGAGCCCGATGGGGACGCGCAGCCGGTTGCGCGGCGCGCGGGGCCGCCACAACGCGGGGACGTCGAGACGGCGCGGGTCCGGCACGCCGAGCAGGTCGGTCAGGGTCATGTCGGTGGCGAGCACGTCCTGGCCCTCGCCGCCTTTGGCCGGGGACGCGCGCAGTGGCGCGAGCTGGCGGGCCAGGCCGTCGGCCAGCAGGTACGACGCGCGGTCGGGCCGGCCGAGGCCGGTGACGATCTCCTTGCCGGCGTGGTCGAGCTGTACGCGGCTGAACCGGTCCGGCAGCACCTCCAGCCGCAGGGTGAGCGCCTCCTCGGCGGGGGACGCCGAGCCGCTGAGGTCGATGAGCGTGACCCCCTGGATGGCGTCGGCGCCGAGCGGCGAGTCCTGCGGGACGTACCCGCCGTCGAGGATCACCACGTGG
Organism: Sphaerisporangium rubeum; assembly: GCF_014207705.1. Lineage (NCBI taxonomy): Bacteria > Bacillati > Actinomycetota > Actinomycetes > Streptosporangiales > Streptosporangiaceae > Sphaerisporangium > Sphaerisporangium rubeum. The sequence goes on from NZ_JACHIU010000001.1 coordinate 5,246,849, forward strand.
TACGGCAGCGACTCAGGGGAGGGGCCGGGCCGGAACCGGCCGCGGTCCTTCAGCTCGGCGCCGAGCAGGCGGTCGAGGTCACGCAGGTCGTCGGCCATGAGCCGCACGGGACCGGCGGCGTCGCTCTCCTCCGGGTGCAGCGCGTGCGGCAGCCATTTCACCCAGTCCCACTGGGACATCCACTCCTTGCCGGCGCACACGGCGACGCGCATGTCCTCGGGAGAGTGGAAGGCCGCGATCTGGCAGATCAGCGCACGGGTGAGGTCGCGCACGGCCGCCGGGTCGCCGGTCGGCACGATGCGCGCGAACGAGTGGAGCGCCAGGGCGATCGGCAGGTCCGCCACGGTGGAGTGGGTGCGCACGAAGCGGCGCAGCGCGCCGGCGGACATGGCGTCGAGGTCCTCGACCGGCTTGGACTCCGGCGGGACGAGCTGGACGGCGAGCGCCTGCGTCCCCGTGCCGGCCCGTACGGTCGCGAAGTCGCCGTCCCTCGGCCGCCGTTCCCACAGCCGCGGACCCATGACGACGGCCCACAGCGCCTCGGGGTCGGGGCCGTTCCAGGTCAGCGCCTCACGTTGCTGCCGCGCGGCTCTGCGCACCTTCTTGCGGGTCTGGGACAGGTAGCGGAAGTAGTCGCGGCGCAGCCCGTTGAGCCGCGACTTGCGTTCCCCCGCGGCCCGTCCCATCTGGCTGAGGCTCATGCCGACCATGGACAGCGCGAACATGCCTCCGGCGACGTACATGATGGGGCTTCCCGCGCCGCCGCCGGTGAACATCAGCGCCATCGCCGCGCCGCCGGCGGCCATCGGCATGAAGGTCAGCACCTGCGTGAAGCCCGCCGACGTGGTCTCGGGGATCTCCGGCGGGGACTCCAGCACGATCTCCCCTCGCGGCGGCGCCGGCGGTGGCCTGCGTTCCCCGCGCCGCACCACGACGATCCCCACGCCACTCCCCTCCTCGCCGGCCCGACCCGTTCACCGTAGCGAAAGCCACACCCCCATCTCCGGATAAAACTCACATGCCTCTCGAATCCCCTACCTGATCCGCCTTCACCGGCATCACACCAGAAACCCCCTTATGTCCCGGCACCCCGCACCAACCGGCCGCTACGGTATTCCGCGTGACCCAACTGGAGCCGTCCGGACCCGCGACCAACCCCGCGATACCGGCCGCCGCCGGCCCGCCGGTCGTCCAGCCGCCTCCCGCGCAGGGAGGCGGGACGCCGGTGGCGGTGCTCCGCGGGCCGGGGACCGGGGTCGCGCTGACGCGGGTGACGGTCGTCACGCCGCGCAAGAGAGTCGACCTGGCCGTGCCGTCCGACCTGCCGCTGGCCCACGTGCTGCCGGGGATGCTCGGGGCCGCCGGGGAGACGGGGGACGACCCGGCGTACGTGTCCAGCGGGTGGGTGCTGCAACGGGTCGGCGGACGGCCGCTGGACGTGGACTCCGGCCTCGGCTCGCTCGGGGTGCGCGACGGCGAGGTGCTGTACCTCGTGCCGCGCGCGTCGGAACTGCCTGAGGCGGTGTTCGACGACGTGGCCGACACCATCGCGACCGCCGTCAAGGAACGGGCCGGCCGCTGGCGTGAACGGCACACCCGGGCCACCGGGCTCGGCGCGGCGATCGCGTTCCTGCTGGCCGGAGCGCTCGCGCTGACCGTGGCGGGGCCGCCGTGGCAGCCGGCCGCGATCGTCTGCGGGGTGGCCGCGCTGCTGCTGACCGGCGGCGCGGCGGCGCTGTCCCGTGCTTTCGGCGACGCGGGGGCCGGGGCCGCCATCGGGTACACCGCGCTGCCGTACGCCTTCCTCGCCGGCATGTTCGCGCCGGCCCGCGACGTCGGCCTGCTGTGGTTCGGCGCGCCGAGTGTGCTCGCCGGGTTCGCCATGACGGCGCTCGCCGCCACCGTCGCCGGGTGGGCCGTCGCCGAGGGCCTGCCGGGCTACTTCGGTGTCGTCGTCGCCTCGCTCGCAGGTGCGGCGGGCTCGGCCGCGGTGATGGTCTGGGACGTCCCGGTTCCCGGCGCCGCGGCGGCCGTCGCCACCGTCGTGCTCGCCTGCACGCCGCTGATCCCGGCGTTGTCGTTCCGGCTGGCCCGCCTGCCGCTTCCCGCCGCGCCGGCGAACGCCGAGGAACTGCGCGCCGACACCGGTGAGCTCGACGGCCCCGACGTCAAACGGCGCGCGGTCGAGGCCGAGCGCTTCGCCACGGGCCTCACCGCCGGTGTGGCACTGGTCGCCTTCGCCGGCGAGGTGCTGCTGCTCGGCGCGGACGGCTGGGCCGCGCGCGCCACGCACGTGGTGCTCGCGCTGGCGCTGCTGGTGCGGGCCCGGGTCTTCCTCGGCGTCGGCCAGCGGCTGTGGCTGATCGCGGCGGGGACGGCGGGGCTGGTGCTCTTCCTCGTCGCCGTGGGGCTCACCGGCCAGAAAGCGGCCCTGCTGATCGCTCCCGCGCTACTGGTGGCCGGCGCGGTGGCGACCGGCGCCGGCCTGTTCCTGTCCACCGAGCGGCCGACGCCGTTCTGGGGCCGCGCCGGCGACGTACTGGAGTTCGTGCTGGTCATGGCGCTGTTCCCGCTGACGCTCGCCGTACTGGACGTCTACTCCTGGGTACGCGGCCTGGCCGGCTGACGACGGGTGTCGATCGGTGACAGCCAGGTCGGTTGATCACGGTTCATAGGGATTTGGGGCCTCTGCGGGGTAAAGTGCCTGCGAGGCGACGGAGGTTGGTTCGCGTGATGGACTTCGGTGACTTCGCCCACATCGACGCCGAGAAACTGCTGCGCGGCACGCAGGAACAGTTCGCGCGACTGGAGGAGGTCCAGCGGCGCACCGGCGCGCTGACCGGTGTCGCGAGCGACGGAAACGCGCTGGTCACCGCCGAGTACACCCAGGAAGGGCTGCGCGACCTGCGGCTCGACCCCGCGGCCATGCGCCTGTCCGCCGAGGACCTCGCCGACCTGATCAAGCAGGTCATCGCCGCGTCCGCCGACGACCTGCGCGAGAGAGCCGTGGCCCTGATGAGCGAGGTACTCGGCTCACCGGCCGAACCGGCGCCGCACACCACCCCCCTCGGCCAGACCACCGTCCGCACCTACGAAGAGGCGATGGCCCGCCTCGACACCCTCCGCCGCCGCCTGGACCCGTGACCGGGTCCGGCGACACGGCCCTTGGCGGCCACCGGAGCGTGGGTCACCGCCGGTCTCGGTGATCCCCGGGTTCCGGCACGTCCGGCGGTGGCACCGGGGGCCGGGACGGGTCCGGCGGGCCGGGGATGTCGGGCCGCGGCACCGGCGGCCGCTCCGGGTCAGGCGGGCCCGGGACGCCGGGTGACGGCACCGGCGGCGTGGACGGATCAGGCGGGCCAGGCACCGGTGGCCGCGGGCCGGGGTTCCACGGCAGGTCGGGATTCGGTCCCGGAGGCGCGCTCGGGAACCCGGGCAGGTCGGGGTCCGGCACCGGGGGTGCGGCGGGGCCGGGACGGCCCGGCAGATCCGGGTCGGGGACCGGTGGCGGGACCGGGTCCGGCCGGCCGGGCAGGTCCGGGTTCGGGACCGGCGGGACGTCCGGGTCCGGCTGACCGGGGAGGTCCGGGTTCGGTATCGGGGGCACGGTCATGCCGTGCGGGCTCGGCAGGGGTGCCGCAGGTGCGGCGAGGTCGTGATGCGGCGCCGCTCCGGCTTCTCGTACGTTCATCGTCCGCCTCCGTCCGTGTCCGGGGCCCACCTCACACTACCCACCGGGGAAGCGTTCACTGATCCGGTGATCCCGGCGTCGCCGGCGAGACGTCCCTTCTATGCTGTCGGCACGCGCCACAGGGGGCGCGCGGCGTCGCGAGAGGTGGTGGCATGCAGACCCGCCGTGATCTGTACCAGGCGCACCGCCTGATGACGCAGCGCCTCGGCATGGCGCTGCTGCAAGGTGAGCCCGACGTCCCCGAGTCGCCGATGCGGCGGCACAACGTGGCGATGTTCTGCGGCGTGCTCGTGGCGGTCCTCGTCACGGCCGCGTTCGGCGTCTGGGGGCTGCTGCGGCCCGGCGGCGCGACCGCGCTCACCGAGCCCGGCACGCTCATCGTCGAGGAGGGCACCGGCGCCACGTACGTCTACAGCAAGGCCGAGGAGCGGCTGATACCGGTCGCCAACTACACCTCGGCCCGCCTGCTGCTCGGCACCGCCACCGTGACCGTGCGCACCGTGTCACCGGCCTCGCTCGCGGGTTTCTCCCGCGGCACGCTGGTCGGCATCGCCGGGGCCCCGGAGTCGCTGCCGGCGCCGGACCGGCTGGTGCGGGGTCCCTGGTCGGCGTGCGTGGCGGAGACCACCGGGTCCGGCGGCGCGCGGCGGCCGTACGTCACGCTGGTCGGCGGCATGGCGGTCGGCGGCCGGCCCTTCGGGAACGGCGCCATGGTCGCCGACGACGGCCAGCAGTCGTGGGTGATCCTGGCCGACCGCCGCATGCGGATCGGCGACGCCGGGGTGCGCGCGCTGACGGCGAGCCGGCCGCGCCAGGTGCCGGCGTCGTGGCTCAACGCGCTGCCGATCGGCCCGGACTTCACGGGCCCCCGTGTCGCCGGCCGCGGCAAGCGCATGCGCGGTCCCGACGGCCTGCCGTCCGCGGTGGGCCGTGTCTACACGGTGCCGGCGGTGACCGGCGGGGACGCCAGGTGGTACGTCCTGCTGCGCGACGGTCTCGCGCCGATCTCGCAGACGCAGGCGACGCTGATGCTGCAGGACCCGGCGAGCCAGGCCGCGTACGGACGTGGCCGCATGCGGCCACTTGAGGTGGACGCGGCCCGCGCCAACGCCTTCCCGCAGTCGCGCACGTCGCTCGCCGCCGACGGGCTTCCCGCCACGATGCCGCGGATCGAGACGCCGGACCCCGCCGCGCCGCTGTGCGCGGTGTACGCCGACACCGAGAAGGGCTCCACCCGCGCGAGCCTCACCATCGGCGGACGCCTCGCGATGCCGGCGCCGGCGGCCGCAGGCGCGGATCCCGACCACGTGGACCAGGTGCTGCTGCCGCCGGGTGGCGCGGTGCTCGCCGGGCTGCTGCCGGGTGACGGCCAGGCGCAGGCGGTGCGGGACCACTGGCTGATCACCGACCAGGGCCGGCGGTTCGCGCTCGCCTCGGCCGACGTGCTCGCCATACTCGGGTACGACGCGGCGCACGTGACGCCGGTACCCGCGCACCTTCTGCACCTGATCCCCGAGGGCCCGGCGCTGGACCCGGCGGCGGCGCGGGTGCCGGTGCCGGCCGGGGGGACGCCGTCGGCGCAGGTCCAGTGAGGTGCATGGGATTCGGTGGGCCATAGGGGCCGAGAACTGTTATTGACGTGTAATGTGACGCATGTCCACCATGTGGGGATTGATCCTAGTGTTGCAGTGATCAGGCGGGGGCCGGCGACGTGTTCCTTATGGCGGCCACTGCGAGAACGGCACCGGCCGTACATGGAGGTAACCCATGGCACAGCAACAGACCGCCGCCAATCTCCCTCAGATCGTCGAGGCCGCCAAGCGGACCGAGAACGCGCACGGGCTGATCGGCAGCATCCAGACCCAGCTGCAAGGACACGTGGCGGACCTCCGGGCCGGCTGGGGCGGGCAGTCCGGCATGGCCTTCGAGTCGGTGTACAACTCGTGGAACACCGAGCTCGGCGTCGTGCTGCGTGAGCTCGGCGAACTCGCGCGGAAATTGCACACGGTCGAGGCGAAGTACCGCACCACCGAGGCCGAGCAGGCCGGTGTCGCGACCCGCCTGTCGGCGAACATCAACGCCTGATCGCGACCCACGACCGACGGAGACCATCATGGCGATCAACAACGACGTCGACCGTACGCTCGTCAACTTCGGCAGCATGGCCGCCGGCCGGCAGGACTTCGCGCGCCAGTGGCAGGCCATGGAAGGCACGCTCCAGCAGCTCGAAGGCGAACTCGACCGGCTGCTCGGCGAGTGGGACGGCGAGGCGCGCAACGCCTACTGGGCCGCACGCGCGCAGTGGGACGCCGCGTCCGGCCGCATGGCGGCGCTGCTCAACCAGCTCGGCGCGGTGATCGAGCAGGGACACGAGAACTTCTCGCTCACGGAGAAGGCCAACGTCTCGATGTTCGACGGCCGCTGACAGCGGGCCGTCCCGGCAGGCAGGCCGTCCCGGCGCGCGATGACCGGCGGCCGCGCGAGGGGAACAGTGATGAGCGACAACGGCGGCAGCGCCTTCGCGTACGACGGGTGGCGGCTCGACCCCAAGTGGCCGGGGATCAAGGTCGGCGACGGGGTCGACCTGCACCACCCCTCGGTACGCAACCTGCTGAAGGCCCTGCGTGAGGACGTGGAGCGCCTCAAAGGGGTGGGGGCCGGCACGCCGCAGCACCTGCGCGCGTACGGCAAGGTGACCACATCCCACGTCGGCGAGTGGGACGCGGCGCAGCAACTCGGCGTGGTCTTCGACCAGGGACACACGGCGATCACGACCGGCTACGACAAGCTGGTCGCGCAGTACGAGGCCGCGATCGCCGTGATCGAGGCGGCGTTCCAGAACATCGGTAGGGCCGAGCACGCCAGCGATGTCGGCCTCAAGGACCTGACGTAGCCGAGGTGGGTGGACATGGGCCGGATCAGCGAGATACAGGCCATCAAGGCGGGGACCGCCGCGCCGCACGGAGACCCGAGCACGTACGGCGGCGTCGAGAGCGTGCGCTCGAAGATCGAGAACACCGACCCCGACTGGCTGAGCACGGCGGGGAACGCCTACATCCGCGCGGCCGGCATGCTGGAGGACACCTACCAGTTGCTGGAGTCCGTGGCGGGGACGATGGCGGGCCACTGGCGGGACAAGTCCTCCGGTGAGGCGCAGAAGGCGCTGCAGATGCTGCACGCCACGGCGCGCGAGCTGGCGTACCGGGCCCGCGAGGTGGGTGCCGCGCACAACGACTACGCCGCCGACCTGCGCGAGGCCAAGGCCAACCTGCCGACCAGCGGCTGGTTCACCTGGGACGACGACATCGGCGCCAACTGGAAGACCATCTCGCCGATCACCATCATCGAGGGAGCCATCACCGGCGATACCCAAAGTGACAACGACAAGGCCCGGGAGCACCTGGAGCGCCTCAACCAGCGCATCACCGCCGTCTACCAGACCCTCCCCCAGCAGGTCACGATGGTCCTCCCCGACCCCGGTCCCCCCACCGCTCCCCCACTGACCCAGGCCGGCTACCCAGGCGGCGGTGGCGGCGGCTACGGAGGCGGTGGCGGCGGCTACGGCGGCGGCTCCGGCTTCGGCGGAACAGGCGGCATGCCGAGCTACGGCGGCGTCCGCACCCCGAACACCGACGACCTCTTCCCCGGCGGTGTCCACCCCGGCACCGGCCTCCCCGGCACCGGCGGCCCCGGCGCAGACCTCCCCGGCGCGGGCGGCCCCGGTTCCGGCGGTACCGGCGGCGTCCCCGGCACGGGTCTGCCAGGCGACGGCGACTCCCCCGGCAACGGCCCGGCCGTACCCCCCGGCTCCACCGGCGGCACCGGCCTCAACCCGAACGACCCAAGGGCCACCGGCCTGGCCGGCGCCACCCCTCCACCCGTCCCCCCACCGAACGCCACCACCCTCCCCACCGTCCCGACCTCCCTGACCCCACCGACGACCCTTCCCCCAGGCACCACCCCCCTGGGAACCGGCCCACTCGGCACCACCCCGTTCACCGCGGGCCCCCTGGGCCCAGGCACCGCCTACGGAGGCGCCGCCACCGGAGCGGCAGGCCAGGCGGCCCTCGCCGGCCGCGCCGCCGCCGGCACCCCCCTCGGCGGCATGCCCTTCATGCCCATGGGCGGCACCCCAGGCGAAGGCGACCGGGAACGCGAACGCACGACCTGGCTCACCGAGGACGAGAACGTCTGGGGCGGCGACACGACCGTGGCCCCCCCGGTCATCACCTGAAGCCGGATAAACGCCAAGGGTGCCCGCCTGCGAGTCGCAGGCGGGCACCCTTTGTGGCGTCGGGGCCCCGGCCGGCTCGGCCGGCCGGGGGCCCTGACGTATCCCCCCAGCCCTTACGGCGTGCCGCGAACCCCTCCTCGGCACACCGCCCCCTACCGGCGCCCCGAGCCATTGGGCGCCTGGAAGAAAGGTGTCACGAGCCGCTTGCAATCCACTTAAAAGGTACTTGCCGCACCCTTCACGCATGTCACTCGAAGCTGGTCATTCAGGGTGAAGGGGAGAGATGACAACCGACGGGACACTCTGGGGCCGACGGTGGCGCAGACGGGTCAGTCGGTCTCGGCGGTGGTGGAGACGGGCTGGCGGTGGACGACCACGGTGCTGATGCGGTTGCGGCGGCCGGCGGTGGTCTCGGCGGTCAGGCTCAGGCCGTCGACGAGGGCCTGGGAACCGGCGATGGGGACGCGGCCGAGCGCGTGAGCCAGGAGGCCGCCTACGGTGTCGACGTCCTCGGTGTCGATCTCGGTGTCGAAGAGCTCGCCGAGCTCGTCCACCGAGAGGCGCGCGGTCACCCGTGCGCCGCCGTCGTCGAGCCATTCGACGCGCGGGGTCTCCTGGTCGTACTCGTCGGTGATCTCGCCGACGATCTCCTCCAGGACGTCCTCGATGGTGACCAGGCCCGCGGTGCCGCCGTACTCGTCGATGACGATGGCCAGGTGGATCTGGCGGGCCTGCATCTCGCGCAGCAGCTCGTCGATGGGCTTGCTGTCGGGGACGTAGGTGGCGGGACGCATGATCGACTCGACCTTCTCCCGCTCGGTCTCGCCGTTGTCGCCGGACTCGTGGACGCGGCGCACGATGTCCTTCAGGTAGGCGATGCCGACCACGTCGTCCTCGTTCTCCCCCGCCACGGGGATGCGGGAGAACCCGCTGCGCAGCGCGAGGGACAGCGCCTGCGCCAGGGTCTTGCCGCGCTCGATGAACACCATGTCCGTACGCGGCACCATCACCTCACGGACGATGGTGTCGCCGAGCTCGAACACCGAGTGGATCATCTGCCGCTCGTCGGGCTCGATGACGCGCCGCTCCTCGGCGAGGTCCACGAGGTCGCGCAGCTCCGCCTCGGAGGTGAACGGGCCGTCACGGAAACCCTTGCCAGGCGTCAGAGCGTTGCCGAGCAGGATCAGCAGCTTCGGCAGCGGGCCGAAGATACGGGTCAGGCCGTACACGACGGGTGCGCTGGCCAGCGCGATCGGCTCGGCGTGCTGGCGGCCGAGCGTGCGCGGGGACACCCCGACGATGACGTAACTGATCACGATCATGACGCCGGCCGCGGCGGCGTACGCCTGGCCCTCGTCGCCGAGCATGTCGATGAACAGCAGCGTCGCGATCACCGTGGCGCCGAGCTCGCAGCTCAGCCGCAGCAACAGCAACAGGTTGAGGTAGCGCGGCGGGTCGGCGACGATCGCCTGCAGGCGGTGCGCGCTGCGCGTCCCCCTGCGTGCGAACTCCTCGGCGCGCACCCGCGAGATGCGCGCCAGCGCCGTCTCCGCGCTGGCGATCAGTCCGCCGACGATGATGAGGACGACGGCGGCGAACAACCATCCGGTGGGAGAACTCACGGCTCCCGCCGCACCTCCCGCCATGCCTCCAGCAGCTCGCCCTGCAGGCCGAACATCTCCTTGTGCTCGTCGGGTTCGGCGTGGTCGTACCCGAGCAGATGCAAGATGCCGTGCGTGCAGAGCAGCTCCAGCTCCTCGCGCGCGCTGTGGCCGGCCTCGGCGGCCTGCTTGGCCGCCACCTGGGGGCACAGCACGACGTCACCGAGCAGCGCGGGGTCGAGCGGCACGTCGGCGTCCTGACGCGCGCCACCCTGCGTGGGCCGCAGCTCGTCCATGGGGAACGCCAGCACGTCCGTCGGCCCCGGCTCCCCCATCCACTGCTCGTGCAGCTGGGACATGGCCGCCTCGTCGACGACCAGGATGGACAGCTCGGCCAGCGGGTGGATGCCCATGCGGCCCAGCACGAAACCGGCCAGCTCGACGAGCGAGGCCTGGTCGACGTCCACCCCGGACTCGTTGGCCACCTCGATACTCATGTTCTTATCTTCCCCTGGGGCGTTTGCCGCCGCCCTTGATGGCGTGCGGCTCGGCGGTCGCCAGGTCGTACCGGCTGTAGGCGTCGACGATGTCGCTCACCAGCTTGTGCCGGACGACGTCGACGCTCGTCAGCCTGCTGAAATAGATGTCGGAGATGCCGTCGAGGATATCCTGGACGACCTTGAGGCCGCTCTGCTGGCCGCCGGGCAGGTCGATCTGCGTGACGTCGCCGGTGACGACGATCTTGGAGCCGAAGCCCAGGCGGGTCAGGAACATCTTCATCTGCTCAGGCGAGGTGTTCTGCGCCTCGTCGAGGATGATGAAGGCGTCGTTCAGCGTGCGGCCGCGCATGTAGGCCAGCGGCGCGACCTCGATCGTGCCCGCCGCCATCAGCCGCGGGATGGAGTCGGGGTCGAGCATGTCGTGGAGCGCGTCGTACAGGGGCCGCAGGTAGGGGTCGATCTTCTCGTACAGCGTGCCGGGCAGGAACCCGAGCCGCTCCCCGGCCTCGACCGCGGGCCGCGTGAGGATGATGCGGTTGACCTCTTTGGCCTGCAGGGCCTTCACGGCCTTGGCCATGGCCAGGTAGGTCTTGCCGGTGCCGGCCGGCCCGATGCCGAAGACGATGGTGTGCTTGTCGATCGCGTCGACGTAGCGCTTCTGGTTCACGGTCTTCGGCCGGATGGTGCGGCCCCGGGACGACAGGATGTCGAGGGACAGCACGTCGGCGGGCCTGGCGGTGCTCATGCGGAGCATCGCGATGCTGCGCTCGACGGCGTCGGCGGTGAGCTGAGCGCCGGACTGCAGGAGCTCCACCATCTCCTCGAAGAGGCGCACCACGAGCGCGCTCTCCTCCGGGGGGCCGCTGATCGTGATCTCGTTGCCCCGGACGTGGACGTCGGCGCGGAACGCTTTCTCGATGACGCGCAACAACTCGTCGCGGGAGCCGAGGAGGCTCACCATGGAGTGGTCGTCGGGGATGACGACCTTCGCCTGGGTGCGGGCAGGGCCCTTTCCGCGCGGCGCTTCGCCGGTCCTCGCGCCGTTAGGCGCGCTGCGGTTCTCGTGTGACTCGGTCATGGGCGGCCCTTGCGGCCTGCTCGCCTCCCGGTCGTACTCATCTGGTTCTGCGTGTCTCACGCGGATCTGGCGGTTCCATGCTCTCGCATCGGGCCCGGCGGCGCCGCTGAATAACCCCATGCTATCCGGGCGCGGACGGCCTCCGGGGCACGGTTCGCCGTCAGCCAGGCGGCCAGGTCATGGGGCGTCCGCCGAGCACGTGCGCGTGCACGTGGAACACCGTCTGACCGGCCTTTGGGCCGGTGTTGAACACGATCCGGTACCCGTCCCCCGCGACCCCTTCGCGCACCGCCACGGCGTGCGCGGCCTTCAGCACCTCGTCGGCCAGTCCGTCGTCCGCCTCGGCCAGCGCGGCGGCGTTCTCGTAGTGGCCCTTGGGGATCACCAGCACGTGCGTCGGCGCCTGCGGGTCGAGATCCCGGAACGCCACGGTGCGATCGGTCTCATGGACGACCGTCGCGGGGATGTTCTTGCTCACGATCTTGCAGAACAGGCAGTCTGTCACGCCCGCATGGTAGTCACCTCTGTTGCCAATCGGTAACACCGACTAGGCAGCGCGGACTGATCCCCACGGCTAGGGTTGGTGTGCGACACTTCAGCGTCAGGAGTGGTCAGTGTCGGCGCGAGGCCACCGGCGAGGACACGAATCGGGTCATGCCCCCTAAAGAACCGGCAGAGAGTAAACCCTCTGGAAAGCCCGTGCGTCCAACTGATGTGACCACCGAGACCCTCGTGGCCGACAGGTCGCTCGGGGCGGTGCCCGTCGGTTGGGACGCCGACATGGCCGTTACGGCGCTTTACAGCGCTCATTACCGGTCGCTCGTGCGTCTGGCCGTTTTGTTGGTCCGCGACAGCGCCACCGCGGAGGAAGTCGTTCAGGACGCCTTCGTCGCCCTCCACGGGGCATGGCGGCGGCTGCGCGACACCGACAAGGCACTCGCCTACCTGCGTCAGTCGGTCGTCAACCGATCGCGTTCCGTGCTGCGCCACCGCGCCGTCGTCGAGAAGTACGCCCCCAAGGGGCTGCCCGACGCGCCGAGTGCCGAGAACGGCGCCATCGGCGAGCTCGAAAGGTCCGCGGTGATCGAGGCCCTTCGCGGGCTTCCCGCACGGCAGCGCGAAGCGCTGGTCCTGCGGTACTACGGCGACCTTTCGGAAGCGGAGATCGCCGGTGCCATGGGCATCAGCAAGGGTGCGGTGAAGAGCCACACAGCACGCGGCATGGCCGCCTTGAGGACTCTCCTGGAGCAACTGTCATGACCGAATCCCCCGACGAGTACGGCGACCTCCTGCGCCGTGTCTTGCGCGCGGAGGCGGATTCCGTCGTGCCTTCCGCAGAAGGACTGCAGATCATCCGCACCCGCGTCGAGCAGCGCGGGCCGCGAGGTCTCTTTTGGTGGCGCGCCGCCGCGTCGGCCTTCGGGGCCGTGCTGGTGGCCGCCGCGATCGTGACGTTCGTCCCCTCGCTGCGCGGCGACGGCGGTGAGCAGCGGCCCATCATGCCGGTCCAGTACGACACCGACCCGCCTGAGGAGTCGAGCACGAGCAGGCCGCCGAACGTCCTGCCGCCGACCACAGGCGGCTCGGCGCGTCCTCTCCCCACGGCTCCCACGCCGACCGGCAGCACCACACCGCTGCCGAAGCCGAGCACCGTGCCCTCGCCGGGCACCGACTGCGCGTCCGGGGCCCCGGCGGACGCGCCGCCGTGCCCCGCACCCTCGGAGTCGGACGCCGACCCCGAGGGCCGCACCACCGAGCCCAAGCCGAGGCCCACCCAGACCAAGACCCCGACCAAGGCCCCCACCCCCGCCACGCCGGCCGAGCCCACCCCCACGGCCGCCGAGCCGACCGCGACGGCCAGCATCACCCCGCAGACGCACAGCGAGGGACCGTCCGACGCACCACCCGCGCTGGACCAGTCGTCCAGCTCCGGCTGAGCCCCAGCCGGCGCAGGACCGGTCCCTCAGGGGACCGCGACGCGGGGTGAACCCGGTGTGCCGCCGGTCACCACCGGCCCGTGCGGGCCAGCAGCACCGCCGCGGCCGCGACCCCGGCGGTGGACGTGCGCAGGATCGTGGGGCCGAGCAGCACGCCGGCCGCTCCGGCCTCCGTGAACTGGCGGAGCTCGTCGTCGGCGACGCCTCCCTCGGGACCCACCACGACGACGATGTCACCGCCGGTCGCCAGAGGCAGGCGGGAGAGCGGCTCAGCGGCGTCCTCGTGCAGCACGACGGCCGTGGCCGCGCCGCGCAGGAGCTCGGCCACCTTCGCGGTGGTGGCCTGCTCGGTCACCTCAGGGAGCCGGAACCGGCGGGCCTGCTTGCCGGCCTCTCTCGCGGCGGACCGCCAGCGGGCCAGGGACTTCGCCGCGCGGTCCCCCTTCCACACGGTGACGCACCGCGACGCGGCCCACGGCACGATGACGTCCACCCCGGCCTCGGTCATCATCTCGACCGCCAGCTCACCCCGGTCCCCTTTGGGAAGAGCCTGCACCACCACCAGTCGCGGCACGGCCGGCGGCACGACCCGGCGCGCCAGCACGGCCACCCGCAACGCGTCCCGGCCGGCGAACCGCACCTCGCCTTCGGCCACCGCGCCGGCGCCGTCGGTCAGGTCGACCCTCTCCCCCACCCGCAGCCGCCGCACGGCGGCGGCGTGCCGGCCCTCGGGGCCGTCCAGCAGGATCTCGTCGCCGGAAAGGTCGTCCGCGAGGAAGACAGGAACACTCACCCGTGAAACCTTAGTCACCCGCCGAGGTGACCGTGGAACGCTCGCGGCCGGGGATCAGCGGCCGTTGAACGCGTCACGGAGGCGGGAGAAAAAACCCTGTTGGCCCGGGGCGAACTTGCCGGGGGGCCGTTCCTCGCCGCGCAGCTTGGAAAGCTCCTTGAGCAGTTCCTCCTGCGCGGGGTCGAGGCGGGTCGGGGTCTCCACGTTGAAGTGGATCAGCAGGTCGCCTCGGCCGCTCTCGTTGAGGTGCTGCACGCCGCGGCTGTACAGGGGGATGACCTGGCCGGACTGCGTGCCGGGCCGGACGTCGATCTCCTCGGCGCCGTCGAGCGTCTCGACGGTGAGGATGGTGCCGAGGGCCGCGGCGGTCATCGGGATCTGCACGGTGCAGTGCAGGTCGTCGCCGCGCCGCTCGAAGATCTGGTGGGGCCGCTCGACGATCTCAAGGAACAGGTCGCCGGGGGGGCCGCCACCGGGGCCGATCTCCCCCTCGCCGGCGAGCTGGATGTGGGTGCCGTCCTCGACCCCCGCGGGGATGCGGACCTTGATGGTGCGGCGCGTGCGCACCCGGCCGTCACCGGAGCACTCCTGACAGGGGTGCTGGATGACCGAGCCGAAGCCGCCGCACTGGGGGCAGGGCCGCGCCGTCATGACCTGGCCGAGGAACGAACGGGTCACCTGGGAGATCTCACCCCGGCCGTGACACATGTCACAGGTGTCGGGGTGGGTGCCTGAGGCGGCGCCTGAGCCGTGGCAGACCTCGCACAGCACGGCGGTGTCGACGACCAGCTCACGGGTGGTGCCGAACGCCGACTCCGCGAGGTCGAGCTCGACGCGGATGGTGGCGTTGCGGCCCCGCCGCGCACGCGAGCGCGGCCCGCGCGCCGCGGCGCCGCCGCCGAAGAACGCGTCCATGATGTCGCTGAAGGGGAATCCCGCGCCGAACCCGGCACCCGCACCCCCCGCGCCGCCGCCACCACCGAACGGGTCGGCGCCGAGATCGAACATCTGGCGCTTGTTGGGGTCGGACAGGACCTCGTACGCCTGGTTGATCTCCTTGAAACGCTCCTGCGTCTCAGGGTCGGGGTTCAGGTCGGGGTGCAGTTCGCGCGCGAGACGGCGGTACGCCTTCTTGATCTCGTCCTGGCCCGCGTCACGGCGGACGCCGAGAATGGCGTAGTAGTCGCGCGCCACTAGGACCCCGCCAGAATCTGGCCGACATAGCGTGCCACTGCGCGCACCGCTCCCATGGTCACCGGGTAGTCCATTCGCGTCGGGCCCAGCACTCCGAGCCGGGCCAGTTCATTGTCGCCCGAACCGTATCCGGCGGCGACGATGGAAGTGCCGTGAAGGCCGGAATAGGGGTTCTCCGACCCGATACGCACCGTGACAGGGGAGCCGCCGGCCTCCCCGAGCAGCCGCATCAGCACGACCTGTTCCTCCAGCGCCTCCAGCACGTCGCGCAGGCCGACGGTGAAGTCGGCCGTGAGGTTGGCCGTGCCGGCGAAGACGATCTTCTCCTCGTGCCGGTCGACCAGCGTTTCCAGCAGGACGGAGGTTATCGTGCCCGCCATCGGCCGGTCGTCCTCGGGGAGACGCTCGTGCATGTCGGCCACCGTCTCGGGGACCTGGCTCAGCGCGCAGCCGTCCAGGCCGGCGTTGAGCACGGCCCGCAGGTGGGCGATGCGGTCGTCCTCCACGACGTCGGGGAGGTCCACGACCCGCTGCTCGACCCGGCCGGTGTTGGTGATCAGGACCAGCATGATGCGCCGCTCCGACAGCGGCACCAGCTCGACGTGGCGCACCGTGGAGCGGATCAGCGACGGGTACTGCACCACCGCGACCTGCCGGGTGAGCTGCGCCAGCAACCGCACCGTGCGCGTGACGACGTCGTCGAGGTCGACCGCGCCGGCGAGGAACGTCTCGATGGCGCGGCGCTCGGCCGCCGACAGCGGCTTGATCTGCGACAGCCGGTCGACGAACAGCCGGTAGCCCTTGTCGGTCGGCACCCGGCCCGCGCTGGTGTGCGGCTGCGCGATGTACCCCTGCTCCTCCAGCACCGCCATGTCGTTGCGCACCGTGGCAGGCGAGACGCCGAGATTGTGCCGTTCGGCCAGCGCCTTGGACCCGACGGGTTCGTTGGTGGACACGTAGTCCTCGACGACGGCGCGCAGTACGGCCAGCTTGCGATCATCGAGCAACGTGCTCACCTCCTGCCTGCTTTGCGTGCCTGCGTGAACGCGGTCCTGGCACTCAGTGTTCCCGAGTGCCAAGTGTACGGCTCCCGCAGGCACGGTGCGATAACCCGCGGGGCACAGCACGGGTGCGGCCGCTACAAGCGGGTTGCTATCGACCGGCAAGTGACATGGTCCACACTTCTCGCATGACCGAGAACACCCCCCGGCCCGAGGACGCGACATCGCGCATCGCGCGTCCCTACCCCTTCGGCGAGCAGGCCGCCCCCGGCTCGTCCCCTCACGGTGCCCAGGGAACCCCTTCTTACGGCGCTCAGGCGAGCGGCCCCGGTGACCGTCCGCCCTTCGGCTCCCCCTCAGGCGGGCAGAACTACCCGCCGCCTCCCGGCGGCCAGGGACCGTACGGTCCCCCTCCCGGCCAGGGCCACGGCGGCCCCGGTGGCGGGTACGGTGGCGGGTACGGCAACCCCCAGCAGGGGTACGGGCCCCCGCCGGGCGGCCAGGGTTACTCCCCGCCTCCCGGCCAGGGCTACGGCGGCCCGTCCTACGGCGCGAACCCCCCCGGCTACGGCACTCCCCCGCCGGCCAAGGGTCAGGTCCGTCCGAGACTGTTGTGGGTCTTCCTGGCGTGGATCATCGCGGTGGTCTGCGTCGGCATCGGCTTCGCCGGTTTCGCCGGCGGCCTGTTCAAGACCCTCGGCGACGCGGCGCCGTCCAAGACCTTCCAGAGCGGTGGCAGCGTGGTCGCCACGGTGGACCCCGCGCAGAAGCCCGCTCTGTACGCCTCGGCGTCCGGTCCCGCCAACGTGACGTGCGTCGCGGAGAACGCCGCCGACGGCCGCAAGGCCAAGCTGACCAACCCGTCGACCTCGCAGACCATCACGGCCGACGGCCGCGTGTGGGAACTGCTGTTCAACATCGGCGTCCCCGCCGCCGGCGACTACAAGTTCACGTGCCAGGCCGAGGAAGGCCAGCAGGTCGTGTTCGGCGTCGGCCGCTCGCTCACGGCGAACACCGGCGCGCTGGCCGGCGGAGTGGCCGCGTTGTTCCTGGTGCCGCTGATCGGCTTCCTGTTCGCCTTGATCGTCACCATCGTGGTGCTGGTGCGCCGCAGCCGGTTCCGCAAGCGCCTGGCGCCGAGCGCGCCGTACGGCGGCGGGTGGCAGGCCCCGCCTGGCGCCTGAGCTTGCTAGCGTGCCCTGCTATGCGGGACTACGGACGGGATGTGCTGGCCGGCGGCCGGTGGAGAAGGCCGCGGGCCGAGATCCCGCGCGTCCCCGCCGAGCCGGGCCTGGTCGTGGAGGACGCGAACGGCGCCGGGGACGGTTTCTGCGGCGCCGTGGTGGCATGTGACAAGGAAGCCGTCACCCTGGAGGACCGCTTCGGGAGGCGTCGCGTCTTCCCGCTGGCCCCCGCCGCGTTCCTGCTCGACGGCAGGCCGGTGACGCTGGTGCGACCCGAGGGCCAGGCGGCGCGCACCCCCGGTCGCAGTGCGTCCGGGTCCGTCGCCGTGACGGGCCTGCGCGCGCGGGTCGCGCGGGAGAGCCGCATCTACGTCGAGGGCCTGCACGACGCGGCCCTCGTGGAGAAGATCTGGGGCCACGACCTGCGGGTCGAAGGCGTCGTCGTCGAGTACCTCGAAGGCGTGGACGACCTGCCGGCGATCGTCGAGGAGTTCGCCCCCGGCCCCGGCCGGCGCCTCGGCGTCCTGGTCGACCACCTGGTCCCCGGCTCCAAGGAGAGCCGCATCGCCGCACAGGTGTCCTCCCCCCAGGTCCTGATCACCGGCCACCCCTTCGTGGACATCTGGCAGGCCGTGAAACCGTCCGTCCTCGGTATCCCCGCCTGGCCAGACGTGCCTCGCGGCGTACCGTGGAAGGAAGGTGTGCTCGACGCGCTCGGCTGGCGCCTGACCCCGCCGGACGCCTGGCGCCGCATCCTCGGGTCGGTCCGCACCTACACCGACCTCGAGCCCCAACTCCTCGGCCGCGTCGAGGAACTGATCGACTTCGTGACCACCGAGGAGCACTCATGACCACTCCACCCGACCCGGCCGACGAAACCCGCCAGGCCCCCCGCCCCTCCTTCGACCCGCCCTCCGGCCCCCACGGCACCCCCCAGGACCAACCCCAGCACCACACCCCCGCCGACTCCGGCCGTCCCCACGCCACCCCCGCCTACGGCCCGCCATCCCAGCCGTACACCACCCCCACCCACGACCAGCCCTCCTACAACCACCCCGGCCCCGCGCCGTCCGACCACGGCACCCCACAGGACCACGGCCAACCGGCTTACGGCCAGCACGGCTACGGACAACCCGGCTACGGACAGCCCGGTTATGGCCAGCCCGGCTACGGACAAGCTGGTTACAGCCAACCTGGCTACGGACAACCCGGCTACGGCCCTGGCTACGGACAGCCCGGCTACGGCCCCGGCTACGCCAACCCGGCGTACGGCCAGCCGCACGTCCCCGGCCGCTACGGCCCGCGTCCCGGCACCGACGACACCACGATGGCGATGCTCGCGCACCTGCTGGGCCTGCTCACCTCGTTCATCGGCCCCCTCATCCTCTACGTCACCAAGAAGGACGAGTCCCCCTACGTCCGCGACCAGGCCGCCGAGGCCCTGAACTTCCAGATCACCCTGGTCATCGCCTACGTCGTCTGCTTCGTCCTGTCGTTCCTGATCATCGGCCTCATCCTCTTCCCGGTCCTGTGGATCGGCTCCCTGATCATCATGATCATGGCCTCGGTCGCCGCCAACCGGGGAGAGAACTACCGCTATCCACTGAACATCCGGTTCGTCTCCTGACGACAGGCCTTTCGTGATCGGTGACGGACTCAGCCAAGTGCGAGAGGCCCCGGCCATCGGTCGCCGCGGTATCAGGTCAGGTCGCGGATCACGGCGTCCGCGAGGAGGCGGCCCTTCAGGGTGAGGACGGCGCGGCCCTTGGTGAACGGGGCCGGGTCGAGGAGGCCGGTGGCGAGGGCTCTGGCGGCGGCGGGGCGGGACGGGGGTGGGATGTCGGAGAGGGGGTAGCCGGAGCTCAGGCGGAGTTCGAGCATCAGGCGTTCGAGGTGGCGGTCGGCGGGGGTGAGGTGTTCGCGGGCCTGGCCGGGGGAGGTGCCGGCGGCGAGGCGTGCGGCGTAGGGGGTGGGGTGTTTGACGTTCCACCAGCGGACGCCGTCGATGTGGCTGTGCGCGCCGGGGCCGACACCCCACCAGTCGCCGCCGGTCCAGTACAGGAGGTTGTGGCGGCAGCGGGACGCCTCGGAGGTGGCCCAGTTGGAGACCTCGTACCAGTCGTAGCCGGCGGCCGACAGCAGGGTGTCGGCCGCGGTGTAGCGGTCGGCGGCGAGGTCGTCGTCGGGCATGGGGAGCTCGCCGCGGCGGATGCGTGCGGCGAGGCGGGTGCCGTCCTCGACGATCAGGGAGTAGGCGGAGATGTGATCGGGAGCGGCCTCGACGGCGGCGGTCAGGGAGTCGCGCCAGTCGCCGGCGGTCTCGCCGGGTGTGCCGTAGATGAGGTCGAGGCTGATGTGCTCGAAGCCGGCGGCACGGGCCTCGTGGACGGCCGCGGCGGGACGGCCGGGGGTGTGGCGGCGGTCGAGCACGGCGAGGACGTGGGGTGCGGCGCTCTGCATGCCGAAGCTGACGCGGGTGAAGCCGCCGGCGCGGAGCTCGGCCAGCGCGGTCGGGGTGACGGACTCGGGGTTGGCCTCGGTGGTGACCTCGGCGTCCGGCGCGAGGCCGAACTCGGTGTCGACGGCGCGCAGGACGGAGACCAGGTCGGCCGCGGGGAGCAGGGTGGGGGTGCCGCCGCCGAAGAACACCGTGCTCACCGGCATGTCGGCGTCGCCGAGCACGCGGCGGGCCAGGCGGATCTCCTCGATCGCGGTGGCCGCGTAACCTGCTCTGGACGCGCCGGGGCCGAGCTCGGCGGCGGTGTAGGTGTTGAAGTCGCAGTAGCCGCAGCGGGTCACGCAGAACGGCACGTGGACGTAGAAGCCGAACGGCCGGGTGCCGAGGCTCCGCAGGGCCTCGGCGGGGAGCTCGCCGGTGGCGGGGACCGGGTCCCCTTCGAGCACTACGGAAGGCACGAGGTCACCTGCCGCGAGGTCACTTCCTGGCCTTGTCCGCGGCGGGGGCCTCGGTGGACAGCGCGGCGACGAAGGCCTCCTGGGGGACCTCGACGCGGCCGACCATCTTCATGCGCTTCTTGCCTTCCTTCTGCTTCTCCAGCAGCTTGCGCTTACGGCTGATGTCACCGCCGTAGCACTTGGCGAGGACGTCCTTGCGGATGGCGCGGATGTTCTCGCGTGCGATGACGCGGGAGCCGATGGCGGCCTGGATGGGGACCTCGAACTGCTGGCGCGGGATGAGGTCCTTGAGCTTCTTGGCCATCTCGACGCCGTAGGAGTAGGCCTTGTCGCGGTGCACGATGGCGCTGAACGCGTCGACCGCCTCGCCCTGCAGGAGGATGTCGACCTTGACCAGGTCGGCCACCTGCTCGCCGGAGGGCTCGTAGTCGAGCGAGGCGTAACCGCGGGTGCGGGACTTGAGCTGGTCGAAGAAGTCGAAGATGATCTCGCCGAGCGGCAGGGTGTAGCGGATCTCGACGCGGTCCTCCGACAGGTAGTCCATGCCGAGCAGCGCGCCGCGGCGGCCCTGGCACAGCTCCATGATGGCGCCGATGTGGTCGGCCGGGGACAGCACCGTGGCCTTCACCGTCGGCTCGTGGATCTCGGAGATCTTGCCGGCCGGGAACTCCGAGGGGTTGGTGACGATGAGCTCCTTGCCGTCCTCCATGATGACGCGGTAGATGACGTTCGGCGCGGTGGAGATGAGCGACAGGTTGAACTCGCGCTCCAGCCGCTCGCGGACGATCTCCATGTGCAGCAGCCCGAGGAAGCCGCAGCGGAAACCGAAGCCGAGCGCCGCGGAGGTCTCCGGCTCGTACACCAGCGCCGCGTCGTTCAGCCTGAGCTTGTCGAGGGCCTCGCGCAGCTCGGGGTAGTCGTCGCCGTCGATGGGATACAGGCCGGAGTACACCATGGGGCGGGGGTGGTCGTAGCCGCCGAGGGCCTCGCTCGCGGGACGGGCCGCGGAGGTGACGGTGTCGCCGACCCGGGCCTGGCGGACGTCCTTGACGCCGGTGATGAGGTAGCCGACCTCGCCGACGCCGAGCGAGGCGGACGGCACGGGCTCGGGGGAGATGACCCCGATCTCCAGGGTCTCGTGGCTGGCGCCGGTGGACATCATGATGGTGCGCTCGCGCTTGGACAGGCCGCCGTCCACGACCCGCACGTAGGTGACGACGCCGCGGTAGGTGTCGTACACCGAGTCGAAGATCAGCGCGCGGGCCGCCGCCTGCGCGTCGCCGACCGGCGCGGGGATGGTGGTGACCACGTGGTCGAGCAGCTCCTTGACGCCGGCGCCGGTCTTGCCGGACACGCGCAGCACGTCGGAGGGGTCGCAGCCGATGAGGCCGGCGATCTCCTCGGCGTACTTGTCGGGCTGCGCGGCGGGGAGGTCGATCTTGTTGAGCACCGGGATGATGTGCAGGTCGGCGTTCATGGCCAGGTAGAGGTTGGCGAGGGTCTGCGCCTCGATGCCCTGCGCGGCGTCCACCAGCAGGATCGCGCCTTCGCAGGCTTCGAGCGACCGGGACACCTCATAGGTGAAGTCCACGTGGCCGGGGGTGTCGATCATGTTGAGCACATGACCGTCCCAGGGGAGGCGGACGGCCTGCGACTTGATGGTGATGCCGCGCTCACGCTCGATGTCCATGCGGTCGAGGTACTGCGCGCGCATCTGCCGGTCGTCGACGACACCGGTGAGCTGGAGCATCCGGTCGGCGAGTGTGGACTTGCCATGGTCGATGTGCGCGATGATGCAGAAGTTGCGGATCAACGCGGGGTCGGTCTGGCCAGGCTGGATGCGCACCGGGGTCCGTTTCACATGGATTGACGAGGAAGCGAGAGCCTGGCGGGTGGGCCGCTGCCGCGCTCTACGCCTCCAGTTTACCGGCAGGCACGACCACCGATCTCGTGCCTGCGCTAACATAAAGACGCAGGGGTGTGCCGTGGTCCTTCGATTTGGGGGCGCACCTCGCGAGTTGGTACCCTGTTCAACTGCGTGTGGCGCGCCCTCTCTGCCCGCGCGCCCCATCCATCGACCTTCACCGAGGCTTTTTCGTGGCGAACATCAAGTCCCAGATCAAGCGCAACCGGCAGAACGAAAAGGCCCGGCTGCGCAACAAGGCCGTCAAGTCGTCGCTGAAGACGGCGATCCGCAAGTTCCGTGAGGCCGCCGACCAGGGCAACGCGGAAGACGCCGCCGCTTTCATGCGCGCCGCGTCCCGTCAGCTGGACAAGGCCGTCAGCAAGGGCGTCATCCACAAGAACCAGGCGGCCAACCGCAAGTCGGCCATCGCCAAGCGCGCCGCCGCTCTGCAGGCCAAGTAAGGCCAGATCACCGGGCCCAGCCCGGCGGTTTCCGGCGCCGCGTCCTCGTCGAGGACGCGGCGTTTCGTCATGTCCGCACACCATGTGCCGGCTCGGTATTTGGAAATGTCACGTTTTCGATATCACGGCGCCGTCCCTGCCAGATATCGGCTCTATCACCGTGAGTCCGGGCCTCTTCCCCCAGGTAGATCCACAATTATGGTGTACGAAACGGACATAGCACCACGGGAGGCGGTTCATGCGGGGGCGGACACCTCTGGTGCTGAGGCGTGCGTTCAGTGAGCCCCTGCTGGTGTTCGCCGCGTTCGGGTCGATCCTCCTCGCGACCACCACGCTGGTCGCGCTGACCCTGTACGCCTCCACCGTCGCCGACGTCGGCGTGAAGCGGGCCATGCTGACCGCGCCGACGGCCGTCACCGCCACCACCGTCAGCGCCTCCATCCGCGAAGGTGGGTTCCCCGCGGCCGACGGCGCCGTACGCGGCCGGATCGGTGAGCTGACCGCGGGGCCGGGTGGCGCGCCGGTGCCGCATGAGATCAGCCTCAGCGCGCAGTCCGACTCCTACGCCATGCCGGACCAGCAACGCCGGGAACATCCGGAGCTGACCCGTTTCGGCACCTACGACGGCCTGGACCGGCAGGCCCGGCTGCTTGAGGGCTCCTGGCCGCGGCCCGCCACCGGCGGCACCGTGGAGGCGGCGCTGTCACAGCCGGCGGCCGACGCCATGGACCTCGGCGCGGGCCAGGAGTTCGTCGTGGTGGGACGCCTGGACCACAAGCCGGTCCGGGTCACGGTGACCGGCGTGTACCAGTTGCGTGACCCGTACGCCGAGCGCTGGACCGGTCAGGAACTGCTGCGCAAAGGTGTGGAACGCGGCGACTACACCACCTACGGCCCGCTGATGGTGCCGCGTGAGACGTTCCTCGCGCGCTTCACCACCAGCGTGAACTTCACGTGGACCGCGGTCCCCGACCTGTCGGGCCTCGACCAGAGCGGCCTGCGGCCGTTCGCCGCCGCGGTGGACCGCCTCGGCGACGCGCTCACCCGCGACTGCCCCACCTGCGAGACCTACAGCCGGCTCCCCGACATGCTGACCGACCTGGACAGAGCGGCACTCGTGGCGAGGTCCACGATGCTGGTCCCCGTGCTGCAACTGCTGCTGCTCGCGGCGTACGCGCTGGTGCTCACCGCGCGCCTGCTGGCCGACCACCGCCGCATGGAGGTGGCGCTGCTGCGCTCACGCGGCGCCGGCAGTGTGTGGCTCGGCCTGCTGGCCGGCGCGGAGACCCTGCTGGTGGCCGTGCCGTGCGCTCTGGTGGCGCCGTTCCTCGCTCCCCCGCTGCTCCGCCTGGTCAACTCACTGCCGTGGATCAAGGCCGCCGGGGTGGACGTCGCGGCCGAGCCCGACGGCACGGCGTTCGCGGTGTCGGCCGGGGTGGCGCTGGCGTGCGCCGTGCTGCTCGCACTGCCGGCGCTGCGCGGCGCGAGGCGCACCTACATCGAGGAGCAGTCGCTGCGCGGCCGCGGCGACCGGCAGGGCTGGCTGCAGCGCGCCGGCGGCGACGTCGCGCTCGCGGTGGTCGCGGCGCTCGCCATCTGGCAGTTGCGGCGGTACGGCGCTCCGGTGACGACCACCAGCAGCGGGGACCTCGGCATCGACCCGCTGATCGTGACCGGGCCCGCGCTCGCGCTGCTGTGCGGCGGCATGCTCGGGCTGCGGCTCGTGCCACGGGTCTCCCGCCTCGCCGAACGCGTCACCTCGCGGCGCAGGAGCCTCGCACCGGCCCTCGGGTCCTGGCAGGTGAGCCGCCGTCCGGCCCGCTACTCCGGCCCCGCGCTGCTGCTCACCATGGCGGTGGCGATCGGCGTGGTGTCCATGGCGACGGCCGCCACGTGGCGCGGCTCGCAGCTCGACCAGGCACGCCACCAGGCGGGTGCCGACCTGCGGGTGGCCGCGCCACCGGAGTCGGCGGAACTCGGCGGCATGGGCCGCGGCGCGGCGTACGCGGCCCTGCCGGGGGTGACCGCCGTCAGCCCCGTGCACCGGGGCACCGTGTCCTTCTCGCAGGGCAACGTCACGATCCTCGCGGCCGACGCCGCCAAGCTCGGCACGATGGTGACGCTGCGCGACGACCTGTCCCCCGTGCCGATGACGTCCCTGGCCGGCCGCCTCGCCGCCGCGCGTCCCCCCACGCCGTCCGTGCCGCTGCCGGGCACCCCCGGCTCGCTGTCCCTCGACGTGCGGCTGCGCCTCGACCGGCCCGAGGTGGCCGAGCAGTACGTCTCGCTGCGGCTGCGCATGGTGCTGGTCGACGCGCTCGGCGTGCAGCGCCACCTGACGTTCGGGCCGCTTGACGCCGACGGCGCGGCGCACCGCCTCACCGCCGACCTCGCGGGGCTCGCCGGTCAGGAGGGACGGCTCGCGTACCCGCTGGCGATCCGCGGCTTCGCCATCCAGGTCCCCGTGCCCTTCGACGGCAGCGGGCTGGAGCTGGCGCTCGACGCGATCGCCACCGGCGACGGCACGCGGGTCACCCTGCCCTCCGGGCTGCGGTGGGGGCACCTGGCGCGACGGGAGGGCCACGTGACCGGGGAGCAGCTCACGACGGGACCCGGCCTGTTCACCGTCAAGGTTCCGAAGCCGTCCGGCACCCAGCGTGACCCGGCGGGCCCCGAGGACGTCTCGGTGGTCGCCGCACCGGCGGACGTGCCGGACGAGGCGCTGTTCGCTGCTCCCCCCGCCGACGGCGGCCCCGGCCCGGCCGGTCAGGACGCCTCAATCTTCCGGCCGGTGCCGGTGGTGGTGACCTCCGACGTCGCGGCACGCGAGAAGCTCACCGTAGGCGGCGCCGGCGTGATGCAGCTCGACGGCAGGCCGGTGCGGATCACCGTGGCCGGGATCGTCGCCGCCATGCCGGGGACGGCGGCCGGAGCCCCCGCCGTGCTCGCCGACCTGCCGACGCTGACCGCCAGGGACGTGGCGTCGGGACGCGAACCGCGGGCCCCGCTCGAATGGTGGATGTCCGCCGAGAACCACGACTCCGGCCCGGCCGCCGCCGAACTGGCACGCCACCCCGACTGGGACCAGACCGTCGTGGACATCGGCACCCTGACGAGACAACTGCGTGACGACCCGCTGGCGAGTGGCCTGCAGGGTGCGCTCATCCTCGGCTTCGCCGCCGCGCTGGTCTTCGCGGCGCTCGGATTCCTCGTGAACGCGGCCGTGGCCGCGCGGGAACGCGGCGCCGAGTTCGCGATCCTGCGCGCTCTCGGGGTGAGTTTCCGGCAGATCTTCGGGCTGCTGGCGGTGGAGCAGGCGTTCCTGATCGGGCTGTCGGTCGCCGGCGGCACGCTGCTGGCCGTGGTGGTGGCCACGCTGGTCGTGCCGCACATCGTGCTGACCGGCCAGGCGTCCCTGGTGACGCCGCCTGTGCTGCTCGACATCCCCTGGCCCGCGACACTGGCGATGCTCGCGGCGGTGTCGGCGCTGCTGTTCGCGATCGTCGCGGCCCTGGCCCGCTCACTGCGCCGCCAAGGCCTCGGCCGTGCGCTGCGCATCGGGGAGGACCGATGAACCCGTTGCTGCTCCTGCGCGTGCACCGGGGTACGGCCGCGCTGCTGGCCGTGCTGACGCTCAGCGCCGCGCTGCTCATCGCGGCGCTGCCGCGGGTGGCGGAGGCGTCCTACGACGACGCGCTGCACTCCATCCTGACCGGCACCAGCGCCGGTCTGACCGACCTGACCGTCTCCCGGCGCACGCAGGGCCCGCAGAACCAGATCACCGCGGAAGGCGGGTTCCAGAAGCTGGACCGCGAATGGCGGGAGTCGCTGCCGCCGTCCCTGGCGTCCCTCATGGACACCCGGCCCGGCAACACCAGCCACTACAGCGCCAAGACCGTCGGCACCCCGGTCGCGGACCGGGTGGGGCCCGGCCACCTGCCGCTGCAGCTCGTGGACGTCGCGTGGCTGTCCGGCGCGGACCAGCGGATCAGGTACGTCGACGGCGTGCCGCCGGGCCCGCCGACGGTCGTGCCGCGCGTGCCGGGACACCCGGACCTGCGTGACGTGGACCTCTTCGAGATCGCGCTGGTCAGGAGCGCCGCCGAGCTGATGCGGATCCCGGCCGGCACCATACTGGTGCTCGGCAACAGCCGTCCGATGCTCGCCAAGGTCACCGGGATCTTCGAGCCGGTGAACGCCGCCGACCGCTACTGGCATCACGACCTCAACGTGATCAAGGCCTCGGTGCGCAGGATGGCCGGCACCGACCGTGAGGAGCACCACATCACGGCACTCACCGGGCCGTCCTCGTTGACCCGGCTGAACGGCGACAGCCGTGACCTGCGGTACTACTGGGTGCTCGCCGTCGACAACGCGAAGATCGACGCGCGCAACGCCGGTGACACGGTGGCCGGGGTGGCCGAGTTCCGGCGCCGGGTCGGCCTCGCCGCCACCGACCAGATCACCACGTGGTCGCAGGTGGCCGGGTTCTCCGTCTGGGAGCTCGGCACCGCGCTCGACGAGGTGCTGAACGACTACCTGCGGCAGCTCGCCACGGCGCAGGCCCTGGCGTACCTGGCCACCGGCGGCCTCGCCGTCGTCGCGGCCGGGGTGCTGGCGCTCGCCGCGCAGTTGCTGACCGAACGCATGGCCGGCGCGCTGGCCCTGGCCCGCGCGCGCGGCGCGTCCCTGCGGCAGGTCGTGCTGACCGGCACCGGGACGGTGGCGCTGGCCTGCGCGCCGGCGGCGCTCATCGGGTACGCGCTGTCGTACCTCGTGCCGGGGCCCGTCACCTCGATCGTGCATCTCGGGCCGCTGTTCATCGTCGCGGTCGCGCTGGTGTTCGCCGCCACCCGGGTGGCCCTCGCGCACCGCAGGCCGCTGAACGAACGCCGCGCCGACGTCGCGGCCCGCCGGCCGTCCCCCCGGCGGCTGATGCTGGAGCTGGTGGTCGTGGTGCTGGCCCTCGCCGGGGCCTACCTGCTGCGCAACCGCGGCCTCACCACCGACGTCAGGGGCGGCTCGGCCCCCGCCGGTGATCCGTTCCTGATGCTGGTACCCGTGGCGCTCACGGTGGCCGTGGCGCTGATCGTGCTGCGCTGCTACCCCTACCCCCTGCGGCTGGTGGTGTGGCTGGCCGCGCGGGCCCGGCCCGCGGTGCCGTTCGTCGGCATGACGCTCGCGGCCCGCGCGCGGGCCGTCACCGCGCTGCCGGTGCTGATCCTGCTGCCGGCGCTCGCCGTGTCGGTGTACGGCGCCGTCGTCGGCGGCACCCTCGACGCCACGCAGCGCCTCGCGGCGTGGCAGGCGACCGGGGCCGCGGGCCGGGTGGAGAGCGCCGCCGAGCTGCCCGCCGGCGTCGTCGCCGCGGTACGCGAGGTCCCCGGCGTACGGACCGTGCTGCCGGCCGACAAGGGGACGGCGCAGATCGGCCTCGGCGGCAGGAGCGCCACCGTCGTCGCGATCGACCTCGACGCCTACCGCCGCCTGGTGGCCGGCACGCCGCTGACCGTACCCGCCGCACCCGCGGGCGGACCCGCGGGGACCATCCCGGCGCTGGTCTCGCCGGACCTCGCCAACCTGTCGGAGTTCGAGATCGGCTGGCACGTCCGCATGAAGCTCAGCAAGCGGGGGGTCGTCGCCGACGGCCTGCCCGGCATCGGCTTCACCACGCACAGCTTGATCATCGTGCCGTTCGACGCCTCCGAGCGCGCCGGGTCCCGTGAATACACCAGCATGCTGCTGCTCGGCGGGGAGGACATCGACGCCGGACGGCTGCGCGCCGCGACGGGGAACGTCCCCCCCATCCACGTGGCGACGTTCGGCGAGTCCCTCGGCCGGATCACCGGCACGCCGCTCACCGGCACGATCACGACCGCGTTCCAGGTGGTCACCGTGGCGCTCGCCGTGTACGCGCTGCTCACCGTGATCATCGCGCTGGTGACGGGGGCCGCCGACCGGGTGCGCGCGCTGTCGTTCCTGCGCACCCTCGGGCTGTCGGAACGGCAGGCGGCGGCGCTGACCGTCCTCGAGGTCACGCCGCTGATCTTCCTGACCGCGTGCGCCGGGCTCGCGCTCGGCCTCGCGCTCCCCGCGGCTCTCGGGCCCGGGCTCGACCTCGGCGTCTACGCCGGCGGCATCGCCGTGCGCGCGTACGAGATCGACCCCGGCACGCCGGTGCTGCTGGCCGCCGGGCTCACCGCCGTGGCCGTCGGCGGCGCCTTCCTGCACGCCGCGATCGGCCGGCGCCGGTCGCTCGGCTCCATCCTGCGAGTGGGGGACTGAAGGTGGACACACCGCTGGACACACCGGACCTGTCGGAGCTGGAGGCGAGGGCCGCGCAGCAGCGGCCGGTGTTCGGTGAGCACGCGCACATCCTGTGCGACAACCTGGTGCGCATCTACAAGACCGAAGGCGTCGAAGTGGTGGCGCTGCAGGGCCTGGACCTGCTCGTCGAGAAAGGCGAGCTGATCGCCATCGTCGGCGCGTCCGGTTCGGGCAAGTCGACGCTGCTCAACGTGCTGTCCGGGCTGGACGTGCCGACCGCCGGGGTGGCCAGGGTGGCGGGGACCGACCTTCTGTCCATGACGGCCAAGGACCGGTTGCGGTACCGGCGGGAGGTCGTCGGGTTCATCTGGCAGCAGACGGCGCGCAACCTGCTGCCGTACCTCACCGCGCGTGAGAACGTGCGGCTGCCGGTGCGGCTGGCGCGCAACCGCGACGGCGCCGACCCCGGCGAGCTGCTGGACCTGCTCGGGGTGGGGTACTGCGCGGACCGCAGGCCGTCGGAGATGTCCGGCGGCGAGCAGCAGCGCGTCGCGATCGCGGTGGCGCTCGCCAACACGCCGCAGGTGATCCTCGCCGACGAGCCGACCGGCGAGCTGGACAGCGAGAACTCCGAGCAGGTGTTCGCCGCGCTGCGCCGCGCCACCCGCGAGCTCGGCGTCACCTCGGTCATCGTGACGCACGACCCGCTGGTGTCGGAGCAGGTGGACCGTACCGTCGGCATCCGCGACGGCCGCACGAGCAGCGAGACGCTGCGCCGAGAGGCGTCCGACGGCCGGCTCATCGCCGAGGAGTACGCGGTGCTGGACCGGGTGGGACGCCTCCAGCTTCCCCGCGACTTCACCGGGGCCCTCGGCATGGAGCGGCGGGTGCGGCTGGAGCTGGAACGCGACCACATCGGAGTGTGGCCGGACCGGCCACGGGGTGAGGACACCGAATGAGCGACGAACCGCTGGTGATCGCCGAGGGCCTGCGCAAGGTCTACCGGACCGGGCCCAAGGAGGTCGTCGCGCTGCGCGACGTGTCCTTCACCGTGAACCCCGGCGAGCTGGTCGCCGTACGCGGACGCTCGGGCTCCGGCAAGACGACGCTGCTCAACCAGATCGGCGGCCTCGACCGTCCCGACGCGGGCCGTGTCGTCGTCGCGGGTGAGACCGTGAGCGAGCTGCCGGAGGCGGGGCTGCTGCGCCTGCGCCGCGACGTCATCGGTTTCGTCTTCCAGTCCTTCGGCCTGATCCCCGTGCTGTCGGCGGCCGAGAACGTCGGCGTCCCCATGCGCCTGACCCGCACCCCCTCCGGGGAACGCGAGGACCGGATCACGATGCTCCTCGCGATGGTCGGCCTGGAAAAACACGCCAACCAGCGGCCCTACGAGCTGTCCGGCGGCCAGCAGCAACGCGTGGCCGTCGCGCGTGCGCTCGCCAACCGGCCCCGGCTCGTCATCGCCGACGAACCCACCGGCCAGCTCGACTCGCAGACCGCGCGCCAGATCATGCAGCTCCTGCGCGCCGTGGTCCGCAGTGAAGGCGTGACCGCGCTGGTGGCGACGCACGACCCGGCGCTGCTGACCCTGGCCGACCGCGTGCTCGAACTCCACGACGGCGCTCTGGTCCCCGCCGGCTCCCCGGCGCAGGCCGTCCCCGGCGCCTGAGCGAGAGGGCTCAGCGGCCGTCGCGGCTGGCGACGATGAGCTGGACCGTGCGTTCCAAGGCGTACGCGGGGTCGGTGCCGCCGCCTTTGACCTGCTCGTCGGCGGCGGCCACGGCCTGGAGCGCTCTGGCGAGGCCCGCGGGGCCCCAGCCGTTGAGCTGGCGGCGGACGCGGTCGACCTTCCAGGGGGGCATGCCGAGGTGGCTCGCCAGCTGGGGGCCGCGCAGGTTGCGGGGAGCGTCGCCGATCTTGGCCAGGGAACGGACGCCGCCGGCCAGCGCGCTGACGATGAGGACGGGTGCGACGCCGGTGGACAGGGCCCAGCGCAGCTGCTCCAGGGCCTCGCCGAGGCGGCCCTCGACGGCCTTGTCCGCCACGGTGAAACCGCTGACCTCGGCCCGGCCCCGGTGGTAGCGGGCCACGGCGGCTTCGGTGACGGCCTTGCCGGGGGTGTCGAAGGCCAGCTGTGAGCAGGCGGCGGCGAGCTCGCGCAGGTCGCTTCCCACGGCGTCGAGCAGGGCCTGTGCGGCGTCCGCGCTCACCGTGCGGCCGGCGGCCCGCATCTCGGCCTTGATGAAGTCGAGGCGCTCACCCGGCTTGGTGATCTTGGCGATGGTCACCACGGCCGCGCCGGCCTTCTTGAGCCCGTCCACCAGGGCCTTGCCCTTGACGCCGCCGGGGTGCGCGAAGACGACCACGGCGTCGGGGGACGGGGATCTGGCGTAGCCGACGGCCTCGGCGACGACGTCCTTGCTGAGGTCGTGCGCGGCGCGGACGACGATGATCGAGCGGTCGCCGAACAGTGACGGCGAGGTGAGGCGGGTCAGCTCACCGGGCTCGACCTTGCCGCCGGTCAGATCCTGCACCTGCGCCTCGGGTTCCGCCGCGCGGGCCGCGGCGACCACCGCGCCGATCGCGCGGTCGGCCAGCAGTTCCTCGTCCCCGATCACCAGCGTGACCGGTGCCGCGTCCGTCGCCATGGCAGCAGCATCCCACGTCCCGGCCGGCCCGTGGGACCGGGCCGTGCGGCGGCCGCGCACCGCGCGAAAGCCGGGCTGACCGACCCGTTGACGCGGCCGTAGCACGTATGTAACCTTTGGCCAACACACTGCAAGAATTTTGCAGCTTACTGCTCTATTTCTTTCTTCTCTCCGCAACTTCCGGTGGGTCGCATTGCGTCCATGCGTCCGCCTGCCCCCCATCCGTCGAGAGATAGAGAACACCATGCGAAAGAAGCAGGTACCCCGGCTGGTCGCCGCGCTCGTGGCGGCCGGTCTGCTCGTGCTCGGATGGCCGGTGCCGCCGGTCTCCGCGGCCGGCGGTCCGAACCTCGCGGCCGGCAGATCCGCCTCGGCCAGTGGCGGCAACTCCCCCTACACCGCCGGCAACGTCAACGACGGCAACCAGTCGACCTACTGGGAAGGGCCCACCGGCGCCTTCCCGCAGTGGACGCAGGTCGACCTCGGCGCCGCCACCTCCGTCGACCAGGTGGTGCTGAAGCTGCCACCGGGCTGGGAGGCCAGGACGCAGACGCTGTCCATCCAGGGCAGCACCACCGGCAGCGGGTTCACGACCATCGTCGGATCGGCCGGGTACTCCTTCGGCCCGTCCGGCGGCAACGCCGTGACCATCGCCTTCGGCGCCACCACCACCCGGTACGTGCGGGTGGACATCACCGCCAACACCGGCTGGCCGGCCGCGCAGCTCGCCGAGCTGGAGGTCTACGGCGCCGCGCAGTCGAGCGCCAACCTCGCGCAGGGCCGGCCGTTCACCGCGAGCAGCGTCAGCCAGGCGTACGTGGCCGGCAACGCCGGTGACGGGAACCAGGCGACGTACTGGGAGAGCGCCAACAACGCCTTCCCGCAGTGGCTGCAGGTGGACCTCGGGTCCGCCGTCGCGGTCAACCGGCTGGTGCTCAGGCTGCCGGTCTCCGGATGGGACACCCGCACCCAGACCCTGTCGGTGCAAGGAAGCACCAACGGCTCGTCGTTCTCCGACATCGTCGGCTCGGCGGGCTACTCGTTCACTCCGGCGAACAACAACACAGTGACGGTGAGTTTCACCGCCGCGACGACCCGGTACGTGCGGCTCACCTTCACCGCCAACACCGGCTGGCCCGCCGGGCAGCTCGCCGAGCTGGAGGCGTACGGCCCGAGCGGCGGCGACACGCAGGCGCCGACCGCGCCGGGGAACCTCGCCTACACCCAGCCCGCCACCGGCCAGATCCGGCTGACCTGGTCGGCGTCCACCGACAACGTCGGCGTCACCGGCTACGACATCTACGCCAACAACGCACTGCTCACCAGCGTCGCCGGGAACGTCCTGACCTACACCGACACGCAGCCGGCGAGCGCCACGGTGACGTACCACGTGAAGGCCAGGGACGCCGCAGGCAACCAGTCGCCGAACAGCAACAGCGTGACCCGCACCGGGTCGACCGGGGACACGCAGGCGCCGACGCCGCCGGGGAACCTCGCCTACACCGAGCCGGGATCGGGCCAGATCCGGCTGACCTGGTCGGCGTCCACCGACAACGTCGGCGTCACCGGCTACGACGTCTACGCCAACAACACTCTGCGCGGCAGCGTCGCCGGGAACGTGCTGACGTACACCGACACCCAGCCGGCCTCCGCGACCGTGTCGTACCACGTGCGGGCCAAGGACGCCGCCGGCAACCAGTCGTCGGACAGCAACGTCGTGACCCGCAACGGCAGCGGCGGCGGCTCCAACATGGCGGTCGGCAAACCCATCACCGCCTCGTCGTCGGTGTTCACGTTCGTGGCGGCCAACGCCAACGACAACAGCACCTCGACCTACTGGGAAGGCGCCTCCGGTGCCTACCCGAGCGTGCTGACCGTGCAGCTCGGCGCCAACGCCGACGTCTCGTCCGTCGTGCTGAAGCTCAACCCCGACAGCTCGTGGGGCACCCGCACGCAGACGATCCAGGTGCTCGGCCGTGAGCAGAGCGCCTCGTCGTTCACCAGTCTGTCCGCGGCGGCGACGTACACCTTCAACCCGGCGAGCGGGAACACCGTCACGATCCCGGTCTCCGGCCGGATCGCCGACGTCCAGCTCCGCGTCACGTCGAACTCCGGGGCCCCGGCCGGACAGATCGCCGAGTTCCAGGTGATCGGCGTGCCGGCCCCCAACCCCGACCTCACCGTCACCGCGCTCACCGCCTCCCCCGCCTCGCCGGTCGAGACCGACGCGATCACGCTGACCGCGACGGTACGCAACGCCGGCAACGCCGCGAGCGGCGCCACCGACGTCGGGTTCTACCTGGCCACCACCAAGGTCGGCACCGCGTCCGTCGGCGCGCTCGCCGCAGGCGCGCAGGCCACGGTGACGGCGAACATCGGCACCAGGAACGCCGGGACGTACGCGCTGACCGCCAAGGTGGACGAAGGCGGCACCGTCATCGAGCAGAACGACACCAACAACTCCTACACCGCCGCGTCGTCGCTGGTGGTACGGCCGGTCGACAGCTCCGACCTGGTGGCGAACACGAGCTGGTCGCCGGGGAACCCGGCGAGCGGCACCACCGTGACGTTCAGTGTGGCGATCAGGAACCAGGGCAACGTGGCGTCGGCGAGCGGCGCGCACGGCATCACGCTCACCGTGCTCAACGACGCGGGGACCGTCGTGCGCACCCTCACCGGGTCCTTCAGCGGCGCCATCGCCGCCGGGGCCACCGCGCCGGCGGTGAACCTCGGCACCTGGACCGCGGCCAACGGCAGGTACACCGTCCGCACGGTGCTGGCCGCCGACGGCAACGAACTATCGGTCAAACAAGCCAACAACACCACCAATCAGTCGTTCTTCGTCGGCCGCGGCGCCAACATGCCGTACGACATGTACGAGGCCGAGGACGGCGTGACCGGCGGCGGCGCGCAGGTCGTCGGGCCGAACCGCACCATCGGCGACGTCGCGGGCGAGGCGTCGGGCCGCAAGGCCGTGACGCTGAACACCACCGGCAGCTACGTCGAGTGGACCACCAAGGCCAGCACCAACACGCTGGTCACACGGTTCTCCATCCCCGACGCGCCAGGCGGCGGCGGGATCAACTCCACGCTCGACATCTACGTCAACGGCACGTTCCTCAAGCCGATCGACCTGACGTCCCGGTACGCCTGGCTGTACGGCAACGAGACCGCACCCGGCAACTCGCCGAGCGCCGGGTCGCCGCGGCACATCTACGACGAGGCCAACGTGCTGCTCGGCACCACCGTGCCGGCGGGCAGCAAGATCAGGCTGCAGAAGGGCCCGGCCAACAGCCACACCTACGCGATCGACTTCGTCAACCTGGAACAGGTGTCGCCGATCGCCAACCCCGACCCCGCGCGGTACACCGTGCCGGCCGGCTTCACCCACCAGGACGTGCAGAACGCGCTGGACCGGGTGCGGATGGACACCACCGGCACGCTGACCGGTGTGTACCTGCCGGCGGGTGACTACCAGACCGCCAACAAGTTCCAGGTGTACGGCAAGGCGGTCAAGGTCGTCGGGGCCGGGCCGTGGTACACCCGGTTCCACACGCCGTCCACGCAGGAGAACACCGACGCGGGCTTCCGCGCCGATTCGACGGCGAACGGCTCGACGTTCGCGAACTTCGCCTTCTTCGGCAACTACACCTCGCGCATCGACGGCCCCGGCAAGGTGTTCGACTTCGCCAACGTCGCCAACATGGTGATCGACAACATCTGGAACGAGCACACGGTGTGCCTCTACTGGGGTGCCAACACCGACTTCGTCACCATCAAGAACTCCCGTATCCGCGACCTGTTCGCCGACGGCGTCAACATGACCAACGGCAGCACCGACAACCTGGTCGCCAACAACGAGGCCCGGTCGACCGGTGACGACAGCTTCGCGTTGTTCTCCGCGATCGACGCCGGCGGTGCCGACGAGAAGAACAACGTCTACGAGAACCTGACGGCCATCCTGCCGTGGCGTGCCGCCGGCATCGCGGTCTACGGCGGGTACGCCAACACGTTCCGCAACATCCACATCGCCGACACGCTGACCTACTCGGGCATCACGATCAGCTCTCTCGACTTCGGATACCCGATGAACGGCTTCGGCGCCGACCCGCCGACCCGGTTCGAGAACATCTCGATCGTCCGTGCCGGCGGCCACTTCTGGGGATCCCAGACCTTCCCCGCCATCTGGATCTTCTCCGCCAGCAAAGTCTTCCAAGGCATCCGCGTGACCGACGTGGACATCGTCGACCCGACCTACAGCGGCATCATGTTCCAGACCAACTACGTAGGCGGCCAGCCCCAGTTCCCCGTGAAGGACACCATCTTCACCAACGTCTCCATCACCGGAGCCCAACGAAGCGGCGACCCCTTCGACGCCAAGTCCGGCTACGGAATCTGGGTCAACGAACTACCCGAACCCGGCCAGGGCCCCGCCGTAGGCTCCGCCACCTTCACCAACCTCCGCCTGTCCAACAACTACCAGAACATCAAAAACACCACTTCAACCTTCACCCTGAACCTCAACTAACCCACCCCGAGGAACCTCAACTAACCCACCCAAAGGCGGGCACCACCCCTGGTGCCCGCCTCCCTCCTCCCCGGCCAAAATCCTCCCCGGCCACAAACGCGATCCGCCACCGACAACACCAGCCACGACCGGCCACTGCGTCTTCGACGAGAGCCTGCAGAACGGCGCACCGGGGTGCTCGTCCCCGGCTACCACCGGGCAAGGCTTCCTGCGGCATCCGCGTCGGCAAGGCCGCCTACACCCACTACGACCTCGCCGTCCACGAGGACTACGACAGCGACACACGTCGCCCCTCCGGTACCCGACCACCCCACCCACCACTTCCACTCTCACCCACCGCACCGCTACCCAACCACTCCGACCACCCCACGATCCCTACCGGCTCTCGCACCCCTTCAGCGCCTGTGCGGCGGGAGGCGAGGCGGCGAGTCCGGCGCCGCATTACGGCGGCTCACCCGGCGAACCTCCGGGAGAACGACACCGGCTTGTTCTCGCTCCATTTCGAGTCGGTAACCGCTCGGACATCCCGCGCGTCCTGGCGCCGACGCGTACGGCTCCCCCTACCACACCCCGGTGAAACGTAAAAATTCCAAATCTCTCTGGCCACACGACACACCTGCGAAATCATGTGTCTCACTGCAAGTCAACGGCAATTCACCTGCAGGTACGCTCGGGCATTCTGCAGATGAGAGAGTCCCGCGACGGGAGGAGGTGAAGACCCATGAAGACAGCCCAGCACCGCCACTGCTGCCCGCGATGCGGCTCGCTCCTGGACGAGGGCCCCGTCCTCTACCGCTGCGCCATGTGCCACCGCTCCATCTACGCGGCAGATCTCGACACCGAGTTCCACACCGTGCCGCAGACCGCCGACATCCTCTGACCCTCGCCGTCCCGGCCCGTACACCCGGGCCCGCCGCAGTGCCGTCCATGACGCGCCGTCAACGGCACCGAGGGCCGCAGACCGCCGACATCCTCTGACCCTCGTCGTCCCGGCCCGCACCCGGGCCCGCCGCGGTGCCGTCCATGACGCGCCGTCCACGGCACCGAGGAACGACAGCAAGCCGCCTGCTTCCACTGACTATGACGTCTTCAACACCGCCGCGGTAACGACGCCGACCTCCTTCCGCTGTCCATGACGCCGTCAACGGCGCCGGGTGACGACAGCCAGCCGGCCTCCTTCCGCGGTCACCGCCAGATCACCGGACCGGTCCGTCCGGTACACCCGCATCCCGAGAAGTGCGAGCCGGGCCAGCGTACGCGGGGATGGGTGACCGTAGTCGTTCGGCTCCCCAACACTGATCAAGGCGGCCCGAGCCCTGGTGGCGGCGAGAAACCCCAGGTCCTGCCGGCCGGACCCGTGGTGAGCGATCTTCAACACATCGACCGGTGCGAGGCCGTGCCGAAGGAGCGCGGCCTGGGCCTCGTTCTCCATGTCACCGCAGAGCAGCGCCGTCCCGTACGGCCACCGCACGTGGAGCACCACACTGCCGTTGTTGACCACGGCCCCCTCCCCGACCCCGGCCGCCACAGCCTCCGGAACCGGTCCGAGCACCGTCAGCGACACCGGCCCGGCCCGCCACACCGTCCCTGCCACCGCCACCCGGACCGGAACCCGGCGCGACCACAGATCCCGCACCACCTCACCTCCTCGTCCCCAGTAACGCGTGGACAGCTCGGCGCCGTCACCGCCGACCACGCCAGGGCCAAGCCTCACGCCGTCACCGCCGAGCACACCAGGGACAGGCCTCACGCCGTCGCCGCCGAGCACACCAGGGGCAGGCCTCACGCCGTCGCGGTCAGGCGTGTCAGGACCGAGATCCGCACCGTCGCGGCCAAGCGTGCCGGGGCCGAGGTTCGCGTCATCGCGGCCAAGGTCGCCGGGGCCGAGGAGGATGGTCCCCACGGGGCGGTGGCGCAGAGCTCCGGTCAGGCCGCCGGTGTGGTCGGCGTGGGGATGGGTGAGGACGAGCAAGGGGATCTCGCGGACGCCGAGGTCGCGGAGGCAGTGATCCATCAGCGCGGGGACGGGACCGGTGTCGACCACCACGGCGCGGCCTTCACCGGCGCTGAGTACCAGGCCGTCGCCTTGACCGATGTCGCAGGCCACGAGCAACCAGCCCTTGGGGGGCCACGGCGCCAGCGCCGGACGCACGAGGACGGCGCAGACGATCAAGGCGGCCGCGACGGCGCACGCGGCAAGGCGCGACAGAGGACGGCGCAGGAGGAACCAGCCCGCCACAACCGACACGGGAAGCAACAACAGGCCGGCCAATCCCGCCGGCCACGGAATGGTGGCGGCCGGCAGCGAGGCGGCGTGGCGGGCCACCTGGATGAGCCACGTGGCGGCATAGCCCGCCGGGTGCACCAGAAGCCTGGCGGCATCCAGATCGATCGGAGCGACAGCGGCGACGGCGAAGCCGAGCACCGTGGCGGGTGGCACCGCGGGTGCGGCCAGCAGGTTGGCGGGGACGGCGACCAGACTCAGCTCACCGGACATCAGCACCAGCAGCGGCGTCACCGCCACCTGAGCCCCGGCGGCCACCGCGACCGCCTCGGCCGCCAAACGCGGGACGCGCCGGGCCAGCCGGTCCCGCCAGCGCGGCGCGAGCACCAGAATGCCCGCGGTCGCGAACACCGACAACGCGAACCCGTACTCCCTGGC
This sequence comes from Sphaerisporangium rubeum, assembly GCF_014207705.1. Classification (NCBI taxonomy): domain Bacteria; kingdom Bacillati; phylum Actinomycetota; class Actinomycetes; order Streptosporangiales; family Streptosporangiaceae; genus Sphaerisporangium; species Sphaerisporangium rubeum. The sequence continues at coordinate 5,285,450 of NZ_JACHIU010000001.1, forward strand.
CAGAGCCGGATCGAACAGCACCAGCCCGAGCACGGTCACCGACAGCGCCGCCACCCCGTCCCTCGACCGGCCGGTCCCGAGCGCCAGCGCCGCCACCGACCCCATCACCAGCGCACGCAACACACTCGGCGACGGCCTCGCCACCACCGCGAACCCCACCATCGCCACCACAGCCACCACGGCCCGCCCCGCCGGCCGCACCCTCGCCCCCCTCCCCACCGCCAGGACCACCCCCGCGATAATCGCCAAATTGGCCCCGGAGACCGCGAGCAGGTGGCTGAGCCCCGCGTCCTTGAAGTCCTGCCTGACGTCCTCCCGCATGAGTGACACGTCCCCCACGACCAGTCCTGGCAGCAACCCCCTCTCCTCCGGCGGCAAGACCTCGACCGCCTTCCGCAACCCTTCCCTGAACACCTCGGCTCCCCGTTGCACCGCTCCGGCCTGACCCACCACCACCGGCTCCCCCCGTGCCGACACCACCCCGGCCAGCAGCACATCACCGTCCGCCTCCCCCATGCGGCCGCGGAACCGGACCCGCTCCCCCACCCGCACCGCGACCCACCGGTCTCCCTCACCGAAGACCACCACCGGCGACTTCACCGCAACCCCACGCGTCAGCGGGGTCCGCGCGATCCACACCACGTCCCCCTCGACGACGACGCGCTCCCTCCCCGAATACCCGCGATGGTTCGGCAGCACCCGAGGATCGTCACTCACCACAACCTCGACCGTCACACTCGCCCGTCCCCGCGCCGCCTCCGCCACCGGCCCCGTGGTGACCGCGTGCACCCGCACCGCCACCCCACCCCCCACCGCCGCGACCGCGGCAAGCACCCCTGGCACCACTGTCACCCAGCCCGGCGACCGAAGACGCCGAAAAGGAGCAGGCACAGCCCTCCGGATGACGGAACCCCGCACCAGGACGAGACAGCCGAGCGAGATGAGAGCGACCAGGCAAGTGATCGCACCGACCACCGCAGGACACCCGACCAGCACAACCGCCGTCCCCCAGGCCACCATCGCCGGCGGCACCAGACGCAACGACCCCGCCTGACCCGCAAACACCCCACCCGCGACGGCCACCGAACTCTCCTTCCTCGACCGCACCCTCGCACCACCGTCCGCACCACCACCGGCACCGCCGTCCAAGCTGCCGTCCGAGCCGCCGTCCACACCACCGTCGGCACCACTGTCCGAGCCACCGTCGGCACCACTGTCCGCACCACCACCGGCACCGCCGTCCAAGCTGTCGTTCGAGTCACCGTCCACACCACCGTCCACACCACCGTCGGCACCACTGTCCGCCCCACCGTCCGAGCCATCGTCCGGAGCGGGTGACGGTCATACGCGCACCCTGGTCCGCAGGTCGGCGTACTTTCGTTCACCGATGCCGGTGACGTCCCTGAGCTGGTCCACACTGCGGAAGCCGCCGTGGCTCTGGCGGTACTCGGTGATGCGGGTCGCGAGCACCTCGCCGACGCCTGGGAGGGTCTCCAACTGGCTCTGGGTGGCGGTGTTGAGGTCGAGTGGCTCGGTCGTGGTGGTCTCCTGGCCGGGAGCGACGGGTGGTGCGGCGGCCGTGCCCGGCTTTGCGCCGACGACGATCTGCTCGCCGTCGATCAGGCGCCGCGCCAGGTTGAGACCGGCGACGGTGACCCCGGCACGCGGACCCCCGGCGGCAGTGACGGCGTCGGCCACACGGGACCCGAGAGGGAGGGTCACCAGACCGGGCCTGCGCACCTTCCCTGTGACGTGCACGACCACCTGCGCCGTCTGTGTGGAGCCCGGAGATCCCGAGGGGGGTGGCTGCGCGACCGGCGGCACGGCGGTGGGCTCAGGCGCACCACCACCCCGATCGGGAACGGTGGCCGCCGCGGGGAGCGTGGTCGTGGTGGTGGGAAGCAACGCGACTGGATCCGGCACGGGCCGGGACCGCCACAGATAGACGCCACCGGCGAGCAACGCCAGGCATCCGGCCACAAGCATGACCCGGAGCCCCTGACGACTGAGAGCGAGCGCGGGGACGTGATCGGCAAGAAGGCCGGCGAGCCGAGTGTGAACCGATGGCGCGGCAAGCGGCTCCGACCAGACCTGAGCGGAGGGTGGAAGCTCCCGCGGGTCTCCTCCTGCGTGCGCCTGCCAGGTGGGGATCACATGGCGAGCCGGCCCCTCCGGGACGACAGCGGAGGGTGGAGGTTGCCGAAGGATCGGGTCCTCCGCAGCAGGAGGAGATTGCCGATGAACCGGGTCCTCTGCGGCAGAAGGAGGTTCCCGATGGACCGGGTCTCTTGCGGCACGAGGAGATTGCCGATGGACCGGGTCTCTTACGGCGCGAAGGGGCTGCCGATGCACCGAATCCTCTGCGACACCACGAGACTGCCGCTGAACCGGGTCCACTGCGGCATGGGGCTGCCACGAGGGAGTCACCTGGCTGACGGGCTCCTCCGGGAAAGAGGAGGAGGATGGAGGCTGCCGCTGGATCGGATCTCTTGCGGCACGAGGGGGCTGTCGATGGACCGGATCCCCTCCGGCACGAGGGGACTGCCACTGGACCGGATCCCCTGCGAGACCAGAAGACCGCCGCTGAACCGGGTCCACTGCGGCATGGGGCTGCCATAAGGGGGTCACGTGGCTGACCGGCTCCTGCGGGGGAGGAGAGGAACGGCTCGTCGGCGGTAAATGATGATCGGGGTGTGCATGCCGTGACGACGCCGCTTGATGTGCTTCCTCTCCCCCGGCTGAAGGTGCGGCGTCCTCATGCGGTGGGGGGGTTTCGGGTGGGGGACGGTGGCCGGCGGTCAGGGACTGGAGGCGGGACTCGGCGATTGTGGTGGTCGGGCTGGTTCTCGGGCTTCGCATGCGGCGACATTAGGACGGTCGCCGGGGGGTGGGATTAACAGAATGCGGTTCTGTGGATAACTCGCGGGGCTGCGCGTGCCTGAGATGTGGCCGGACCAGGATCAGGCCGATGCCGGTGGGGGGAGGGCCGGGGTGAGGGTCACGCCTAGGAGGCCGGGGCCGGCGTGGACGCCTAGGACTGGGCCTACTTCCACTATGCGGAGGGTGGAGACGGTGGGGATGCGGGTGGTGAGGTGGTCGGCCAGGGTGTGGGCTCGGGGGGAGGCGGACAGGTGGTGGACGGCTATGTCGACCGGGTGGGTTCCGGCGGCGCGGATGGCGAGGTCCTCCAGGCGAGCCAGTGCGCGTGCCGAGGTGCGGACCTTCTCGAGGGGGGCGATCGTGCCGTCGGTGATGTGCAGGAGGGGTTTGATGGCGAGGGCCGAACCGAGGAGGCTCGCGGCGGCTCCGATTCGTCCGCCGCGGCGCAGGTATTCCAGGGTGTCCACGTAGAAGTAGCTGTGTGTGGCCTGCGCGCAGGCCGTGGCCGCGGTGGCGATCTCCGTGCGGGAGGCTCCACGGGACGCCGCGGCGGCTGCGGCGAGCACGGGGAAGCCGAGGCCCATGGCGAGTGAACGGCTGTCCACGACCTCCACGGGGATGGACGCCTCCCGTGCGGCCAGCCGGGCCGATTCCACCGTGCCGGACAACATTCCCGACAGGTGCACTGAGACCACCCCGGTGGCTCCCCGCGACGCGGCCTCCTCGTACGCCTCCGCGAACCGCTGCGGCGCGGGGCGGGAGGTCGACACCGGGGCCCATTCCTTCAACGCGGTGGCCACCCCGGCCGTGTCGATCTGCGTCCCGTCGTCCAGTGTGCGGTCCCCGACGACGACTTGGAGCGGAATCACAACGATGCCGAGCCGATCCGCCTCCGCCGGCTCAAGATAGGCGGTCGAATCAGTGACCAAAGCGACCTGTTGTGACATGTCCGAAGGCTACCGGTCTGACCTCTTTCACAGCAGTGGATAGGGCACAAGCACCGGCGTTGTGCTGTGTCGGAATTGGTGGGGTGAGGGTGCCGGGATGGTTCGGCGTGACCTACTGCGCCAGGTGGACGGCCGGAACGCCGCTACAACATCGGCGCGGCGTGGTGACGGTGCACCTGGCCGGGGACCAGGCGTACGACCTGGCGCTGCGTGCGTCGCACGAGACGATGGACCCGTGGCCGGTGGCGGTGAAAGCCTGCGCGGCCGGTGATGTGACGGTGAGGGTGGCCGTTACTGGACGGGGGTGCCGCCGCGCCAGACTCTTCTGGGCTTCAGGCCGAAGCCCCAGGCGAAGGCGCCTTCGTGGTCGGCGTCCCACTGGACGATGTCGGCGAGGCGGCCGGGGGCGAGGACGCCGCGGTCGGGGGTGCCGAGGACGGTGGCGCCGCCGAGGGTGGCGGCTCGCAGTGCGTCGCCGACGCTGATGCCGAAGGCGGCTACGGCGAGGCTGATGACCAGGGACATCGAGGTGATGCCGCAGTGGCCGGGGTTGTGGTCGCTGCCGAGGGCCACGGTGACGCCTTGTGCGAGCATGCGGCGGACCGGGGGGAGGGTCTGCTGCTGGAGCGCGGTGCCGGGGCAGACGACGGCGGGGACGCCGTAGCGGGACAGCAGCGCGATGTCCTCCTCGGCGGTGTGGTGGAGGAGGTCGGCGGAGGCGCAGCCGAGCTCGGCGGCGAGCTGGACGGCGCCGCGGCGCTTGTAGGCGCCGGCGTGAACGCGCGGGAGCAGGCCGACGTTGCGGCCGCAGGTGAGGACGTAACGGGCTTCGTCGGGGGTGAAGTGGCCGTCGTCACAGTAGACGTCCACGCTGTCGGCGCCTGCCGCGGCGGCGTCGGCGCACCAGGCGCCGACGGCCTCGACGTAGTCGCGCTGCCGGCCGAAGTACTCAGGTGGGACGAGGTGGGCCGCGAGGAAGGTGACGTGCACCCGCGGCATCATCGGTTCCTTCTCGAGCTCGCGCAGCAGGCGGACGTCGGCCAGCTCGCCGTCGCGGGTGAGGTGGTAGCCGGTCTTGGCCTCGACGGTGGTGGTGCCGTTGAGCAGCCAGTCGCGCAGGCGCTCGCGGACGCCGTTGCACAGGGTCCACGGATCGGTGCCCCGGGTCACGGTCACGGTGGAGCCGATGCCGCCGCCCGCGGCGGTGATGGCGCTCGGCGACGAGCCGCCGGAACGCATGGCGAGCTCGGCGTAGCGGTTGCCGGCGTACACCGGGTGGGTGTGCGCGTCGATGAGACCGGGGGTGACGAGGGATCCGCCGAGGTTCTCGACGTGGTCGACGTCCACGATGTCGTCGACGACGCCTGGCACGCTCTGCGGCAGGTCGGCGGCACGGCCGACCCACGCGATGCGGTCGTTGTGCACCAGGATGGCGGCGTTGCTGCAGACGTCGTTGCCCGTCCAGAGCCTGCCGATGTTGGTCAGCAGCCGTACCGTCATGGCATCACCACCCCGCCGGGGACCTCGGCGACGTGCCGGCATGCCTTCGGAGCCCAGCTCACGATGGGCACCACGCCCGCCGGGTCCGCCAGGTTTCCGGACGTCATTGGGGGGTCTCCTGATCTCATCCGCACTGACGTGCGATGACGGCACCGCCCGGATCATGGCCGGGCGATTCAGTTCAGTTACGTTATTTCACAGGTCGGCTCGGTGTACAGGGTTATTGAGAAGAACACCGGTTCGTCTCCCCTGTCCTCGACGGGACCACCAGCACCCCGCCATGACGAAACTCCGCTCCCCAGCGACCACCGGCGTCGATCGCGCCCCTGCCGTAGCAGCAGTCACAAGCGTCGTCATGCGAAACCAGCGCCAGAATGTCTTGGTTAGGGTTTCCATATCGTAGCAATAACAGAGGCGCACCGGCCACAGCGCTTTTCCAGGGCCTCTGCGAGCTTTACCGCATATGTCAGGCTTTGCGGCGTTTCATCCTCTTCGTCACGCTACGGAAGGACGGACCCGCTTGCGCAGTGAAATGATCTTACTCCGTCACCGTGTAGCCTGCGTCGAGAGCGTGTTCTACTCGACGACCAATAGGCGGGCCCGGGAGTTGCCTTGACCGTGCAGGACCATACCAGCAGGAGCCACGTCCAGGAGCTGATGCGCGACCGGGAGGACCAGATCCTCCAGCGCTGGGTCGAGATCTCCACCCAGCCGCTGCGCGGCCGCATCAGTGACATCGACGCGCGCAAGGAGCTCCAGGAGATCTACCGCGCCTTCCTGCGGTCGTTCTCCGACACCGACGGCGCCTCCGAGTTGCACGGGCTCCTTTCCGACCTGTCACGTACCCGTGCGCGCCAGGGTTTCACACCGAGGGAGACCGCGGTCACGGTCTTCGGGCTGAAGGAAGCGGTCTACGAGTCGGTGGAGGCCCATGGCGGCGAGGAGGCCCTGCGTGGTTTCGTCTGGCTGTCGCGCTCCATCGACGACCTCGGGTTGCTGACGTTCGAGACCTACGCCGCCGCGCGCGAGAAGATCATCACCGATCAGGCCGAAGAGCTGCTGGAGTTGTCCACCCCGGTGGTGAAACTGTGGGAGGGCATCGTCGGCGTGCCGCTCATCGGCACGCTGGACTCGGCGCGCACCCAGGTCGTCATGGAGAAGCTGCTGCAGACGCTGGTGGACACCGGTTCGGAGTACGCGGTGATCGACATCACCGGCGTGCCGGCCGTGGACACCGAGGTGGCCCAGCACCTCCTCAAAACCGTGATGGCGGCCCGGCTGATGGGTGCCAACTGCGTCATCTCCGGCATACGTCCGCAGATCGCGCACACCATCGTCACCCTCGGCATCGAGTTCGGCGACATCGTCACCAAGGCCTCGCTCGCGGACGCCTTGGCGTACGTGCTGCGGCAGAGCGGCGTCCAGATCACCTCCAAGGTCAAGTCCCGGATCGCGGTGCGGACCGAGGAGGCCTGATGGACCGCGTCCCCATCCTCAAGATCGGCGACATCCTGCTCGTCTCCATCCAGGGCGACCTCGACGATCACACGGTGCTGACCCTGCAAGAGGACATCGCGGACAAGGTGGTCAGCACCGGCGCGATCGGCCTGATCATCGACATCACCGCAGTGGAGATCGTCGACTCGTTCGTGGGCCGCATGCTGTCGACCATCGCCGGCATGGCGCGCATGCTCGACGCCGACACCATTGTCGTCGGCATGCGACCGGCGGTCGCGATCACACTGGTCGAACTGGGCCTGACCCTCGGCGGCCTGCGCACGGCGCTCGACCTGGAGAAAGGCATCGCCATGCTGAACCAGGGCGCCGCCACCCCTGCGGATGATCTGTCAGCGGTCGGTCCGTGAGCGTCCCTTCCGCGACCGGGACCGTCCTGGAACTCGCCATCAGTTCCAACGACGACGTGGTGATCGTGCGGCAGCGGGTCCGGGCCAGTGCCATCGAGCTCGGGCTGTCCCTCGTGGACCAGACCAAGGTGGTCACCGCGGCGAGCGAGCTCGCCAGGAACACCCTGGTGCACGCGGGAGGCGGCCGCGCACGCATCGAGGTCCTCCAGCAGCCCGGCGGCCGCAAGGGCCTGCGCCTGACGTTCAGCGACGACGGGCCCGGCATCCCCGACATCCGGCTGGCGCTGACCGACGGGTGGACCAGCGGCAGCGGTCTCGGCCTCGGCCTGAGCGGCAGCAAACGGCTCGTCGACGAGTTCGACCTGGACTCCGAGCCCGGCCGGGGAACGGTCGTGACGGTGACGAAGTGGACGCGCTGATCCCGAGGCAGGACCAGTGGCTGAGGATGGAGGACGCGAGCGCCATCGGCGCCGCCCGCCGGATCGCCACCGCGCTCGCCTCCGCGGGAGGCTTCGACGACGAGCGGACCGGCCGGGTCGGTGTCGCGGTCAGTGAGGCGGCCTCCAACCTCGTCAAGCACGCCGACGCCGGGACCATGCTGATCCGGCCGCACCCCGAGGCCGCGACCACCATCGAGATCGTCTGCGTGGACGAGGGCCCCGGCATGGCCGACATCGTCGCCAGGACGCGGGACGGCTACTCCACCGCCGGCACCCTCGGCATCGGCCTCGGCGCCATCTCGAGGCTGACCGACGCCTGGGACGTCGACTCGCGTCCCGGCCGCGGCACGGTGCTCAGCATGAGCTTCCACAAGCCGGGAAGCGCCGCCGCCGGCACGCGCGAGTGCGGGCTGTACCGGCCGGTCGGCGACGAGGTCGCCTGCGGCGACGCGTTCGCGGTGCGTGACGCGGGGGACACGATGACCGCCATCGTGTGCGACGGCCTCGGTCACGGCATCGCCGCCGCGGCGGCGTCCGCCGAGGCGGTGCGCGTCTTCCGCTCCTTCCCCGACGTCTCCCCCGGCACGGTCGTCACGCGGGTGCACGAGGCGCTCGGCGGCACGAGAGGCGGAGCGGTGGCCGTCGTCCGCGTCGATCGGGTGAGCCGTAAAGCCGTGTACGCCGGAGTCGGCAACATCTCGGGGTGGATCGTGCGTGCCGACGGCAGGCAGGGCATGGTGTCGGTCCCCGGCATCGCGGGCCATCGCGCGCGCGGCGTACGCGAGGCGACCTACGAGCTTCCCGAGCACGGCGTCGTGGTGATGCACTCCGACGGCCTGACCGACCGCTGGTCCCTGCAGTCCTACCCCGGCCTGCTGACGCATACCGCGCCGGTGCTCGCCGGCACGCTCCTGCGCGACTGGGCCGTGCGCCGCGACGACGCGTGCGTGCTGGTGATCCGGGCGGAGCGATGAGCGGGGACGGCGGTGGCGATGGCCGGTGAGCTGCTGACCACGGTGGTCCACGACGACCGCGACGTCTTCACCGTGCGCCAGATCGGCCGCGAGGTGGCCGAGGCCGTCGGACTGGACGATCTGGACCGCATCAGGGTCGGCACCGCGCTCAGCGAGGTGGGCCGTGAGCTCGTCGCCGGTTCCCGGGACGCGCACATCGCGTTCCGCGTGGAATCCGCCGTGCTGATCGTGGAGATCACCTATACGGCCGGCCGGCAGAGCATCCCACCGGCCGGGGTCATGCTGGCGAGCCGGTTGATGGACGATGTCAGGCATGACACCGGGGTGCGCACCATCACGATGACCAAGAGGATCGCGAACGGCCGCGCGCCGGGTGATGAGGTGCTCGGCGAGCTGAGGGCCCGCATGACCGATTCGGCCCCCACCGGCGTGCTCGACGAGCTGCGGCAGCAGAACCGCGAGCTCGCGGCGGCGCTTGATGACGCGCAGGCCCAGCGCGAGCGCCTCCTCCAGCTGAACGCCGAGCTGGAGGAGACCAACGCCGGCGTGCTCGCGCTGTACAACCAGCTGTCCGAGGAGCTGGAGGAGACCAACCGCGGCGTGGTGGCCCTGTACGCCGAGCTGGACGAGAAGTCGGCGCAGCTGCGGGAGGCCAGCGAGGCCAGGAACCGTTTCTGGGCGACCATCAGCCATGAGCTGCGCACCCCGCTCAACTCGGTGATCGGCCTTGTGCGGCTGCTGCTCGGCCCGGGTGGCGATTCCCTCACCGAGGAACAGCAGCTGCAGATCGAGCTGATCGGTTCCTCGGCGCAGACCCTGCTGGCCCTGGTCAGCGAGCTGCTCGACATGGCCAAGGCCGAGTCGGGCCGGATCACCCCCACCTGGTCGCAGGTCGACCTGACGGACATGGCCGAGCGGCTGCGCATGACGCTGCGTCCCACCAGCGGCGCCGACACGGTGCGGCTGGTGGTGGACGTGTCAGGGGGGCCCCGCGTACTGGTGACCGACGAGGTGCTGCTGACCCGCATCCTGCGCAACCTGCTGTCCAACGCGCTGAAGTTCACCGAGGCGGGTGAGGTGAGCATGTCGGCGCGGCTGGACGGCGACGACATCGTCTTCGTGGTCGCCGACACCGGCATCGGCATCCCGCGCGAGTACCAGCAGCGGGTGTTCGAGGAGTTCTACCAGGTCCCCGGCACCGCCGCGCTGAACGGCCGCGGCACCGGGCTCGGTCTGCCGTACGCGCGGCGACTGACCGAGGCGCTTGGCGGTACGCTGCATCTGTCCAGCACGCCGGGCTCTGGCACCTCGGTCACGGTCCGGCTGCCGCTCGTGTCGGACGCGCCGGGTGACGGCATCCCCGGCACATCCGCCGGCACCTCCGGCCCCGGCGAACCTGACACCCCCGGGGAGGGATGATGGCCACGGAGTCACCCGGCACCGTCCTCGTCGTCGACGACACCCCCACCAAGCGTTACATCCTCGGCAGCTGGCTGCGCCGCGCGGGGCACCACGTGGTCGAGGCGAGCGGCGGCCAGGAAGCGCTCACCCTGGTGCGCGAGATCCTCCCCGACGTGGTCGTGCTGGACGTCCGGCTGCCCGACATCGACGGTTACGAGGTGTGCGAGCGCATCAAGGCCGACCCCGAGACCGCCGCGCTGCCGGTGCTGCAGATCTCCGCGCACGCCATCGGCGCGGCCGAACGCACCCTTGGTCTCGACCGCGGCGCCGACGCGTACATGGCGGAGCCGATCGAGCCCGAGGAGTTCATCGCCACGGTGCACGCGGCGCTGCGCTACTCCCGGGCCCGCACCCGGGCCGAGCGCATCGCGCACCGGCTGCGACGTCTCACCCAGATCACCCTGGAGATCAACGCCACCAGGACGTTCGGCGAGCTGATGAGCGTCGCCGTCGAAGGCACCGCGAACGTGCTCGAACGGCGCAGCGGCGCGCTGGCGATGGCGCTGGACGGCGTGGTCCGCCGGTACACGGCGCTGGAGCCGGGCCGTCCCGCCGCGCGGCTCGGCGCGCCGGCCGACATCCTCGACAGGGTGTCGCTGCTGACGCTCGGCGAGTCGGCCGGCACCGCCGAGCTGTCGCTGACCGAGGAACGGTGGCGGGAGATCCTGCCGGAGTCCGACACGCGGGGGGACATCACGGGGGTGCTGTCCCGCACCAAGAGCGGCCATGATCCGGTGTTCCTCGGGGTCGAAGGCACGAAGCCGCTGGACTCCGACGAGCTGGACATCCTCAAGCAGCTCGGTCAGGCCATCGCGCTGGCAGTGGACGCGCTGCGCGCCTACGCCGAGGAGCACCTGATCGCGCTCACCCTGCAGCGCAGCTTCCTGCCGGCCAAGGTGCCCCAGGTCCCCGGCCTGGAGCTCGCGGTGCGCTACCAGCCGGCGGTGGACAACGTCGAGGTCGGCGGCGACTTCTACGAGGTCACGCCGCTCGGCGACCGGCTGCTCGTCGGGATCGGCGACGTGCAGGGCCATTCGCTGCACGCGGCCACGGTCATGGCCGAGCTGCGGCACGGCCTGCGCGCTCTGGCCGTCGAGGGCTGCGACCTCGGCGCGATCCTCGGACGGCTCAACGACATGCTGCGCCTCCACCATCCGAGCATGACGGCCACCGTCTGCCTGATGCTGATCGACCCCAAGGACGGCTCGGTCGAGATGGCCAACGCCGGCCACATCCCCCCGGTGATCATCGGAGACGGCCAGGCGCACTACCACGGCTGGGGCAACCTGCTCATCGGGGCCGCGCCTGAGCGGTACCGCGTGGACCGGTTCTCCCTTCCGGACAAGGGTGCGCTGCTGTTGTTCACCGACGGCCTCATCGAGGACCGCGACGTGCCGCTCGACAAGAGCATGGAGGTCGTGCGGCAGCTGTCCATGGCGTTCGACCGGGATCCGGAGCTGTTCTGCGACCGCCTCATCGACCACTTCGGGGCCCGCGAGGACGACGTGGCCGTGGTCGCCCTGCGCCGCACGACCTGAAACGCCGGAAGGACCGGCAGGGATACCCCTGACCGGCCCTTCGGTCCTACGCGGTGTCTAAACGGTCTCGACGGGCTTGGCGACCCGGTCGAGCTCGGCGTGCAACATCGACGGCACCCTGGCGTGCAGGACGGTGCCGTCGCCGGTGTGGTCCACCGACAGCACCTCACCCTCCTCGTGGGCCCGTGCGACCAGGTCACCCCGGTCGTACGGCACCAGCATGCGCACCTCGTGGTCCAGCCGCGGCAGTTCCCGCTGGATGACCTCGATCAACTCGGCGATGCCGGCCCCGGTGCGCGCGGACACCACCACGCTGTGCCGCTCAAGCATCCGGAGTCTGGCGAGCACGACGGGGTCGGCCGCGTCGGCCTTGTTGACCACGATGATCTCAGGGATGCCTCTGGCCCCCTCGATGTCGGAGAACACCTCGCGTACGGCGGCGATCTGGGACTCGGGGTCGGGGTGCGAGCCGTCCACGACGTGGAGGATCAGGTCGGCGTCGCCGACCTCCTCCAGAGTGGAGCGGAACGCTTCGACGAGCTGGTGCGGCAGGTGCCGGACGAACCCGACGGTGTCGGTCAGCGTGAACCGGCGGCCGTCGGGGGTGCGGGCCTGGCGCACGGTCGGGTCGAGGGTGGCGAACAGCGCGTCCTCCACCAGCACACCGGCACCGGTCAGGCGGTTGAGCAGCGACGACTTGCCGGCGTTGGTGTAGCCGGCGATGGCCACCGACGGCACCTCGCGGGCCTGGCGCGACGACCGCTTGGTGTCGCGGGCCACGGACATGCCGCCGATCTGGCGCCGCAGCTTGGCCATGCGCTCGCGGATGCGGCGCCGGTCCAGTTCGATCTTGGTCTCGCCGGGGCCGCGGCCACCGATGCCGACGCCGCCGGCGGCCCGGCCGCCGACCTGGCGCGACAGGTTGCCACCCCAGCCGCGCAGGCGCGGCAGCAGGTAGCTGAGCTGGGCCAGCTCGACCTGTGCCTTGCCCTCGCGGCTCTTGGCGTGCTGCGCGAAGATGTCGAGGATGAGGGCCGTGCGGTCGATGACCTTGACCTTCACGACCTCTTCGAGCTGCCGCAGCTGGCCGGGGGTCAGTTCGCCGTCGCAGATCACGGTGTCGGCGCCGCTCGCGATGACCGTGTCGCGCAGCTCCTGGGCCTTGCCGGAGCCGATGTAGGTGGCGGTGTCGGGCCGCTGGCGGCGCTGGATGAGGCCTTCCAGGACCACCGATCCCGCGGTCTCGGCGAGGAGCTTCAGCTCCTGCAGGGAGTTCTCCGCGTCGGTCACAGTGCCGGTCGTCCAGACCCCGACGAGCACGACGCGTTCCAGGCGGAGCTGCCGGTACTCGACCTCGGTGATGTCCTGGAGCTCGGTGGAGAGCCCGGCCACCCGGCGGAGCGCCTGGCGCTCCTCCAGCTCGTAGTCGCCGTCGGCGAGGGTCTCGTAGGGCTCGTTCTGCATGAATGTCGTCTTCGTGGTTATGTCGCGCTCCTCGGCGCTCGTTGGGTTCACCGCTTCACACAGTTCAACACTGACGATCCCACGGTGTCTTCCCCGATGGTGCCACGCCGTACCAGAGGTTTCACCTCCTTATCACCGGGGTTTGCCCCGGAGTCAGGCTTTGAGCACCTTGGCGTCGCCTGAGCCGGTCTTCAGGATCAGGCGACGCTCCGAGGAGGCGTCGGTGGTGACGTCGACCGTCCGGCTGCCGGAACCGGTCTCCGCGGTCACGTTGTACTCGTCGGCCGGCACGTGGACGGTGGCGTTGCCGGAGCCGGTGCTGACCTGCACGTCGAACGGCGCGACGGTGAAGCGCAGCTCGACGTCACCGGACCCGGTCTCGGCGATGGCGCGGTGGCCGGTCAGCCCGTTGGCGTCGATGTCCCCCGAGCCGGTGAAGGCGTCCAGCTCGCCGCTGACCGACCGCAGGGTGATGTCACCGGAACCGGTCCTCAGCTTGGCGCTCATGCCGTCGGGCAGCTCCACCCGGTAGTCCACGCCGCAGTTCCAGTCGTCGCGCGCGCACTCGTACGACAGGCGCAGCGTGCCACCGTCCACGGGGTGCTCGCTCTTGGGCTGCTCGCTCTTCCAGTGCATCGTCTCGGTCACCCGGATCCTCTTGCCGGTGCCGCGGACGATCTCGATGTCCCCGGCGCCGGTCTGCACGTCGAGCGCGCCGACCCTGCCACCGGTGACGTCGTACGTCTGGCTGTGCTCCTTGGTGGGGGAGGCGATGGTCCGCAGGCCGCAGCCGCTCAGCACCAGCCCGGCGCACACCACGGCGCCGGCGGCGATCATCGTCGTCTTGGTCATGCTGTGAGGATGCCGTCCGCGTGGCCGCCGGGTCATCGGGGAAGGCCCCGAGTCGAACCCTGGCCGGACCCTGCCGGGACCCGCGTTGACCCCTGAGACGACCATGAAGTAGCGTCGATTCCGCGATTCAAAATATAGTTTCCACTTGGTGGAAAAGATGAAGGGAAGCCCATGGACGGCGTCGACATCAAGGGCCCCATGCTCGACCGTTTCGACCAGATCCTCACGCCGGAGGCGCTGGAGTTCGTCGCGGCCCTGCAGCGGCGGTTCGACGGCCGGCGCCGTGAACTGCTCGACGCGCGCCAGGCGCGGCAGGCCGAGCTGTCCGCCGGCGGCACGCTGGACTTCCTCCCCGAGACCGCGCGCATCCGCGCGGACGACTCGTGGCGGGTCGCGCCACCGGCCCCCGGCCTGGTGGACCGGCGGGTCGAGATCACCGGCCCGGTGGACCGCAAGATGACCGTCAACGCGCTCAACTCCGGCGCCAAGGTCTGGCTCGCCGACTTCGAGGACGCCAACTCGCCGCTGTGGGAGAACGTCGTCAACGGCCAGCTCAATCTGCGTGACGCGCTGGACCGCACCATCGACTTCGCGACCGGCGGCAAGAGCTACGCGCTGCGTCCCGACGACGAGCTCGCCACCGTCGTGGTGCGTCCACGCGGCTGGCACCTCACCGAGAAGCACGTGCTGGTGGACGGCGAGCGGTTCTCCGCGTCGCTGTTCGACTTCGGGCTGTACTTCTTCCACTGCGCCGCACGGCAGATCACCAAGGGCCGCGGGCCGTACTTCTACCTGCCGAAGATGGAGTCCCACCTGGAGGCGCGGCTCTGGAACGAGGTGTTCACCGAGGCGCAGCGTGCGCTCGGGGTGCCGCACGGCACGATCAGGGCCACCGTCCTCATCGAGACCTACCCCGCGGCCTTCGAGATGGACGAGATCCTCTACGAGCTGCGCGACCACTCCGCCGGGCTGAACGCCGGCCGGTGGGACTACCTGTTCAGCGTGATCAAGAAGTTCCGCACCCGCGGCAGGGAGTTCCTGCTGCCCGAGCGCAACGCCGTCACCATGACCGCGCCGTTCATGCGGGCCTACACCGAGCTGCTGGTGCGCACGTGCCACCGGCGCGGCGCGCACGCCATCGGCGGCATGGCGGCGTTCATCCCCTCCCGCCGCGACCCCGAGGTCAACAAGGTGGCCCTGGAGAAGGTGCGCGCCGACAAGACCCGCGAGTCCGGCGACGGGTTCGACGGCTCGTGGGTGGCGCATCCGGACCTGGTGCCGGTGTGCCGCGAGGTGTTCGACGCGGTGCTCGGCGACCGGCCGAACCAGCTCGACCGGCTCCGTGAGGACGTCTCGGTGAGCGCCGCCGACCTGCTCTCGGTCGACAAGACCCCCGGCGAGATCACCGAGGCGGGGCTGCGCAACAACGTGGATGTGGCGCTGCGCTACCTGGCGGCGTGGATGGCGGGCTCCGGCGCGGCGGCCATCCACAACCTGATGGAGGACGCCGCGACCGCCGAGATCTCCCGCTCGCAGATCTGGCAGTGGATCCACAACGACATCCGGCTCGCCGACACCGGGAACGTCGTCACGCGGGAGCTGGTGGAGCAGGTGATCGGCGAGGAGCTCTCCGCGATGCGCGAGGAGCCGGGGTTCGACGCCGCGCGGTTCGAACAGGCCGCCGAGCTGTTCAAGGAGGTCGCGCTGGACGACGACTTCGCCGAGTTCCTGACCCTGCCGGCCTACGCGCGCATGCCGTGACCGCCACCGCGTCCCCCCTGCCGGACCTGACGGCGCGGCTGCTGCGGCTGCTCGGCCCCGGGTCGGTGATCACCGACCCGGTGCGGCTGCGCACCTACGAGTGCGACGGCCTGACCTACCACCGGGCCACCCCCGCCGTCGTGGTGCTGCCGGAGACGGCCGAGCAGGTGGCCGCGGTGGTGCGTGAGTGCGACGCGGCCGGCACGCCGTTCGTGGCGCGCGGCGCCGGCACGGGGCTGTCCGGCGGCGCGGTGCCGCGCACCGACGGGGTGCTGATCGTGATGTCGCGCATGCGGCGGATCCTCCAGATCGACATCCCGAACCGGCGTGCAGTCGTGGAACCGGGGGTGACCAACCTCGCGATCACCGAGGCGGCGGCTCCGCACGGGTACTACTACGCGCCTGATCCCTCCAGCAGGCAGGTCTGCTCCATCGGCGGCAACGTCGCGGAGAACTCCGGCGGCGCGCACTGCCTGAAGTACGGCTTCACGGTGAACCACGTGCTGGCCGTCGAGCTGGTCACGCCGCAGGGGGAGATCGTGACGCTGGACGCCGACGACCCCGGGTACGACCTGCTCGGCGCCTTCATCGGCTCGGAAGGCACCCTCGGCATCGCCACCAAGATCACCGTACGGCTGAGCCGCGCGCCTGAGACGGTGACCACGCTGCTGGCCGCCTTCCCCGGCGTGGAGTCCGGCGGCACGGCCGTGTCGGCGATCATCGCGGCCGGCATCGTGCCCGCGGCGATCGAGATGATGGACGCGCTCGCCATCGAGGCCGCCGAGGCGGCGGTGCGGTGCGGCTACCCGGCAGGCGCCGGCGCCGTGCTGATCGTCGAGCTGGACGGCCCGGCCGCCGAGGTGGCCGCGCAGTTCACGCGGGTGCGCGAGCTGTGTCTGAGCAGCGGCGCGTTCGAGACGCGTACCGCCGACGACCCGGCGGAGCGGGAGGCGATCTGGAAGGGCCGCCGGTCGGCGTTCGCCGCCGTGGGCCGGATCAGCCCGGCCTACCTCGTGCAGGACGGCGTGGTGCCGCGCACGGCGCTGCCGCAGGTGCTCGCCGGCATCGAGGAGCTGTCGGCGCGGTTCGGCGTCCGGGTGGCGAACGTCTTCCACGCGGGGGACGGCAACCTGCACCCGCTGGTGCTGTTCGACGACACCGAGGACGGGGCCGGTGAGCGGGCCGAGCAGGTGTCGGCCGAGATCCTCGCGCTGTGCGTGGCGTACGGCGGGTCCATCACCGGCGAGCACGGCATCGGGGTGGACAAGGCCAAGCACATGACCGCGATGTTCGGCCCGGACGACCTGGACACCATGCAGCTGCTGCGCTGCGCCTTCGACCCGCGCGGCCTGTCCAACCCCGGCAAGGTCTTCCCGACGCCGCGCCTGTGCGGGGAGGCGCCGGGGGTGCGCAAAGGCGTGCACCCGCTGGTGGCCTCAGGAGAGGCGGAACTGTTCTGATGCGCGTCGTGCGGAGACACCGATGAACGCCGGCACGGAGCTGTCGGGGACCGGTGTGGCGGTACGGGACGCCGGCCCCGGCGACACGGTCGCCGGGGCCGAGCCCCGGTGGGTCGCCTCCCCCGCGTCCACCGAGGAGGTCGCGGTCGTGCTGCGTGCCGCGGCGCGGCGCGGGCTCGCCGTGGTCCCGGCCGGCGGACGTACCAAGATCGGCTGGGGTGGACCGCCTGAGCGGTGCGACCTGCTGCTCGACACCCGGCGCCTGGACCAGGTGCTGGAGCACGAGGCCGGTGACCTGGTGGTCCGGGTGCAGGCGGGGCTGCCTGTGCGGGATCTCGGCGAGGCGCTCGCGGCGTCCGGCCAGGAGCTGGCTCTGGACGTGCCGCCGGGGCCCGCCACCGTCGGCGGGGTGCTCGCCACCGGGGCCGCCGGACCGCGGCGCCTGCGGTACGGCACCGGACGCGACCTGCTCATCGGGATCACGGTCGTCCTCGCGGACGGCACGGTCGCCAGGGCCGGCGGCAGGGTCGTCAAGAACGTCGCCGGGTACGACCTCGGCAAGCTGTTCACCGGCTCGCTCGGCACCCTCGGCGTGATCACCGAGGCGACCTTCCGGCTGCGTCCGCTCCCCTCCTCCCGCGCCTACGTCACCGCCACGGCACCCGAGGCCGGCCGGCTCGACGCCGTCGGCGCCGTCGCCGGGTCACCGCTCGAACCGAGCGCCGTCGAGATCGACGTCCCCGATCCCGGCGGGCCGGCGACCGTGACCGTCCTGATCGAAGGCGTCGCGGCCGGCGAGCGCGCCGAAGCCGCCGGGGACCTGCTCGGCGCCGTCGTGCCGCCGTCGGCCACCCCGCCGGCCTGGTGGGGGTCACCGCCGGACGGCGGGTACCTGCTCGAACTGCGGGTGCCGCCGGCCTCGGCGGGGCACGCCATCGGCGTGGTGGCCGAGGCCGCGGGGCCGCTCGCCGTCCACGTGCGCGGGTCGGCCGCCTGTGCCGTCCTGTGGCTCGGGCTGGACGCCGCGGCACCCGCCGGGGCCGTCGGCGCGTTCGTGTCACGGGTACGGGCCGCGCTCGGGACCCGCGGCGGCAGACTGGTCGTATGGGACACTCCGGCCACCGGGCCGCTGGACCGCTGGGGGCCGGTGGGGGCCGCCGCGCTCATGCGGCGGGTCAAGGAACGGTTCGACCCCGAGGACCGGATGGCGCCGGGCCGGACCCCCGGCGCGGGGAAGGCGGGGTGAGACGATGGACCCCGAGCTGATCGGCGACTGCGTGCACTGCGGTTTCTGCCTGCCGGCCTGCCCCACCTACACGTTGTGGGGTGAGGAGATGGACTCGCCGCGCGGCCGGATCCACCTGATGAAGCAGCACGTCGAAGGCACACCGATGACGGCCGAGATGGCGGGCCACTTCGACGCGTGCCTCGGCTGCATGGCCTGCGTCCCCGCGTGTCCGTCGGGGGTGCGGTACGACAAGCTGATCGAGTCCACGAGGGCCGAGGTGGAGCGCCTGCGGCGCCGTCCCCTGGCCGACCGGGTGTTCCGCGGGCTGGTGTTCGGGCTGTTCCCCTACCCCCGCCGGCTGCGGGCCCTGCGTACGCCGCTGCGTGCGGGCCAAGGGCTGCGGTCCCGCGCACGGCCGCTGCTGGAACGGCTCGACGCGCGCCTCGCGGCCATGGCGGAGCTCGCGCCGCAGGCGCCGCGGCGGCGGGTGCGGCTGCCGGAGCGGGTGGCGGCGCGCGGGCCGCGCAGAGCGACCGTGGGGCTGCTCACGGGGTGCGTGCAGAGCGAGTTCTTCCCCCAGGTGAACGCCGCCACGGCGCGGGTCCTCGCGCTTGAGGGATGCGACGTGGTGATCCCGCGAGGGCAGGGGTGCTGCGGCGCGCTGTCGGTGCACTCGGGACGGCCGCAGGAGGCGGCGCGGTTCGCGCGGCGCACCGTCGAGACGTTCGAGCGGGCCGGGGTGACGACCGTGGTGGTCAACGCGGCCGGATGCGGGTCGAGCACCAAGGAGTACGCCGACCTCCTGGCCGGCGATCCGGCGTGGGCCGGCCGGGTCCGCGCGCTGCGGTTCGCCGACCTGTCGGAGTTCCTCGCCGAACTCGGCCCGGCGGCGGAGCGGCATCCGCTGCCGATGACCGTGGCCTACCACGACGCCTGCCACCTGGCGCACGCGCAGGGGGTGCGCGACCAGCCGCGCGCGCTGCTCGCCGGCGTGCCGGGGCTGACGCTCAGGGAGATCGCCGAAGGGTCCCTGTGCTGCGGTTCGGCGGGGACGTACAACCTGTTCCAGCCGGAGGCGGCACGGGAGCTCGGTGA